>NZ_LOWC01000075.1:0-72958 GCF_001522845.1 Burkholderia sp. BDU5 | reverse complement strand
TGGCGAACTGGCGAACTGGCGAACTGGCGAACTGGCGAACTGGCGAACTGGCGAACTGGCGAACTGGCGAACTGGCGAACTGGCGAACTGGCGAACTGGCGAACTGGCGAACTGGCGAACTGGCGAACTGGCGAACTGGCGCCGCGCGCGAAAGAACGCGCGCGCGGCGCCCGGCGCGCTCACTCGGCGCCTTCCCAATATCCGGGCCGCGCGTACACGTCGCGCAGATAGTCGATGAAATAGCGAACCCGCGCCGGCACGTAGCGCTGCTGCGGATAGACGGCGAGAATGTCGTAGTCGGGCAGCGCGTATTCGTCGAGCACGGTTTCGAGCTCGCCGCGCGCGAGCTGCTGCGCGATCTCCCATGTCGAGCGCCAGCCGAGTCCGAGCCCCTCCGACACCCAGCGGTGCAGCAGCTCGCCGTCGTTGCAGTCGAGCGTGCCCGACACGCGCATCGTCACGAGCTTGCCGTTGCGCCGGAAATACCAGCCGCGGTTCTGCCCGCCCTGCAGGTTGAACGCGAGGCAGTTGTGCGCCGCGAGGTCGTCGAGCGTCTTCGGCCGGCCGTGCCGGCGGAAATACTCGGGCGTCCCGCACACGACGCGCCGGTTCGACGCGAGCTTCACCGCGACGAAGTTCGGATCGACCGCGCCGCCGATCCGGATCGACAGGTCGTAGCCCTCGCGCACGAGATCGACCACGCGATCGGTCAGGTTGAACGACATCTGCAAGTCGGGCTTGTCGGCGACGAACGCGGGCGCGAGCGGCGCGACGTGCTTGCGGCCGAACGCTGCGGGCGCCGACACGATCAGGTGCCCGCTCACCGCGCGGCGTCCGGCCACGATCTCGTTCTCCGCCTGCGCCCACTCGGAGAGGAGCCCGCGGCAGCGTTCGAGGAACGCCGCGCCGTCTTCGCTGACGACGAGCCGGCGCGTCGACCGGTATATCAGCTTCACGCCGAGCCGCCTCTCGAGCGCGTCGATCCGACGCCCGAGCACGACAGGCGACACCCCTTCCTCGAGCGCGGCCGCCGCGAGACTTCCCGCGTCGGCGACCCGCACGAAGGTTTCGATCTGCTTGAACCGGTCCATCCGCTGTCTCCTGCCCGCCCGACGCCGCCGCATGCGCCCGGCATTCGATACTTTTAGTTTCGAAATAAGCGACTCGAGCGGATCTTATCAAACCTTTCCTGCGTCCCTAAAGTGTCTTCGACACCAGCGATACCCGCGATTCGCATCGAACAAGGAGACATTTCATGGCCAGGATGAGAGCCGTCGACGCAGCCGTGCTCGTGCTCGAGAAGGAAGGCGTGCAGACTGCGTTCGGCGTGCCGGGCGCCGCGATCAACCCGCTGTACTCGGCGCTGCGCCGCTCGGGCGCGATCGGACACGTGCTCGCGCGGCACGTCGAAGGCGCGTCGCACATGGCGGAAGGCTACACGCGGGCCGCGCCCGGCAACATCGGCGTGTGCATCGGCACGTCGGGCCCGGCCGGCACCGACATGATCACGGGCCTCTACTCGGCATCGGCCGACTCGATCCCGATCCTCGCGATCACCGGCCAGGCACCGCGCGCACGGCTCTACAAGGAAGATTTCCAGGCGGTCGACATCGAATCGATCGCGAAACCCGTCACGAAATGGGCCGTCACGGTGCGCGAGCCGGCGCTCGTGCCGCGCGTGTTCCAGCAGGCGTTCCACCTGATGCGTTCGGGCCGCCCCGGCCCCGTGCTGATCGACCTGCCGATCGACGTGCAGCTCGCCGAGATCGAATTCGACATCGCGACCTACGAGCCGCTGCCCGTCTACAAGCCGCGCGCGACGCGCGCGCAGATCGAGGCCGCGCTCGCGATGCTGAACGACGCCGAGCGCCCGCTCATCGTATCCGGCGGCGGCGTGATCAACGCGAACGCCGAGCACCTGCTCGTCGAATTTGCGGAAACGCTCGGCGTGCCGGTGATTCCGACGCTGATGTCGTGGGGTGTGATTCCCGACGACCATCCGCTGATGGCGGGCATGGTCGGCCTGCAGACGTCGCACCGCTACGGCAACGCGACGCTGCTCGCGTCCGACTTCGTGCTCGGCATCGGCAACCGCTGGGCGAACCGCCACACGGGCAGCATCGACGTCTATACGAAGGGCCGCAAGTTCGTCCACGTCGACATCGAACCGACGCAGATCGGCCGCGTGTTCGGCCCCGATCTCGGGATCGCGTCGGATGCGAAGGCGGCGCTCGAACTGTTCGTCGAGCTCGCGCGCGAATGGGAGGCGGCGGGCAAGCTGAAGGATCGCGGCGCATGGGTCGCCGACTGCCAGCAGCGCAAGCGCACGCTGCAGCGCAAGACGCATTTCGACGACGTGCCGGTCAAGCCGCAGCGCGTGTACGAAGAGATGAACAAGGCGTTCGGCCGCGACACCTGCTACGTGAGCACGATCGGGCTGTCGCAGATCGCGGCCGCGCAGTTCCTGCACGTATTCAAGGCGCGCAACTGGATCAACTGCGGCCAGGCGGGCCCGCTCGGCTGGACGATTCCCGCCGCGCTCGGCGTGCGCGCGGCCGATCCGCAGCGCCCGATCGTCGCGCTGTCGGGCGACTACGACTTCCAGTTCATGATCGAAGAACTCGCGGTGGGCGCGCAGTTCAAGCTGCCGTACGTGCACGTCGTCGTCAACAACTCGTATCTCGGCCTGATCCGCCAGGCGCAGCGCGCGTTCGACATGGACTACTGCGTGCAGCTCGCGTTCGACAACGTCAACGCGCCCGAATTGAACGGCTACGGCGTCGACCACGTGGCCGTGGCCGAAGGGCTCGGCTGCAAGGCGCTGCGCGTGTTCGAGCCGGAAGAGATCGCGCCCGCGCTCGAACGCGCGCGGCAGATGACGGCCGAGTTCAGCGTGCCCGTCGTCGTCGAAGTGATCCTCGAGCGCGTGACGAACATCTCGATGGGCGCCGAGATCGACGCGATCAACGAGTTCGAGGATCTCGCGGACAAGGCCGAGCATGCGCCGACCGCGATCTCGCTGCTCGACTGATGCGTGCCGCCTTCATTGCTTTGCGCCATTGATCAGCTTCGCCGATCAATTTGATCGACTTGCCCAACTGACCGACCAGCGAGACCACCGACATGCCGAAATTCGCAGCCAATCTGACGATGCTGTTCAACGAGGCGCCGTTTCTCGACCGCTTCAAGGCGGCGGCCGACGCGGGCTTCGATGCCGTCGAGTTCCTGTTCCCGTATCCGTACGCGAAGGAAGAACTCGCCGAGCGGCTCGAAGCAAACCGCCTGCGACTCGTGCTGCACAACCTGCCTGCGGGCAACTGGGACCAGGGCGAGCGCGGGATCGCGTGCCTGCCCGATCGCGTCGGCGAATTCCGGGACGGCGTCGGCCGCGCGATCGAGTATGCACACGCGCTGAAGGTGCCGCAGGTGAATTGCCTCGTCGGCATTCCGTCGGCGAGCCAGAAGCGCGACACGACGCTCGTCACGATCGTCGAGAACCTGCGCTTCGCCGCCGCCGAATTGAAGCAGGCGGGCATTCGCCTGCTCGTCGAGCCGTGCAATTCGTACGACATCCCGGGCTTCGCGCTGAACCGCTCGGCCGATGCGCTCGACGTGATCCGCGCGGTCGGCTCCGACAATCTGTTCCTGCAGTACGACATCTATCACATGCAGCGAATGGAGGGCGAGCTCGCGGCGACGATCAGGCAGCACATCGGATCGATCGCGCACGTCCAGCTCGCGGACAACCCGGGCCGCCACGAGCCCGGCACGGGCGAGATCAATTACGCGTATCTGTTCGATCTGCTCGACGCGCTCGGCTACGACGGCTACGTCGGCTGCGAATACAAGCCGCGCACGACGACGGCCGAAGGTCTCGGCTGGCGGCAGCGGATCGCGCACGTCGACGCGAAGCACGCACGCAGCGCCGCTTGATCCGGCTCGCACGCGAGCGCATCCGCTCATTCCGAACGCACGATTCACAGGATTCACAGGAGACACTGCAATGGCAACGATCGGCTTCATCGGCCTCGGCATCATGGGCGCGCACATGGCGCGCAACCTGCTCAAGGGCGGCCACCGCCTCGTCGTGAACGGCGCGTATCCGGTGCCGGCCGACCTGCGCGATCGAGCGCAAGTCGTCGCGGATTCGACGGCCGTCGCGCAGGCGTCGGAAATCGTGATCGCGATGGTGCCCGACACGCCCGACGTGCGAAACGTGCTGTTCGCCGACGACGGCGTCGCGAAGGGCCTCGCCGCCGGCAAGCTCGTGATCGACATGAGCTCAATCTCGCCGCTCGACACGCGCGACTTCGCGAAAGAGATCAATGCACTCGGCTGCGACTATCTCGATGCGCCCGTGTCGGGCGGCGAAGTCGGCGCGCGCGATGCGACGCTCACGATCATGGTCGGCGGCCCGCAACGCGCGTTCGAGCGCGCGAAGCCGCTCTTCGATCTGATGGGCAAGAACGTCTCGCTGATCGGCGACAACGGCGCGGGCCAGACCTGCAAGGTCGCGAATCAGATCATCGTCGCGCTGAACATCGAAGCGGTCGCCGAGGCGCTGCTGTTCGCCGCGCGCTCGGGCGCCGATCCGGAGCGCGTGCGCCGCGCGCTGATGGGCGGCTTCGCGTCGTCGCGCATTCTCGAGCTGCACGGCGAACGGATGACGAAACGCACGTTCGACCCGGGCTTCCGAATCGACCTGCATCGCAAGGACCTGAATCTCGCCCTCGACGGCGCGCGCCGGATGAACATCGCGCTGCCGCATACGGCGAGCGCGCAGCAGCTCCTCGGCGTGTGCGCGGCGAACGGCGGCGGCGCGTGGGATCACTCGGCGATCGTGCGCGCGCTCGAGATCATGTCGAACTTCGAAATCGGCGAGCCGCCGAGCGACGCGAAGGTCGCCTGAGCGATCGCACCGGCGCGATCCGTCGAATCGTGCGACGCGGGGCGCGACGAAGCGCGAATGCAAGCTCGCACGCGCGTCGTTCGCGCGAGCGGGAACAGGATCGCGATGTCGCCGGCCTTCGCCGCGACATCGACGCCTATCACGACAACGAGTCGTCCGCGTGACGCTCGATGCAATCGAATGCGATGCGTGCGCGACGCATCCTCGATGGGGCGCCTCGCCGCGTGCGGCATGCACGCGACGAGGCAAATGAAGCCGCTTTCGGCTGAGAGCGGCGGGTGGGTCCGCAGCGGCACCCGGCGTCGACGGGGAAGCCTTGGTCGGTCAGACGTCGTCGTCGGGTGTCCGTCTGTCGGATTCGTCATAGCGCGTATTACATTTCTTTACGTTCGCCGAAGCGATTTTTCATGCAATTTGCAACGCGAGCGCCTACACTTTCGCGACGCCTTTCGAGAAGCTTCGCACCGCTGCGGTGCTTCTCGCGACTTCACGGCGCATCTTTTTTCAATCACCTGAAGGAGTGTTGCGATGGGTCTTCTTTCGTTCATCAAAGAGGCGGGTGAAAAACTGCTCGGCAAGAGCGACGAGCAAGCCGCAGCCGATCCCGCCGCCGCCAATCAGACGGCCGCCGATGCGATCAAGAACTACATCTCCGCACAGGGTCTCGACACGTCGAACCTGACGGTCGCATTCGACGGCGCGTCGCGCACCGTCACGCTGTCGGGCAGCGTCGCGGACCTCGACACGAAGGCCAAGGTCAAGGTGGCGGCGGGCAACGTGCAGGGCGTCGCGGGCGTCAACGACGACGACCTGCAGCCGGACGATCCGCAAGTGCAGTACCACGACGTCGTCTCCGGCGACAACCTGTGGAAGATCGCCGAGAAGTACTACGGCGACGGCTCGAAGAACGACGTGATCTTCCAGGCGAACCGCCCGATGCTGTCGAGCCCGGACAGGATCTACCCGGGCCAGAAGCTCGTCATTCCGCCGCAGTCCTGAACGACGCGCGCGCAGCGGGCATCATGAAAAAAGCGGACTTGCGGGTCCGCTTTTTTCTTGCGCGTCGATGTTTCCTCCGAATCGATTCGACGCGCGATTCGACGCGGTGCGCTGCGGCCCGCTCGGCAAGCCGCGCGCTGCGCGCGCCGATCAATACGTGTCGAATATCTGCTGCAATTCGTGCACGCCGGCGACGCCCGCTGTGAGTGCGAGCATCAGCAATACGCGCGCCTTGTACGGGTTGAGCGAGCCCGCGCTCACGAAGCCGAGCGCGTCGTCGTTCGCTGCGCCGTTGCGCATCACGTGGCCCGAGCCGACGCGCGACGCGCGCACGACCGCGACGCCCTTCGCCGCCGCCTCGGCGAGCGCCGTCTGCAGCGTCGCGTGGATCGATCCGTTGCCCGTGCCCGCGACGACGAGCCCGCGCGCGCCCGCGGCGACGCATGCGTCGACCATCGCGCGCGATGTGCCCGCGTAGCTGACGATCACCTCGACCTGCGGCCATGCCGCGCCGATCGAAAAGCGCGAGTCGAGCGTGTGCGGGCGAGTCGCGCGGCGCGCGAATTCGATGCGGCCGTCCTGCACCCAGCCGAGCGCGCCGAGTTCCGGCGAATGAAACGCGTCGACCGCGTAGGTGCTCGTCTTCACGACGTCGCGCGCGCAATGGATCCGGTTGTTGAATGCAACGAGCACGCCCTGCCCGCGCGCCGCCGTGCTGCCTGCGACCGCCACCGCGTTCAGCAGGTTGAGCGGGCCGTCGGACGACAGCGCGGTCGCGGGCCGCATCGCCGCCGTCATCACGACGGGCTTCGCGGTCTTCACGGTCAGATGCAGCAGGTACGCGGTTTCTTCGAGCGTGTCGGTGCCGTGCGTGATCACGATGCCGTCGATCGCGTCATTGGCGGCAAGCGTGTCGATCCGCTCGGCGAGCGTCGTCCATAGTGCGGGCGACAAGTCCTTGCTGTCGATGCTCGCGATCTGCTCGGCCTCGATCGTCGCGATCTGCGCGAGCGCGGGTACCGCGGCAAGCAGCCGGTCGACGCCGAGCGCGCCCGCCTGGTAGCCGGCCGTCTGCGCGGCGTCGGGCGCCGCGCCCGCGATCGTGCCGCCCGTCGCGAGGACGGCGATGCGTGGCAGCGCGCGCGGCGCCGCGCTCGAAACGTTGGGGGTATTGGAAGATGTCGATGCGTTCATGGCCGCGATTGTAACGGCAGCGGACCACTGTCCGGCAAGGGCGGAGTTATCCCGAGTGCGCGGGCGCGCGGCCCAAGCCGCACGCGCCGGGTGTGCGGTGCGCGTCACAATCGTTCGCACTCCCGCGCGATGCGTTCGCATCGCGCCGATTCGCATGCGCCGCGCCGGCTCGCGTTATCTCGAAATAGACAGATTCGACGGCATCGCCGCGCGGCCCGGCTTCGCCCGGGTACACGGCGCCGGCATCGGGCGTCCGCCCGAAAAGCCCGCGGCGTCGAAATGTTTACAATCTTTCTAAAAACAATTCGGCCGCAGCGGTTGGCCGCATCCTGCGCCGGGCCGCCGCGCCCGCTTCACGCGAAAAATAGCGAACCGCTCGTTTTCCCGAGTATTTTGTCGTTTCAGCGCCGATTTGCCATAATGCAAACCGCGACCCGCGCAGCCGCGCGATTCGCGGCTTATCGAACAAGATGCAATTCACCCACTGGGAGTGTCCAATGAAGATCCGATCGCTGATGGCCGCGCTGCTCGTCGGCGGCATGCTGGCTTCGCCCGCGTTTGCCGCAAACAGCCAACAGGACAAGATGAAGGCCTGCAACGCGCAGGCTGCCGGCAAGACGGGCGACGAGCGCAAGGCATTCATGAAGGACTGCCTGTCGGCGAAGCCGGCGAAGAAGATGTCGCAGCAGGAAAAAATGAAGGCCTGCAACACGCAAGCCGCCGGCAAGACGGGCGACACCCGCAAGGCGTTCATGAAGGACTGCCTGTCGGCGAAGCCTGCCGCCTGACGCCTCCAGCGAATCGGCACGATGCCGCGCACCGTTTCGACGGGCGCGGCATTTTATTTTGCGGCGCACGCGTCGGCGCGCGGCCGACTGCGGCATTTGGCCGCATTTTCTTCTATGATGGCTGCAGCGCGGCCCTCCCCACTCAAAAGAATTGCCATCGGGCCGCCCTCATGACGGATGCGCACCGCGCATCAAACGGAGGCACGGGATGGCATGGAGACAAAGCCGCTGGTTCCGCCGCTGGCTGATCGTAATCGTGTTCTGGGCGGTGCCCGTCGCGATCGTCGCCGTGCGTGAGATCCGCGAGGAGATGGCCTACAACCACGCCGACCTCAAGCTCGCGCTGACGACCTGGGAACTCACCGACGCGCAACGCGCGGCGGGCGCGGCGGCGGTCTGCCGTGGCGAGCCGGACGAAGCGCGCGCGGCGGGCTGCCCTGCCGACGTGCTGGCGGCGAACGCACGCCGCCAGCAGGAGGCGCGCGACGAATTCGCGGTGCGCAGGCATACGCTCGCGAGCTATCTGTGGCATGCGTTCGTCGGCTACTGGATCGTCCCCGCCGCGTTCCTGTTCGCGTGCGGCGTGGTGATCGGCCTCGTGCGCCGCGCACTGAGGCGCCCGCCCATCAAGCCGCCCGTTTCCCCTCACTGAAGTTGCGCAGTACGAGACATCGTTCACCGAAGCAAACCTTGGCCCAGGACAACGCGCGCATACGGGCGCCGTCGCACAATGAAATGCGATTTGACGGTCTTTCACCTTACAGCGGTAAGGCGAAGCGATTCGCTGTGTTATAAAGTCCCGCGTGACATGCCCGTTCGCGGGAATCACGCTGATCTACACTTGATGGAGAAAAACGATGCAGAAACGCAATCTCGTGTTGAAAGCCGCCGCCGCGCTCGTCGTGGGCAGCTTGGCGCTCGCCGGTTGCACGACGACGCCGGACAAGCCCGCCACCGCCGCGACCAACGCGTCGAAGCGTCAAGCCATCGATGCAAGCGTCGACGCGACGCTGTCGCGCCTGTACTCGACGGTGCCCGGCTCGCGTGAACTCGTCGCGAAGTCGCGCGGCGTGCTCGTGTTCCCGGACGTGATCCAGGCGGGTCTCATCATCGGCGGCCAGACCGGCAACGGCTCGCTGCGCGTCGGCGGTGCGACGGTCGGCTACTACAACACGTCGTCGCTGTCAGTCGGCCTGCAGGCAGGCGCGCAGTCGAAGGCGATCGTGTTCCTGTTCATGACGCAGGACGCGCTCGACAAGTTCCGCGGCTCGGAAGGCTGGGCCGCAGGCGCCGACGCATCGGTCGCGCTCGTGAAGATGGGTGCGAACGGCGCGATCGACACGACGACGGCGACTGCGCCCGTCGAAGTAGTCGTGCTGACGAACGCCGGCCTGATGGGCGACGTGTCGATCAGCGGCACGAAGGTCACGAAGCTGAAGATCTGACGCCGACACGCCTGGCCGCCGCACCGACGGCAAGCGGCGGCCGCCGCGAAAACGGCGATGCGCTTTCATGCGCATCGCCGTTTTTTTTTTCGTGCGCCGTCCGATGGTCCGATCCGACGACCGGCCGCGCGCGGCGGGCGGCGCGATACGCGCAGCCCTCGTTCGCTCAAGACGCCGAATCGATTACCTTGAAGCGCGCGCGCTTCTGCGCGCGAATCAGCGATTGATAGACGTCGACGTATTGCTGCGCCATCCGGCGCGACGTGAAGCGCTCTTCGAAGCGCGCGCGCACGCGCTCGCGCGACAGCGTGTGCAGCCGGTTCACGGCCGCGACGGCGCTGATCTCGTCCTCGACGATGAACCCCGACATACCCTCGTCGATTACCTCCGGCACCGCGCCGCGATTGAACGCGATGACGGGCGTGCCGCACGCCATCGCTTCGATCATCACGAGGCCGAACGGCTCGGGCCAGTCGATCGGGAACAGCAGCGCATGCGCGCCCGACAGGAACGCGGCCTTCTCGTGATCGGCGATCTCGCCGATGTACTCGACATGCGGCAGCGCGAAGAGCGGCTTGATCTCGCGCTCGAAATACTCTTCGTCCGCCGCATCGATCTTCGCGGCGATCCGGAGGCGCATCCCGCAGCGCTGCGCGATCCGGATCGCCGTGTCGACGCGCTTTTCCGGCGAGATCCGGCCGAGGAACGCGAGATACGATTGCTCGACGGGCTGCGGCGTGTAGAGCGTCTCCGGCAGCCCGTGGTAGACGGTCGTCAGCCACTTCGCCTGCGGCATCGGCTGACGCTGCGCGTTCGAGATCGAGATCACGGGCGCGGTGTCGAACGTGTCGAACACCGGCTGCTGCTCGGGCAGATCGAGACGGCCGTGCAGCGTCGTCACGAACGGCGTTTCCTGACGCTTGAAGACCGAGAACGAGTAGTAGTCCATGTGGAAATGGAGCACGTCGAAGTCTCGAGCGCGGCGCGCGACGGTCTCCATCAGCAGCATGTGCGGCGCGATCCGGTCGCGAATCGACGAATCGAGCCGCAGCGCGCGCGGCCATACCGCGTCGAGCTTCGCGCGCGTGATCGAGTCGCCGCTCGCGAACAGCGTCACGTCATGGCCCAGGTCGACGAGCGCCTCGGTGATGTACGACACGACGCGCTCGGTTCCGCCGTACAGCTTCGGCGGCACCGACTCGGTCAACGGGGCGATCTGCGCAATTCTCATGGGTACGATCTCCAGTGGCGGCCAGCCAGCGAGCCGGCGTCGGGCAGCGCCCGCAAACTGTCATTATTGGCGATTGACGCGCGACCCAGCGGGCCGATTGCATTTTTTGGGGCTTGTTACAGGCGGGATACACTCGGACCAGCCGCATGGTTGCAGCCGCGGCAGGCATTGTCCAGCAACATGGCCCTTTTTGGCGATTTTCGCCGCGTTTTGCCGGGGCCCGGCGTTCGGATAGGCGGCGTCGTGGTGCGCCGCAATACGCCGTACGACGCCGCGCTTGATCGCGTTCGGCCGCTTATCTCGCTTGTCGCCTCCAGCCCTCGTACCGCCGACCTTCGACACCGCTGGCCGCTCGGGACTTGCCGATCGTCACGCATCACGCGTCGCTCGCCGCTCGTGAGTGCTCAACAGGCGCTCGTGAGTCCGACCGTCGCGCCCGGTTGCGCCGCCAGCTCGGCGCCAAGCCAAGCCTTACCGAGCCAAGCCTTACCGAGCCAAGCCATATCGAGCCAAGCCATGCCATGCCGGGCGAACGAACGAATGAACGAGCCAATCACACGCCCGCGCCCCCACGGCCGTCGCGCCGCCCTCGCCGTCCGTGTGAGCGCGTGCGGACGCATTTACCGCGCCGGCCACTTCCACGCCGGCCGGTCGAGCGCATCCGCATCGACGATCCGCGTCGCGCCCAGCTCTTTCTCGAGCACGATCGAATGGCTGCCCGGCTCGCGATCGAGCGACGCGACGAGACGCGCCGCATGCGACACGACGATCACCTGCGAACGCTCGGCCGCCTGCGCGATCAGCCGGCCGAGCGCGGGCAGCAAATCCGGATGCAGGCTCGTCTCCGGTTCGTTCAGCACGAGAAGCGCCGGCGGACGCGGCGTCAAGAGCGCCGCGACGAGCAGCAGATAACGCAGTGTGCCGTCCGACAACTCGGCCGCGCGCAGCGGCCGCAACAGCCCCGGCTGCCGCATCAGCACCTCGAAGCGGCCGCGCTTGCCGGGATTGTCGATCTCGATCCGTGCGCCGGGAAACGCGTCGTCGATCGCCGCATCGAGCGCCGCGGCCGCGCCGATCTCGTAGATCGTCTGCAGCGCGGCCGCCAGATCGCCGCCGTCGTCGGACAGCACCGGCGTATGCGTGCCGACCTGGGGAAGCCGCGCGGGCGCGAGCGCGTCGGTGCGGAAATGATCGTAGAAGCGCCACGAGCGAATCCGCTCGCGCACCGCGATCATCTCTGGCGCGCCGCGCGGGTCCGAGAACTCGGTCATCATGCTGTCGAAGCTCGCGACGGGCTGCGGCACGGCCTGCCAGTCGCCCGCTTCGTCGCGCGTGCGAAGCTGCGCACCGCGCCGGTCGACGAGGAGCGTCGACGGCCGCGGCATCGCCCCGGCCCAGATGCACTCGCGCTTGACGACCGGATCGAGCCCGAACTCGGTCTCGCCGTTCGGCGGCGGCAGCCCGAGGTCGATCGCGTAGCCGAAGTCGTCGCACGCGAAGCCGAGCTTCAGGCTCACCGGCTCGCTGCGGACCGTGCCCGTCACCGGCACCTCACCCGTCAGCATCCCGCGGGAGAAGCGCTCGGGCCCCGCCCACAGCGTCGACGGCAGCCCGCCCTCGCGCGCGAGCGACGGAATCACGCGGCCTTGCGCGGTATCCGCGAGCAGGCGCAGCGCGCGATACAGGCTCGACTTGCCGCTGCCGTTCGGCCCGGTGATCACGTTGAGCGTCGCGAGCGGCACGATGAGTTCGCGCAGCGATCGGTAATTGGCGATGGCGAGTGCGGTGAGATGCGGCATCGGAAGGAAAATCGATTGAATCGGCGAATCGAAAATGAATGAAGCGAACGTGGATCGAAGCGTGTGCGAGCCGGTCCGGAGCCGGCGAGCATCACGGACCGCTTCCGTGACGTTTCAGCCCCGCACACGATGCGCACTGCGGCACGCCCGACGCCACGCCGCCCGTCGCGACGCGCTCCGCTCGATTACGGCGCGCGCGGCGCGCTGGTCTCCGACGCCGTCGGATCGGCCGCGGTAAACGCCGCGGTGCTCGCGGCCGGTTCGAGTACGCGCTCACCCGGCTGCGGCTCGCGCGCGGCCGCGCCGGGCGTCGTCCATTCGGCGCGCTCGCGCGGCAGGCAATGCGGATAGTGCGCGTTGATGAACGCGACGAGCCCCTCGCGCACGCGGCAGCGCAAATCCCACGCGAGCGACGAATCGCGCGCGCTGACGAGCGCGCGCAACTGCATCGAGCGCTCGGTCGCGTCGGTCACCTGCAGCACCTGCACGCGGCCGTCCCATTCAGGCGCGGCGGCGACGATCCGCGCAAGCTCCGCGCGCAGCGGATCGAGCGGCAACCGGTAGTCGACGTACAGGAACACCGTGCCGATCAGCTCGGCGCTGCTGCGCGTCCAGTTCTGAAAAGGATTCTCGATGAACCACTGCAGCGGCACGACGAGCCGCCGCTGGTCCCACAGGCGCACCGATACGTAAGTGCCCGTGATTTCCTCGATGCGCCCCCACTCGCCCTGGATGATGACGACGTCGTCGAGCCGGATCGGCTGCGACAGCGCGATCTGCAGCCCGGCAATCAGGTTGCCGAGCACCGGGCGCGCGGCGATGCCGGCGACGAGGCCCGCGACGCCCGCCGATGCGAGCAGGCTCGCGCCGACCTGCCGCACGTTCGGGAACGTCATCAGCGCGGCGCCCGTGCCGATGACCACGATCAGCACCATCACGGTCCGCGCGAGCACGCGGGTTTGCGTGTGGATGCGCCGCGCCTCCAGGTTGTCAGACGTATCGATCGGATGCGCGCGGATGATCGCGTCGCCGACCGCGGCGGCGAGCCGCATCAGCAGCCACGTCAGCGACACGATCGTGCCGACCGCGGCGAGCGTGCGCAGCCCGGCCGCGTGCGGCAGCGCGTCGGCGACCTGCAGCCACAGGAATTCGAGCGCAAGGAACGACAGCAGGACGAGCGACGGCCGGTCGACGTACGACACGATCACGCTCATGAACGGATAAGGCCGCGCGATCGGCACGACGATGCGCGCGCCGATCCGGTGAATGCCCGCGACCACGAGCACCACGAGCGCCGACACGACGAGCGTGCCGAGCCAGGTATGAAGCGGCGCATCGGCAATGCGCCACAGGTCGTCGATCGTCATCATGCGCGCCGTGTCTAAGTCAGGTTCGCAGGGAACGCGTCTCCGCGCTGGGGCGGCGGCCGGCCCGGATCAATAGCTGCGGCAGGGAAACGCCTTGCCGAGCCCGAGCGACACTGCCGTGCTCGCGTTGTAGTCGGCGAGCTTCGGATTCTCCGCGATGTACTTGCGCACCGCGTCGGTCATCTGCTGCGCCTTGATGTCGGGCGGCAGGCAGAAGTACTGGCCGACGCGCGGCCCGGTCGTGCCGCCGATCGCGTCGATCGTGTTGTAGACGCCGTCCGCCGCGCCTTCGATGTACGCCGCGCACGATGCCCGCGACTTGACGTCGGTCTTCGCGCACAGCTTGTCGAGGTCGCCGGCCGTAAAGGCGGCCGCCGTCAGCGGCACGGCGAGCGCGGCGGCACAAAACATAGCCCGCAACATGAATCTTCCTTATGTCAGAAGGCGAAACCGCCGATACGACGAAAGGCGCGGCAGGACGCCGCGCCGAAAACCGTTATTTTGCACTCTTTTGCGCGTTCGGCGCTGGCGCGTCGCCGATGCGCACCGTGCGCTTCGACAGGATCGCGGTCGCGTCCGGCGCGTTGTAGTGCTTCGCGAAGTCGAGCGCGGTGATGCCGAGCTGGTTTTTCAGCGCGGGATCGGCGCCCTGGTCGAGCAGCAGCGTGACGGTCGAGCCGTGGTTGCCGCGCGCGGCCATCATCAGCGGCGTCGTACCGTTCGGCGACGCGGCGTCGATGTACGCGGACTTGTCGAGCAGGTACTTGACGACGACGTCGCTGCCGTTCGTCGCCGCGTAATGGAGCGGCGCCCAGCCCTTCTTGCTCACTTCGGCGCCCTTGTCGACGAGCAGCTTCACGAGCGGCAGATCGCCGTTCAGCGCGGCGAGCATCAGCGCGTTCTCGCCCGCCTTGTCCTCCTTGTCGAGATCGACGTTCGGCGCGGCGGCGAGCGCGGCGGCGACCTGATCGGACTTCTCGCGCGCGGCGACCACGATGAGCGGATCGCCGTTCGGCGCGATCGTGTTCGGGTCGAGGCCGTTCTTCAGCTGCTTCGAGATGTCCTTGATGTCGTCGAACTTGACGGCCTTCACGATCCCGTCGAGCGACTCCGCGTGCGCGGACGCCGCCGCGAGCGCGCCGAGCCCGCCCGCGACCGCGAGCGTGCGCAGCACGGCGCCCATCGCGCACTGTTTCGACAAGTATTTGATCGACTTCATTTTTTCAGCTCCTACCCCTGGTTGACTGGGCTGGCGTCGCCCGCGCGGGCGATCTTGAACAGCCGGAAAAAGTTCCGCGACGTCGCGGCGGCGAGCGCCTCGTCGGTCATCCCGCGTTGCGCCGCGATAAAGCGTCCGACATAACTGACGTACGCAGGTTCATTCGGCTTGCCGCGATACGGCACGGGCGCAAGGTACGGCGAATCGGTCTCGATCAGCAGACGGTCGAGCGGCACGCGCCGCGCGACGTCCTGCACGTCGGTCGCGTTCTTGAACGTGACGATGCCGGAGAGCGAGATGTGGAAGTTCTGCGCGAGCGCCGCTTCGGCGACGGACCACGGCTCGGTGAAGCAGTGCATCACGCCGCCCGGCACGCTCGCGCGCTCCTCGGCCATGATCCGCAGCGTGTCTTCCGACGACGCGCGCGTATGGACGATGAGCGGCTTGGCCGTCGCGTGCGCGGCGCGGATGTGCGTGCGAAAGCGCTCGCGCTGCCATTCCATGTCGGCGATCGAACGGCCGTCGAGACGGTAGTAGTCGAGACCCGTCTCGCCGATCGCGACGACCTTCGGATGCGCGGCGAGCTCGACGAGCTCGGCGAGCGTCGGCTCCTTCGCGTCCTCGTGATCCGGATGCACGCCGACCGACGCGAAGACGTTGTCGTGATCGCGCGCGATCGCGAGCACCGACGGCAGCGTCTCGAGATCGACCGACACGCAGAGCGCGTGCGTGACGCCGTGCTCGCGCATGTTGTCGAGCACTTGCGGCAGACGGTCGGCGAGCCCTTCGAAATTGATGTGACAGTGAGAATCGACGAACATGATGAATTCCTTGCTGCGCGCGGCGGCGGCCCGGCGGATAAACCCGCGCGCGCTTACGCGTCGACGAGCCGCCTGCCGACGATCACGAGATCGCGCTCGACGCCGTCGAGCACCGCGACGCGCGGCAGCGTGCCCCAGGTCGAAAAGCCGTGGCGCGCGAAGAGCCGCAGGCTCGGCTCGTTATGACCGAAGATGAAGCCGAGCGCCGTGTGGACGCCGAGCTCGGGCGCCTTCGCGAGCGCGAGTTCGAGCAGCTTGCCGCCGAGCCCCTTGCCGCGCGCGGTCTCGTCGAGATAGATGCTGATCTCCGCCGTGTGGCCGTATGCGGGACGGCCGTAGAAATCGGAGAAGCTCAGCCACGCGATCACCCGCCCCGCTTCCTCGACGACCCACAGCGGCCGCGCGTGCGGATCGTGCGCGTCGAACCATGCGCGGCGGCTGTCGACCGTCACGGGCTCGGTATCGGCCGTCACCCGGCGCGACGCGACCGTCGAATTGTAGATCGCGACGATATCGGACAGATCGTCGGGCGTGGCGTCGCGGTAGGCAAGCTGAGTCATGGATGGCGATTCGATGGGCGAAACGGTTGGGCAGGACTACGCGAACAGCTCGCGGTAGCCGAGAAACAGCTCTTCGAACACGAGGCGCGCGCCGAGCGGATGGTTCTCCACCGCGCGCTGCCGCGTGACCGTCTTCTGGAAGCGCGCGAACGCGTTCGCGTCGAGCGCCGCCGCGCAGCGCGCGAGCGCCGCCCGCTGCGCGGGGAAGTAGCGCGGCGCGCCCGCCGCGCGCTCGGCGAGCAGATCATACAGCCAGCGCTGCAGCCAGCCGAGCACGACAGGCACGGGCAGCTTCTGCAGCGTCTCGCCGCACGCGAACGGATCGCACGCGGCGCCCGCCGCGAGCTGCGCGAGCGTCCAGTCGCGCAGCGGCCGGTTCTCGTCGCTCGCGAGCGCGAGCGCGGCGAGCGGCGCGCCGCCCGCTTCGGCGAGCAGCGCATTCGCATCGGCGACGTTCTGCGCCGCGAGCCAGGCCGCGGCCGCGTCGGGCGCGGGCACCGTCATCGGCCACTGGCGGCAGCGGCTCACGATCGTCGGCAGCAGCCGGTCGATGCGCGCGGACACGAGCAGGAACACGACGCCCGCGGACGGCTCCTCGAGCGTCTTCAGCAGCGCGTTCGCGGCCGCGACGTTGAGCGCCTCGGCCGGATACAGCACGACGACGCGCGCGCCGCCGCGATGCGACGCGATCCCGCAGAAGTCGACGAGCGCGCGCACCTGCTCGATCTTGATTTCCTTGCTGGGCGTCTTGGTCTTCTTGCCGCCTTCGTCGGCGTCGGCGGCCTTCGGCTCGTCGGCCGCGCCCGGCAGCTCGCCCGCGAGCGCCTCCGGCACGACGATCCGGTAATCGGGATGATTGCCCTGCTCGAACCACGTGCAAGCGGCGCACGCGCCGCACGGCTCGCCGCGCTCATGCGGCGCCTCGCACAGAAAACCCTTCGCGAGATGCTGCGCGAAGGCGAGCTTGCCGATCCCCGCCTGGCCGTACAGCAGCAGCGCGTGCGGCCAATGCGCGCGCAGCGCCTGTAGGCGGTTCCAGTCGTCGGTCTGCCACGGATAGATCATCGTTCGCGTCTTCCTTTCGTCACAGCGCGGCGAGCACGCCTTCGAGCTTCTTGCGGATCTGCGGAATCGGCTCGCTCGAATCGATGATCGCGAAACGATGCGGCGCCTCCTGCGCGCGGCGCAGGTACTCGGCGCGGGTGCGCGCGAAGAACGCGTCGGACTCGCTCTCGAACTTGTCAGGCATTCGCACCGCGCCGCGGCGCGCGCTCGCGACTTGCGGCTGCACGTCGAACAGCACCGTCAGGTCCGGCTGGAAACCGCCCTGCACCCAGCGCTCGAGCGCCTCGAGCTTGTCGCGCGGCAGCCCGCGCCCGCCGCCTTGGTACGCGAACGTCGCGTCGGTGAAGCGGTCCGACACGACCCAGTCGCCGCGCGCGAGCGCGGGCTCGATCACGAGCGCGAGATGCTCGCGCCGGCCGGCGAACATCAGGAGCGCCTCGGTCTCGAGATCCATCGGCTGGTTGAGGAGAATCTCGCGCAGCGTCTCGCCGAGCCGCGTGCCGCCTGGCTCGCGCGTGACGACGACGTGCTTGCCGCTTTGCCCGAGCCTTTCCTGGAGCCGGTCGCAGAACCACTGCAGATGCGTGGTCTTGCCCGCGCCGTCGATCCCTTCGAACGTGATGAATTTGCCACGCGCCATTCATTGACCTCGTATGTATTTGTCCACGGCTTTGTTGTGATCCCCGAGCGTGTCGGAAAAAACGCTCGTGCCGTCGCCCTTCGCGACGAAATAGAGCGCGGACGTCGCCGCGGGGTTCACCGCGGCGTAGAGCGCCGCCTCGCCCGGCAGCGCGATCGGCGTCGGGGGCAGCCCGCGGCGCGTGTAGGTATTGTACGGAGTGTCGGTCTGCAGATCGCGCTTGCGCAGCCGCCCGGCGTACGCGTCGCCCATTCCGTAGATCACCGAAGGATCGGTCTGCAGCGGCATCCCGACCCGCAGGCGGTTCGCGAACACGCCCGCGACGAATCCGCGATCGGCCGCGTGCCCCGTCTCCTTCTCGACGAGCGACGCAATCGTCAGCGCTTCGTAAGGCGTCTTGAACGGCAGGCCGGGCCGGCGCGCCGTCCACGCGTCGGCGAGGCGCATCTGCATCAGCTTGTACGCGCGGCGATAGACGTTCAGGTCGCTCGTGCCCTTGTCGAACAGATAGGTATCCGGAAAGAACAGGCCCTCGCCGCTGCCACGCGCGACGGCCTCGTCGGGCGCGCCGATCGCGCGCAGCAGCTCCGCGTCGCTCATCCCGGCGCTCGCGTGCGCGAGCGCGGCGTTCGCGTCGAGCTCCGCGCGCATCCGCCGGAACGTCCAGCCCTCGATCACCGTGACGACGGACTCGTTGACGTCGCCGCGCGCGACCTTCTGCAGCACCTCGTAAGGGGTCACGCCCGTCTTGAATTCGTAGTTGCCGGACTTGAGCCGGCTCGACAGCAACAGCACGCGCGTCATCGCGACGAAGAGCCTCGGCTCGACGGGCACGCCGCCGTGCGCGAGCTGCAGCGCGACGCCGCGCACGCTGCTGCGGGGCTTGATCGTGACGTCGAGGGTCGGCGCGGCGAGTGCGAGGGGCCGGGTGGCCCAGTAATAGGCGCCGCCCGCGCACGCGGCGCCCAGCAATACGACGGCGAGCGCCGCGAGCGCGGCGCACTTCTTCAGTAGGGACATGCGGAACGTGAATCAGGTAAGACTCATATAATACTTGCTCGCCTCTGCCAAAGTCAGGATTGACTGTTCCCTCATTCCATGAGCACACCGATCGCCTCCCCGGCCACGCAGGCCGCCGTTCCCGCCGCGCTGCCGGCGCTGCCCCGTCCGCCCGCCGGCGATTTCGCCGCCGCGCTCGGGCGCGGCGCGTTCGCGGTGCTCGAACAGTTCGGCATCGTCGATGTGACGGGCGCCGACGCCGCCACGTTCCTGCACAGCCAGTTGACGAATGACATCGAACATCTCGACGCCGCGAGCGCACGCCTCGCCGGCTACTGCTCGCCGAAGGGGCGCCTCCTCGCATCGTTCCTCGCGTGGCGCGCCGGCCACGACGTGCGCCTCCTCGTGTCGAAGGACGTGCAGCCCGCGGCGCAGAAGCGCCTGTCGATGTTCGTGCTGCGCGCGAAGGCGAAGCTCGCCGACGCGAGCGACGCACTCGTCGCGGTCGGCTTCGCGGGCGACGTGCGCGCCGCGCTGTCGGGCGTCTTCGACGCGCTGCCGGACGGCGTCCATACGAAGGTCGACGCGCCCGCCGGCGCGCTGATCCGCCTGTCCGACGCGGCCGGCCGCGCGCGCTATCTGTGGATCGGCACGCGCGTCGAGCTCGACGCGCGCCTGCCCGCGCTCGAAGCCGCGCTGCCGCGCGTGTCGGCCGCCGTCTGGGACTGGCTCGACGTGCGCGCGGGCGAGCCGCGGATCACGCGGCCCGCCGTCGAACAATTCGTCCCGCAGATGGTCAACTTCGACGTGATCGGCGGCGTCAATTTCCGCAAGGGCTGCTATCCGGGCCAGGAAGTCGTCGCGCGCAGCCAGTACCGCGGCACGATCAAGCGCCGCACCGCGCTCGCGCACGTCGCGGTCGACACCGACGCCGCGCACGCGGGCGTCGAGCTCTATCATTCGGACGACCCCGGTCAGCCGTGCGGGATGATCGTCAACGCGGCGGCGGCGCCCGAAGGCGGCGTCGACGCGCTCGTCGAGATCAAGCTCGCCGCGCTCGAGAGCGGGGCGGTCCACCTGGCTTCCGCGAGCGGTCCGACGCTCGCATTCCTGCCGCTTCCTTACGCGTTGCAAGCCGAAGCCTGACTACCGCGCGCCGCCGGACGACACGCGCCGCAACGCGCCGTCCGGCCTCACCCAGCGAGGATATCGCCCGATGTGCCTGATCGTATTCGATTGGCAGCCCGACGCCACCCACGGCCCGGTGCTGACGCTTGCCGCGAACCGCGACGAATTCTTCCGCCGCACGAGCGCGCCGCTGTCCTGGTGGAGCGACGCGCCGAACGTGCTGGCGGGCCGCGATCTCGAAGGCGGCGGCACGTGGCTCGGCGTCGCGCGCGACGGCCGCTTCGCCGCGCTCACCAACTATCGCGCGCCGTTCGACATCCGCGCGGGCGCGCCCACGCGCGGCAAGCTCGTCTCCGAGTTCCTCGCGGGCAACAACGTTGCGCCGCTCGACTATCTCGCGATCGTCGCCGAAAAGGCCGTGTTCTACAACGGCTTCACGCTGCTCGTCGGCGACGCCGTGCGCGGCGAGCTCGCGTGGTACTGCAACCGCCCGGCCGACGCACAGCCGGCGCCCGACGCCCCCGCGCTCGTCGCGCCCGGCGTGCACGGGCTGTCGAACGCGCGGCTCGATGCGCCGTGGCCGAAGCTCGTCGCGAAGCGCAGCGAGCTCGGCACGCTGCTCACGGGCGACGCGGCCGCCCCCCTCGACGCGCTGATCGAGATGATGCGCGACACCCGCGAGGCCGCCGACGACGCGCTGCCGCGCACGGGTATTCCGCTCGAGCGGGAGCGCGCGCTGTCTGCGGCGTTCATCGAGACGCCCGAATACGGATCGCGCGGCACGACCGCGTTGCGGGTCGCGCGCGATGTCGAGGGACGGCTGAGGTTCGACGTCAAGGAGCGCTGCGACGACGACGGCTCGCACCGGATCGTGCGGCCGGGCACGTTCGAGCGGGCGTTCACGTTCGACGTCGACGAGGGCGGCGCCGCGCGGCGGTGACGGGTTCGGGACTCGGGACTCGGGACTCGGGACTCGGGACTCGGGACTCGGGACTCGGGACTCGGGACTCGGGACTCGGGATTCGATCAGCATAGGCCGCCGTATCAAAATCGGCGGTCGCGGTGAAATCGCGGCCGTTCATCGCATGCCGCCGCCCCGCGTCCAGCCTGACCGACCGGACGGCAAACGGATCGTGCTCCGTCCCGCCTTGCACGCGTCACGCGCGCCGATTCGGCGCCCACGCGCGACGCCGGACCGCTCACGGCTCGCGCGCCATCTCGATATGCTGCACGCCCGCCTCGACGAACGGCTCGCCGACGATCCGAAAACCGAGCCGCAAATAGAACGCGACCGCGCGCTGCTGCGCGTAAAGACGCACGAGCGCGTCGCCGCGCACCCGCGCTTCGGCGAGAAGCGCATGCAGAAGCCGCGAGCCGACGCCGCGGCCGCGCGCGTCGGCGAGCACCGACACCCGGCCGATCGCGCCCGTCGGCAGCAACCGCCCCGTCGCGACCGCGCGCCGCGCGCCCGCCACCCGGTCGACCAGATACGCGACCGCGTGCCGCGCATGCGGATCGTCGTCGTCGAGGTCGAGCTCGGCCGGGATGCGCTGCTCGCGCACGAACACGGTATCGCGGATTCGCGACGCGTCGCAGCCCAGCCGTGACCAGTCGCCGGTTTCGATCTCAATGCTGTCCATGTGCCGCGTCCTCGTTAGCCAGCGCGCGTCGGGCGTTGCGCACTGCGTTCACGCCCCGCGTATCCGGCGGTTTCGCGCCGCGCCGCCGGTCGCAGCCGATCGCAACCGCAAGCGGCAAAATCGATGCAGATATCGCCTGTCGAATGCCACGCCGCGGCAATCGGCCGATCGCCACCATCCGCCGCCCGGCCGACCCTACCCGCCCTCGCAGCCGCCACGAATCTCGCTCGACCGGTGAAGCTCGTCCAGTTCGCGAAGCCCGCGCCCGGCCCCGCCGATCGCCTCGCTCGCGTTCAAGCTCAATCGCCCTCGAACGCTGCGCGCAACGCAGAAGCCGCGTCCGCATGCGCAAGACGCACTTCCGGCACGAAGCCGCCCATCTTGAAGAACTCGTGAATCATCCCCGCATACGCGACGAGCGTCACCTTGTTGCCCGCGGCACGCAGCTTGTCCGCGTACGCGTCACCTTCGTCGGACAACGGATCGTACTCCGCCGTCGCGATCCACGCAGGCGCGACGCGCTCGAACGACGGCGCGCCGCGCGTGCCGTCGAGCGGCGCGAAGCGCCAGTCGTCGCGGTCCGACGCGTCGCGCACGTAGTGCGTGAAAAACCACTGGATCGTGTCAGCCGACAGCAGATAGCCCTTCGCAAGCCGTGCGTGCGATTCGGTCTGCTGGTGCCCCGTGGTCCCCGGATAGATCAGCAGTTGCAGCGCGAGCGCGATTCCGCGGTCGCGCGCGAGCACCGCGCACACGGTCGCGAGCGTGCCGCCCGCGCTGTCGCCGCCGACCGCGAGCCGCTCCGGATCGACCCCGAAGCTCGACGCGCGCGCGTGCAGCCACACGAGCGCGTCCTCCGCGTCATCGACCGCAGTCGGGAACCGGTGCTCCGGCGCAAGCCGGTAGTCGACCGACAGCACCGCACAGCGTGCGTCGCGCGCGAACATCCGGCACAGCGCGTCGTGCGTGTTCACGCTGCCGACCGTGAAGCCGCCGCCGTGATAGTAGACGAGCGCGGGCAGCGGCTCGGCGAGGCTCGGCTCGACGGGCAGATAGAGCCGCGCGCCGAACGCGCCGCCATCGCGCGACGGCAGCCGCAGGTCTTCGACCGAGAACATCGGTGCTGCCGCGACGTCGAGGATCGGCGCGCTCTTCTCGTAGGCCGCGCGCGCCTGCGCGGGCGTCTGTTCATGATAATCGGGACGTTTCGCGCGCTCGATCATGTCGAGCACCTGCGCAATCTTCGGGTTCAGCGGCATCGTAAAAGGCAAACGGCGGGCAAACGGCGCGAACGCGCCGACGGAAAGCTCGGGACACGCGCCGTATGATGCCACGGCCCATCAGACGAGCGCGACGAGCTGCTTGCCGAAATTGCGTCCGTTGAGCAGCCCGAGCAGCGCGTCGGGTGCGCGCTCGAGCCCCTGCGCGATCGTCTCGCGGTAATGCAGCTTCTTCTGCGCGACGAGCGCGGCGAGCTGCGCGAGCGCCTCCGGCCACACGTCGAAATGCTCGGACACGATGAAGCCCTGCACGAGAAGCCGCTCGCGCAGGATCAGCGCCGGGTTCGCGAGCGGCGCCGACGCGCCGTCGTACACCGAGATCATCCCGCACATCGCGACGCGGCCGAACGGATTCATCAGCGCGAGCGTCGCGTCGAGCACCGCACCGCCGACGTTCTCGAAATAGCCGTCGACGCCGTTCGGCGCGGCGGCTGCGAGATCGTCGGCGAGCCGGCCCGCCTTGTAGTCGACGCATGCGTCGAAGCCGAGCGAGTCGACGACGTAGCGGCACTTGTCCGCACCGCCCGCGATGCCGACCGCGCGGCAGCCGGCGAGCTTCGCGAGCTGCCCGACGACGCTGCCGACGGCGCCGCTCGCCGCGCTGACGACGATCGTCTCGCCCGCACGAGGCCGGATGATCCGATTCAGGCCATACCACGCGGTCACGCCGGGCATGCCGACCGGCCCGAGATACGCGGACAGCGGCACGTGCGTCGTGTCGACCTTGCGCAATTCCTTGCCCGTCGACGTGCCGTACGCTTGCCAGCCATAGGCGCCGACCACCTTGTCGCCGACCGCGAACGCCGGATTCCGCGACTCGACGACCTCGCCCGCTGTGCCGCCCCCCATCACTTCGCCGAGCGGCTGCGGCTCCGCGTAAGACTTTCCCGCGTTCATCCGCCCGCGCATGTACGGATCGACGGACAGGAAATGATTGCGCACGCGCACCTCGCCGTCGGCGAGCGGCGCGAACGGCGTCTCGACGAGCTTGAAGTTGTCGACGCTCGCCTCGCGCTCGGGGCGCGACACGAGCAGTACCTGCCGGTTGATCTGTGACATCGCCTGCCTCCTCGTGCATCGCGGCGCGCTTTGCCGCGCGCCAATGGCAAACGGCCCCGCCGATGGGCGGGGCCGTTCGGATGCGTCATGCGTCGCTCGGGCCGGGATGCGCGCCCGGATCCGTGCGGGTGCGCTGCCGCGCGATGTCGCGGCCGACCGCGAGCCGCTTCATGTACTTGAACGTGCCGAGCGCCTTCGCGACGAAGTTGCCCGCGCTGTCGCGGACCTCGCCTTCGCAGTACGCCATCGTCGTCGAGCGGTGCAGCACGCGGCCGTACGCGCGCAGCTCGCCGCGCCCGGGCTGCATGAAGTTCACCTTCATCTCGACCGTGACGACGCCGACGCCGTCGTCGGTCAGGCTGCGCGCGGCCATCGCGAGCGCGACGTCGGCGAGCGTCATCGTGACGCCGCCGTGCGCGATGTTCCACGTGTTCATGTGCTGCTCGGCGAGCGGCAGCACGATCTCGCTCGCACCGTCCTTCGCGGATACGAGCTGCACGCCGAGCGCATCGACGAACGGGCTCTCGATCACCGGCTCGTGGCCGGTCGTGGCGGAACCGGCGCTCATCGTGCTTCGTCGACGAGATAGTCGATGCACTCGCGGCTCTCGCGCACCGCGCCGACGAACTTCTTCACTTCCTCGTGCACCGGATGCACCTGGTATGCGTCGAGCGAAGCCTTGTCGGCGAAATCGGAGACGAGCACGACGTCGCAGGTCGCCTCGAGACCGGGCGTCGCGACCCCGATTTCGAGAGCAAGGAGGCCCGGCACGATGCCGCGGCACGCCTCGAGCTTCTCCTTCAGCTTCTGCGCGTTCTGCGCACGCGTCGCGCCTTCGGCCGATTCCTTCAGTTTCCACATCACAATATGCCTAATCACTCTGTTCGCTCCAGTTCGCAATCGTCCGGGAATCAGCCCCGATCCCTCGCCTGGCGGACTTCACCCGGCACGTCTTGGTTCGCCTATGTTCGCTCGAAATCGCCATCGTCCGGAACAGCACCGGATAAGGGAACCGGACATCATGCCGACCTCGTCGACACGACACGATACCCGGTTTTACCGCGCTGCCCAGCGACGTCGAGATCAGGCAGGCCGAGGCAGACGACAAGCCTACCAAACTTGCCGGCTCCAATGGACTTGTCGCGAACCTCGAAGTCAGCGCACCCCGCGCGACGTTCCGGCAAAATCGCGGCGATCGTCCGGCGCGTCGACGATCGCGGTTCGCCGTCGGTGGCGTTCGCGTTTCGCCAGGACGTCCCATCCGCATTGCGGATACGCGGTGATCACGTTGCGGACCGGCGCCGAGCCGGCCGGGGCGCAACAGGACGAATTCGTCAGGCTGCCGACCGAAAACGCCCGCGCCCGCGCCCGCGTCGAGCGCCGCGCGCCGCGCGCTCAGGCGATCGTTCGAGTTTCGAGATATTCGCTGCAATCAGATCAAGGTCGAGTGCGGATCGTGGAAGCACGCCGCATGCATCGATCGCTATTTTCCCGATTCAACCATAGCGAGTCCTGAGCCATTCCTTGGCCCATATCTGCGCATATGCGATTGCTTCGTCGCGCTGGTCGAATCCCTTCAGGTCGCCGCTCATGAGTACGTCGGACTCGATCCCGTCACGATCGACTTCGATGATCCTGGCGTGAGCCATATACTCGCCGTCGGCCCGCCGCGGCGTCGGGTCGATACGAAATAGTGTCGAATTGAATTGCATTCTGCCCTCCCGGTTGGCGTTGCATCGACCTTCGCGGACGCAACACTGAAGACACAGAGCCATCTAAGTCAGACGCGCTTTCCGGGATACCGGACTCACCTTGCTCGGCGGATCGGCCACGCTGCAATTGCGTCGTCGCCAATGGGAAAGACGTCGTCGTCAGTTGGACCGACGGAATCCAACATCCTTTCGTGCGAAATACGGCTCGACGGCACGATATCGCGTACGGCCCCAGCCGATCCGCCGCGATTCCTCCTACCATGTTAGGCGAGCCGCGACGTCGGCCATGCGCGGATCGCCTCGATGCTTTGATCGACGACAATGCGCCCACTCGCGCAAATCCCGAAGCCGTCGGCGAGGACCGCGCACGGGCGCTTGTCCTCAAGCGTGCAACGGCATTCCAGTGCGTTCAGCGAGCGTCCGTTGCTCGCCACGATTTGGGTCGATGACGCGCTCCGCGTCACGCAACGAAGCCGTACATGCATCACCTGCACTCGAAAATGGGAGTCGCCGACGAGCCTGAACAATATCTACAATGCCGGCAAGCTGCTCGGCGTCACTCCCCGGCAAACCCCGGACAAACCGGTGACGCCGCCGTCGCAACCGCAACGGTCGTTCCAGATGGAAGGCGTCATCGACGGGAAGACCGACCCCGCGAAAGCCAGCCTCCGTGCGCCGCTCGTCAAGTCGCCGCCGACCTACCGACGCTGCTGACGCACGCATTGCCGCATGCTCCCGGCCGCAAGCCGAATCGGCGAACCCCGTTCGCGCGCGGCCACGCATCGTGTGACGGCGCGGATCGCCGCGCCATCGCCCGTGGCGAGCATGGTCGTTCAAACGACGAAAAGCAGCCCGAGCCAGCCGCCGATCGCCGTGCAACAAGCCTGTCCGGCAGGTTTATCAAACGATGCGCACCGCCTATACTCGACGCTAATCGATAACGATTCGGCGATACGAGGCAGCGCGCAATTCGACGCGGCGGCGACGCCATCCCGACGATTCCGCACTGGGGTTTCACGATCGAAACCAAGACCAGCCCTGCGGAGGTCGCCGTGAACACTGCCTTCACCGCCCAGCAAACGCCTCGCGTCGTCGCCACGATCACGCGAATCTACGCCGCGTGCCTGCTGATCGGCTTCGCGCTCGCGCCTGCGTTCGTGATCGCGTATCTGCAGTTCTTCATCGATCCCCGCCTGACTTTCGAGAATCATCACGTCCACGAACTGACGACCGCCGCCGCGACGCTTGCCGATCTCTTCGTCACCTACGTGGCCTGGCGCTGCTATCTGTCGTCGGGCGAGCCGCTGCTGCGCTGGCTCACGCTCGGATTTCTCGGCTTCGCACTGATCTATTCGCTGCACGGCGCATTCACCGGCATGGCGCACCACGACATCTGGCTGTTCCTGCTGTACGGACCGGCGTCGCGCCTCGTGATGTCGCTCCTGCTGCTCGTCGGGCAGTTGTCGTATTTCAAGGACGCCGATCTGCCCGCGCACCGTCGCCGCCTTGCGATCTGGCTGCCGTGGATCGCCGGCATCGTCGTCATCTGCTTCGCCGTCGCCGCGATCTCGCGATCACCGATCGCCGGCAATCCCTGGATGCGCGCATCGATGGAAGGCGGCGCGATGGTCGTGTCGCTCATCAACGTCGCGCTCTTGCTCGTACGACGCATCCGCACACCGCTGATGCTCATCTATGGAATCTCGGTGACGTCGTTCGCGCTGTCGTCGGTCGCGTTCATTCTCGGCAAGCCGTGGAACCACATGTGGTGGCTCGCGCATGCGATCTTTGCGGGCGGCTTCTTCCTGCTGAGCATCGGCGTCGTCCAGGCGTTCCAGACGACCCGCTCGTTCGCGACCGTGTACAGCCAGCAGGATCTGGTGGCGCGGCTCGCCGAATCGATGGCGCGCACCGAAGGCGTGCTGCAGGAGCTCAAGCGGACCAATCAGAAGCTCCAGCATCTCGCGACCACCGATTCGCTGACGGGCGCGTCGAACCGGCGCAAGTTCATCGAGCAGATGCAGACGGAAATCGCGCGCGCGCAACACGACGGCACGTCGTTCTCGCTGCTCGCGCTCGACCTCGACAACTTCAAGAAGATCAACGACAACTACGGTCACCAGGTCGGCGACGTCGTGCTGCGCAGCTTCGTTCAGCAGTGTCTCGCCACGATTCGCCCGCACGATCACATCGCGCGAGTCGGCGGCGAGGAGTTCATGGTGCTGTTGCCGCAGATGCGCGCGGACGTCGCGCGCAAAATCGCGGAGCGCGTGCGGACGGCGATCGCGAAGACGTCGTTCGGCGTCGACAGCGAGCACACGCCCGTGACCGTAAGCATCGGCGTGTCGCAGTATGGGCGCGACGGCGATACGGTCGACGAGATTCTCGGCGTCGCCGACGAGCGGCTCTATCGCGCGAAGCGTGAGGGGCGCAATCGCGTCGTCGCCGATTAGCGCGGCGGGCGGGCGCAATCAAACGGATGGGGCGAATTTCGTTCGGCGCGGCGCTGCGGGTCGCAGGCGTCGTGCGCACACGTCACGCGCATCGCCGCGATGCGACGCGGAGCGCGAACGGCGCGCTTGCCCGCCGCATGCGATGCGACGCAGGCCGATGCCGCCCGGCTCCGGCCCGCAAGCGCCCGACGTCCCGCCGTCAAACCACTTCGAACAATCCCGCCGCGCCCTGCCCGCCGCCGATGCACATCGTCACGACGACGTACTTCACGCCACGCCGCTTGCCTTCGATGAGGGCGTGGCCCGTAAGACGCGCGCCCGATACGCCGTACGGGTGGCCGACCGCAATCGCGCCGCCGTTCACGTTCAGCCGATCGTCGGGAATCCCGAGCGTGTCGCGGCAATAGAGCACCTGCACCGCGAACGCTTCGTTCAGCTCCCACAGACCGATGTCGGACACCTTGAGTCCCGCCTGCTTCAGCAGCTTCGGCACCGCGTAGACGGGCCCGATGCCCATCTCGTCCGGCTCGCAGCCGGCGACCGCGAAGCCGCGGAAGACGCCGAGCGGCGCAAGCCCTTCGCGTTCCGCGACCTTCGCGTTCATCACGACGCACGCGGCCGCGCCGTCCGAGAACTGGCTCGCGTTGCCCGCGGTGATCACGCCGCCCGGCAGTGCCGGACGGATCTTCGCGACGCCTTCGAGCGTCGTGTCGGCGCGGATGCCCTCGTCGGCCGCGAGCGTCACTTCTTTCGTGTAGAGGCGTCCCGTCGCCTTGTCGACAACGCCCGCACGCACGGTGATCGGCACGATCTCGTCATCGAAGCGCCCCGCCGCCTGCGCGGCCGCCGCGCGCAACTGCGAATTCACGCCATACTCGTCCTGGCGCGCCTTCGAGATGCCGTAGCGCTTCGCGACGGTTTCGGCCGTCTGCAGCATCGTCCAGTAAATCTCCGGCTTGTGCGCGTCGAGCCAGCCTTCGCGCAGCATGTGGCGGTTCATCTCGTTCTGCACGCACGAGATCGATTCGACGCCGCCCGCGACGAACACGTCGCCCTCGCCCGCGATCACGCGCTGCGCGGCGAGCGCAATCGTCTGCAATCCCGACGAGCAGAAGCGGTTCACGGTCATCCCCGGCACGCTGACGGGCAGCCCCGCGCGCAGCGCGATCTGCCGCGCGATGTTCGCGCCCGTCGCGCCTTCGGGGTTCGCGCAGCCGATCAGCACGTCTTCGACGCGCGCGGGATCGAGCTTCGCCCGCTCGACGGCGGCCGCGACCACGTGGCCGCCGAGCGTCGCGCCGTGCGTCATGTTGAACGCGCCGCGCCAGGATTTCGCGAGCCCGGTGCGGGCGGTCGATACGATTACGGCTTCGGTCATCCGAGTCTCCTGATTCTGAATTCTGTGTGTCGATGCGATGAAATGGGTAACGGCGGCGTCTACGGATTGACGTCGGCGGACTGCACGCGGGCGACGCCCGCCGCCGCGAGCGACGTCCACGCGCGTGCGAGCGAGCCGTCGAGATCGATCGCGCGGGACGCGTCTTCGATCACGGCGGCCTCGAAGCCCGCCGCGCGCGCGTCGAGCGCGGACCACGCGACGCAATAGTCGGTCGCGAGCCCGCAGCACCACACGCGCTTCACGCCAAGCTCGCGCAGGCAGCCGGCGAGACCCGTCGGCGTCTTCCGATCGGCTTCGACGAACGCCGAGTAGCTGTCGACGGAGGCGTCATGTCCCTTGCGGATCACGAGCCGCGCATGCGGGATGTCGAGATCGCGATGCAGCGCGGCGCCTTCCGTGCCTTGCACGCAGTGCACGGGCCACAGCACCTGCTCGCCGTACGGCAGCGCGATCGTCGAGAACGGCGCGCGGCCCGGATGGTTCGCCGCGAACGACACATGGCCGCGCGGATGCCAATCCTGTGTCAGCACGACCTGATCGAAGCGCGCGGCGAGGCGGTTGATCGCCGGCACGACTTCGTCGCCGTGCGCGACGGCAAGCGCGCCGCCCGGCATGAAATCGTTCTGCACGTCGATCACGAGAAGGACATCGTCGGTGCGCTGCATCGTGGTGCTCCGTCAATGGGCGACGCCGCCGCACGTCACGAGTTGAATCCGCGTCCGCTCGCAGCGAGCTCGACGATCGACGGCGCGATCTGCCACGCGTCGCCGTTCGCGCGCTCCGCGTAGCCGCGCATCGCGCGCTCGACGTTGTAGAGGCCGACCGTGTCGGCGTACAGCATCGGGCCGCCGCGCCAGAGCGGAAAACCGTAGCCCGTCAGGTAGACCATGTCGATGTCGGACGCCTTCGACGCGATCTTCTCTTCGAGGATCTTCGCGCCTTCGTTGACGAGCGCGTAGACGAGCCGCTCGACGATCTCGGCGTCGCCGATCTTGCGCCGCTCGACGCCGCGCTCCTTCGAATACGCGGCGACCATCTCGTCGACGAGCTTCGACGGCTGCGCCTTCCGCTCGCCCGGCACGTAGTCGTACCAGCCCGCGCCCGTCTTCTGGCCGAAGCGGCCCTGCTCGCACAGGCGATCGGCGATCTTCGAGTAATGCAGATCCGGTTGCTCGACGTAGCGGCGCTTGCGGATCGCCCAGCCGATGTCGTTGCCGGCCAGGTCGCTCATCCGGAACGGCCCCATCGCGAAGCCGAATTTCTCGATCGCGCGGTCGACCTGCGCGGGCAGCGCGCCTTCCTCGAGCATGAAGAGCGCCTGGCGGATGTACTGCTCGACCATCCGGTTGCCGATGAAGCCGTCGCACACGCCCGACACCACCGCGGTCTTCCGGATCTTCTTCGCGATCTGCATCACGGTCGCGAGCACGTCCTTCGCGGTTGCTTCGCCGCGCACCACTTCGAGCAGCTTCATCACGTTCGCCGGGCTGAAGAAGTGCATGCCGACGACGTCCTGCGGCCGCTTCGTGAACGCGGCGATCTTGTTGACGTCGAGCGTCGACGTGTTCGACGCGAGGATCGCGCCCGGCTTCGCGACCGCGTCGAGCCGCTCGAACACCTGCGCCTTCACGGCGAGCTCCTCGAACACCGCTTCGATCACGAGATCGGCATCCTTCAGGTCGTCGTACGCGAGCGTCGGCTTGATGAGCGCCATCCGCGCGTCGAGCTTCTCCTGCGTGAGCTTGCCCTTCTTCACCTGCGCATCGTAATTCTTGCGGATCGTCGCGAGCCCGCGGTCGAGCGCGTCCTGCTTCGTCTCGAGCAGCGTGACGGGCAGCCCCGCGTTCAGGAAGTTCATCGCGATCCCGCCGCCCATCGTGCCCGCGCCAATCACGGCCACCGACTTGATGTCGCGCACCGGCGTGCCGGCCGGCACGTCGGGAATCTTGCTCGCCGCGCGCTCTCCGAAGAACGCATGGCGCAGCGCGCGGCTCTCCGGCGTCTGCACGAGCGCGATGAAACAATCGCGCTCGAACGCGAGGCCCTTGTCGAAACCTTGCAGCACGCCCGCCTCGATCGCGTCGATGCACTTGTGCGGCGCCGGATAGTGCTGCGCGAGCGCCTTCACGCTGTTGCGCGCGAACTGGATGAAGCCCGCCGCGTTCTCGTGGACGATCTCGCGGTCGCGCACGCGCGGATGCGGGCCGCTCGCCGCACCGACCTTGCGCGCGAACGCGACGGCCGCGTCGAGCAGATCGCCCTCGACGAGTTCGTCGAAGAGCCCGCTCTTCGCGAGTTGCTCGGACGGCACGGGGGCGCCCGACACGATCATGTTGAGCGCGGTCTCGAGGCCCACCGCGCGCGGCAGGCGCTGCGTGCCGCCCGCGCCCGGCAGGATGCCGAGCTTCACTTCGGGCAGCGCGATCTGCGCGCCGGGCGACGCGATCCGGTAGTGCGCGCCGAGCGCGAGCTCGAGGCCGCCGCCCATCGCGACGCTGTGGATCGCGACGACGACGGGCTTGCCGCTCGCCTCGACCGCGTCGATCACGGTGTGCAGCGTCGGCTCCTGCAGCGCCTTCGGCGTGTTGAATTCGGTGATGTCCGCGCCGCCCGAGAACGCGCGGCCCGCGCCCGTGAGCACGATCGCCGCAACCGACGGGTCGCGCCGCGCGCGTTCGAGCCCTTCCATGATGCCGAGCCGCGTCGACAGACCCAGCCCGTTGACGGGCGGATTGTTGAGCGTGATGACGGCGACGCCGTCGCGAGTCGTGTAGTCCACTGCCATCTGCCTGCCTCCATGCGTATGCGCGGCCGGTGCGGCGGCGCCAGCTTTGATACGGTCATTGTCCGCCAACGGCCGAAAGGCCGCGCGGTCGATGCGCCGTTTTCTGAGAAACAGAGGCAGGATACAACAAAAAAGAACGATCGTTCAATTTAGTGGCGGCCCGCGCGGCGATGCACGCGCGGGCCCGTTTCGCGGACGCTCAGGCGCCGACGGCCGTCGGCAGCACGTGGCCCCGGAACTGCTCGCGCAGCTTGAGCTTCTGCAGCTTGCCCGTCGCCGTGTGCGGCAGCGCGTCGACGAACGCGACGTCGTCCGGAATCCACCATTTCGCGACCTTGCCCTCGTAGAACGCGAGCAGCGCGTCGCGCGTCACGTCCATTCCGGCGCGCCTGACGACGACGAGGAGCGGCCGTTCGGTCCACTTCGGATGCGCGCACGCGATACACGCGGCCTCGGCGACGGCCGGATGCGCGACCGCGACGTTCTCGATGTCGATCGAGCTGATCCACTCGCCCCCCGACTTGATCACGTCCTTGCTGCGGTCGGTGATCTGCAGGAAGCCGTCGGCGTCGATCGTCGCGACGTCGCCCGTCGGAAACCAGCCGTCGACGAGCGGCGACCCGTCGATGCCGAAATAGCGATCGATCACCCACGGGCCGCGCACCTGCAGGTCGCCGAATGCGACGCCGTCCCACGGCAGCTCGCGGCCGTCCTCGCCGACGATCCGCATGTCGATCCCGTAGATCACCCGGCCCTGTTTCCCGAGGAGCCGCCGCTGCTCATCGACGGGCCGCTGCGACTGCGCCCAGTTGAGCTTCGACAGCGTGCCGAGCGGCGACAGCTCCGTCATCCCCCACGCGTGGATCACGCGCACGTCGTAGACGTCCTCGAACGTCGTCAGCATCGACGGCGGACACGCGGAACCGCCGATCACCGTGCGATTGAGCGTCGAGAAGCGCACGCCGGCCTCGCGCATGTAGTTGAGGAGGCCGAGCCAGACGGTCGGCACGCCCGCCGAGAACGTCACGCGCTCGGCTTGCATCAATTCGTACAGCGACTTGCCGTCCAGATCCTTGCCCGGCAGCACGAGCTTGCTGCCGGTCAGCGCCGCCGTGTACGGCAGGCCCCATGCGTTGACGTGGAACATCGGCACGACGGGCAGCGCCGCGTCGAGCGACGACAGCCCCATCGCGTCGGGCAGCGCCGCGCCGTACGCGTGCAGCACCGTCGAGCGATGCGAATAGAGCGCCCCCTTCGGATGGCCGGTCGTGCCCGACGTGTAGCAGAGCGACGACGCCTGCCGCTCGTCGAGGAGCGGCCATGCATAATCGCCGTCTTCCGCGCCGACGAGCGTTTCGTAGCAGAGATACGGCGTCGCGCCCTTCGGCAGGTGCGCGTCGTCCGTCATCGCGATCCAGCCTTTCACGTTCGGGCATTGCGGCGCGAGCTGGTCGACGAGCGGCGCGAAGGTCAGGTCGAAGAGCACGTAGCGGTCTTCGGCGTGATTGACGATGTACGCGATCTGCTCGGGAAAAAGGCGCGGATTGATCGTGTGGCAGACGGCGCCCATCCCGCTGATTCCGTAATACGCCTCGACGTGCCGGTAGCCGTTCCATGCGAGCGTTCCAATCCGGTCGCCGCCGCCCACGCCCAGGCGGATCAGCGCCTGCGCGAGCCGTTTGGAACGCATTTCGCAATCGCGATAGGTATAGCGGTGAATGTCGCCCTCGACGCGCCGCGATACGATCTCGACGTCGCCCGCATGCCGCGCCGCATGCGCGATCAGCGACGACACGAGAAGCGGCATATCCATCATCTGGCCCAGCAACGGCTTACCCATCGTCTTCCTTCTCCCTGAAGTATTTTTCCGATACGGTCTGCTGCGAACGGCTCGACGGCGCGCGGACGGCTTCAAGCGCCCCGCGCGGCGCGGACTTACAATATCGGCTAACTTACAGATCAGCAATATGTCGTTTTCCAGAAGCGAGGCCGCACCGGCCGCTCCTCTTCCCGATCTCGCCGCGACGCTCGCCGCGCCGCGCGACGATGCGTTCCTGCAACTCGGCGCCGCGTTCCTGACGCGGCTGCCCGCCGCGCCCCTGCCCGCGCCATACGTCGTCGGCTTCTCCGGCGAAGCGGCGCGGATGCTCGGGCTCGATCCCGCGCTGCGCGACGCGCCCGGCTTCGCCGAGCTGTTCTGCGGCAATCCGACTCGCGACTGGCAGCCGGCGTCGCTGCCGTACGCATCGGTCTACTCGGGCCATCAGTTCGGCGTGTGGGCGGGCCAGCTCGGCGACGGACGCGCGCTCACGATCGGCGAGATCGAGCACGGCGGCGGCCGCTACGAGCTGCAGTTGAAGGGCGCGGGCCGCACGCCGTATTCGCGGATGGGCGACGGCCGCGCGGTGCTGCGCTCGTCGGTTCGCGAGTTCCTGTGCTCGGAGGCGATGCATCATCTCGGCATCCCGACGACGCGCGCGCTCGCCGTGATCGGCTCCGACCAACCGGTGATCCGCGAGGAAATCGAAACCTCGGCGGTCGTCACGCGCGTCGCGGAGAGCTTCGTGCGCTTCGGCCATTTCGAGCACTTCTTCGCGAACGACCGGCCCGATCTGCTGCGCGCGCTCGCCGATCACGTGATCGACCGTTTCTATCCGTCGTGCCGCGACGCCGACGATCCCTATCTCGCGCTCCTCGCGGAAGCGACGCGGCGCACCGCGGAGCTCGTCGCGCAATGGCAGGCGGTCGGCTTCTGCCACGGCGTGATGAACACCGACAACATGTCGATCCTCGGCGTGACGATCGACTACGGCCCGTTCGGCTTCCTCGACGCGTTCGACGCAAAGCACATCTGCAATCACTCGGACACGCACGGCCGCTACGCATACCGGATGCAGCCGCGCATCGCGCACTGGAACTGCTTCTGTCTCGCGCAGGCGCTCTTGCCGCTCTTCGGCCTCCATCGCGACGCGCCGAACGAAGACGCGCGCGCCGAGCGCGCGGTCGAGGACGCGCACGCGGTGCTCGGACGCTTTCCCGAGCAGTTCGGCCCCGCGCTCGAACGCGCGATGCGCGCGAAGCTCGGCCTCGAGCTCGAACGCGACGGCGATGCGGCGCTCGCGAACCAGTTGCTCGAGATCATGGACGCGAGCCATGCCGATTTCACGCTGACGTTCCGCCACCTCGCGCGCGTGTCGAAGCACGACGCGCGCGGCGATGCGCCGGCGCGCGATCTCTTCATCGATCGCGACGCGTTCGATCGCTGGGCGAACCTCTACCGCGCGCGCCTGTCGGACGAAGCGCGCGACGACGCGACGCGCGCAGCCGCGATGGACCGCGCGAATCCGAAATACGTGCTGCGCAACCATCTCGCGGAAACGGCGATCCGCCGCGCGAAGGAGAAGGACTTTTCCGAAATCGAGCGCCTCGCGGCCGTGCTGCGGCGCCCGTTCGACGAGCAGCCGGAATATGACGCCTACGCGGCGCTGCCGCCCGACTGGGCGAGCGCGCTCGAGGTGAGCTGCTCGTCGTGACGCCGCGCCGCGGGCCGCGCGACGTTGCGCGGCCGCCCCGCGGGCGTTCCGCATGAATCCATCAGGAGAATAGAAGATGTCAGGAGATCGAGACGACCGGCGTTATCCGTATCAGGAGGACGACGCCGAGCTGCGCGGCCGGCTTTCGCCGCTGCAATACGAAGTCACGCAGCATGCGGCGACCGAGCGGCCGTTTACGGGCGAGTACACGGACACCGAGGACGCAGGGATCTACCACTGCATCGTCTGCGGCACCGCGCTCTTCGAATCCGGCGCGAAATACCACTCGGGCTGCGGCTGGCCCAGCTACTTCAAGCCGATCGACGGCGAGGTCATCGACGAGAAGATCGACTACACGCACGGGATGACGCGCGTCGAAGTGCGCTGCAACCATTGCGGCGCGCATCTCGGCCACGTGTTCGAGGACGGCCCGCGCGACAAAACCGGATTGCGGTACTGCATCAACTCGGCTGCGTTAAACTTCGAGGCTAAACCCGAGCGGAAGTGAGCCTGCGCCGGCCCCGAAAGCCGGCCGGCGCGCGCGCCGCGACGGGCGTCCCTACAACGGTGGCGGGTCACGCGCCCACCACGCAGCCGCGAGCACCATGAAATTTCTGTTCGATCTGTTCCCGATCATCCTGTTCTTCGCCGCCTTCAAGGTGTGGGGCATCTTCACGGCGACCGCTGTCGCGATCGCCGCCACCCTCACCCAGGTGGCCTGGGTCGCCTTCCGGCACCGGAAAGTCGACACGATGCTGTGGGTGAGTCTCGGCGTGATCGTCGTGTTCGGCGGCGCGACGCTCGTGCTGCATGACGAGAAGTTCATCCAATGGAAGCCGACCGTCCTCTACTGGCTGTTCGCGGCCGGCCTCGTCGCCGCGCGCTATGCGTTCGGCAAGAACCTGATCGAGAAGATGATGGGCAAGCAGCTCACGCTGCCCGATCCGGTCTGGGACAAGCTGAACCTCGCGTGGGCCGCGTTCTTCGCGGCGCTCGGCGTGACGAACCTGTACGTCGTGCGCAACTTCAGCGAATCGCAATGGGTCAACTTCAAGCTGTTCGGCACGACGGGCGCGATCGTCGTCTTCGTCATCCTGCAAAGCCTCTGGCTCGCGAAATACCTGAAGGAGGAGTGACGATGGGCGAGACCATCCTGCACGCCGCACCGGCCGAGCGCATCGCGCTCATCGAGACGCGTCTTTCCGCCGCGCTCGCCCCCGAATCACTCGACGTGCGCGACGACAGCGCGCAGCACGCGGGACACGCAGGCGCCGTCGCGGGCGGCCACTATACGGTCACGATCGTGTCGGCCGCGTTCGCCGGCAAGACCCGCGTCGCGCGGCATCGGCTGGTGTATGATGCGCTCGCCGATGCCATGCAGCGCGGCATTCACGCGCTCGCGATCGTTGCGTATACGCCAGAAGAATATCTAGAGTCTTCACGTTCTCAATAAGTCCGTCTCATTAGGAACTTCCCGATGATCCTGAAATCTCCCCGTCTGTGGGCCGCGGCAGCCGCTCTCGCAGCCGCTCCGGCTTTCGCCCAGAACATCGCCGTCGTAAACGGCACGCCGATTCCGAAGTCGCGCGCCGACGCGATGATCGCGCAACTCGTTCAGCAAGGTCAGCAGGACACGCCGCAGCTCGAGCAGGCGGTGCGCCAGGAACTCGTCAACCGCGAAATCCTGATGCAGGAAGCGATCAAGCGCGGGATTCCGAATCGTCCGGACGTAAAGGCGCAGATCGTCGTCGCGCAGCAGACCGCCGTGCTGCGCGCGCTGATCGAGGATTTCCTGAAGAAGAACCAGCCGAGCGACGCCGAGCTGAAGGCGCGCTACGACGACCTCGTGAAGAGCGCGGCGGGCCGCGAGTATCACCTGCACCACATCCTCGTCGACAACGAGCAGCAGGCGAAGGACCTGATCGCGAAGATCAAGGGCGGCGCGAAGTTCGAGGATCTCGCGAAGCAATTCTCGAAGGACCCGGGCTCGGCGAAGAACGGCGGCGATCTCGACTGGTCCGATCCGAAGGCATACGTGCCGGAATTCGCAGCGGCCGCGCAGCAGCTGCAGAAAGGCCAGATGACGGATGCGCCGGTGAAGACGCAGTTCGGCTGGCACATCATCCGCGTCGACGACATCCGCAGCATCACGCCGCCGCCGTTCGAGCAGGTCAAGCAGCAGATCGCGCAGCAGATGGTCCAGCAGAAGCTGCAGGCGTTCGAGGAAGGCCTGCGTCAGCAAGCGAAGGTCCAGTAACGATCGCCGCTTCGACACCGCATATTGCACGCGGCCGAACGTCGTAAAAAAAGCCGCTCCAAAATTGGAGCGGCTTTTTTGCATGCGGCGCAGACGAAACGTCGGTGTCGCGGCATCGCCGAATCGCCTTCGCATTCACGAGGCTCGCGCGGCGGACCGGCCGGTCGCACGAGCAGCAGAGTGCGCCTCGGCCGCACCCTTGCGGCAGCCGACCGCCCGACCGGCGCCGCGAAGAACGATGCCCCGTCTAGCGCCTGCGCTCAGCCGAGCCAGCGGCGCGCGTTGCGGAACACGCGCAGCCAGGGGCTCGCCTCGCCCCAGCCTTCCGGATGCCAGCTCATCGTCACCGTGCGATGGACACGCTCCATGTGCGGCATCAGCACCGTGAAGCGGCCATCCGCCGTCGTCACCGACGTGATGCCGGCGGGCGAGCCGTTCGGGTTGAACGGATAGCGCTCGGTCGCGTTGCCGCGGTGGTCGACGAAGCGCATCGCGACCGCGACGCTGCTTGCATCGCCCTGCTGCGAGAAGTCCGCATAGCCTTCGCCGTGCGCGACCGCCACCGGAATCCGCGAGCCTTCCATGCCGGCGAAGAAGATCGACGGCGAGCGCTGCACTTCGACGAACGACAGGCGCGCCTCGAACTGCTCGGACTTGTTGCGCGTGAACTTCGGCCACGCTTCGGCGCCCGGGATCATCGACGCGAGGCTCGACATCATCTGGCAGCCGTTGCAGATGCCGAGCGCGAACGTGTCGGGCCGCGCGAAGAACGCGGCGAACATCTCGGCCAGCTGATCGTTGAAGCGGATCGTCTTCGCCCAGCCTTCGCCCGCGCCCAGCACGTCGCCGTACGAGAACCCGCCGCACGCGACCGCCCCCGCGAAATCGGCGAGCGACGCACGGCCCGCGAGCAAGTCGCTCATGTGGACGTCGTGCGTGTCGAAGCCCGCGCGATCGAACGCGTAGGCGGTCTCCAGATGCGAGTTCACGCCCTGCTCGCGCAGAATCGCGACGCGCGGCCGCGCGCCCGTCGCGACGCTCGGAAAGGCGCCCCCTTGCGAGATGAACGGCGCGGCGACGTCTTCCGCCGGATCGAACGACAGCACGGGCGACAGGCCCGGGTCTTCCGCGTCGAGGATCGCGTCGTATTCGGCGTCCGCGCAGGCCGGGTTGTCGCGCAGCCGCGCGATCCGCCAGCTCACTTCGGCCCACGCGCGCTGCAGCTCGACGCGCGGCGCTTCGTAGACCTTCTTCGCATCGCGGTACACCTCGATCGCGTCGGTCTCGTTGACCGCGCCGATCACGTGCGAGCACGCGGACAGGCCATGCTCGCGCAGCACGCCGAGCACCGCGTCGCGGTCTTCCGCGCGCACCTGGACGACCGCGCCGAGCTCTTCGGAGAAAAGCGCGCGGATCGTCCGGTCTTCGCGGCGGCCGCTCGTCTGCTTCGCCCAGTCCTTCGCATCGCCGTAATCGGATTCGTGCTGCGCATCGAGCGTCAGCATGTCGACGTTCAGCGACACGCCCGCGTGCCCCGCGAACGCCATTTCGCAGACGGTCGCCCACAGGCCGCCGTCCGAGCGGTCGTGGTACGCGAGCAGCTTGCCTGCGCCGTTCAGCGACTGGATCGCCGCGAAGAAGCGCTTCAGGTCTTCCGGATCGTCGACGTCGGGCGCCGCGTCGCCGACCTGCTGCGTGACCTGCGCGAGAATGCTGCCGCCCAGGCGATTCTTGCCGCGGCCGAGGTCGATCGCGATCAGCACGCTCGCGCCGACGTCGGCGATGCGGCGCAGCTCCGGCGTCAGATGCCGGCGCACGTCCTCGACGGGCGCGAACGCCGAGATGATCAGCGACACCGGCGCGACGACTTCCTTCGCAACGCCATCCTCGTCCCACTTCGTCTTCATCGACAGCGAATCCTTGCCGACCGGGATGCCGATGCCGAGCGCGGGGCACAGCTCCATGCCGATCGCCTTCACGGTGTCGAAGAGCTTCGCGTCCTCGCCTTCGGTGCCGCACGCGGCCATCCAGTTCGCGGACAGCTTCAGCTTGTCGAGCGACGCGATCGGCGCGGCCGCGATGTTGGTGATCGCCTCGCCGACCGCCATCCGGCCCGACGCGGGCGCGTCGATCACCGCGAGCGGCGTGCGCTCGGCCATCGTCATCGCCTCGCCCGCGAAGCCCGCGTAGTCGAGCGCGGTGACCGCGCAGTCGGCGACGGGCACCTGCCACGGGCCGACCATCTGGTCGCGCACCGACGTGCCGCCAACCGTGCGGTCGCCGATCGTGATGAGGAACGACTTGCTCGCGACGGTCGGGTGCTTGAGCACGTCGCGCGCGACGTCGGCGAGCGACACGCCCGTCACGTCGACGCTCGCACGCGCGGCCGCGACGCGCTTCACGTCGCGGTGCATCCGCGGCGGCTTGCCGAGCAGCACCTCCATCGGCATGTCGACCGGATAGGCTTCGACGCCCGTCGCCTGATCGTCGACGAGCTGCAGTCGGCGCTCGTCCGTCGCGACGCCGACCACCGAGAACGGGCAGCGCTCGCGCGCGCAGATCGCCTCGAAGCGCGGCAGCTCGGCCGGCGCGATCGCCAGCACGTAGCGCTCCTGCGCCTCGTTCGACCAGATCTCGCGCGGCGACAGGCCCGACTCCTCGAGCGCGACCTTGCGCAGCTCGAAGCGCGCGCCCTTGCCTGCGCCGTCGACGATCTCGGGGAACGCGTTGGACAAGCCGCCCGCGCCGACGTCGTGGATGCTGAGGATCGGGTTCGCGTCGCCGAGCTGCCAGCAGCTGTTGATCACTTCCTGCGCGCGCCGCTCGATTTCCGGATTGCCGCGCTGGACCGAGTCGAAATCGAGTTCGGCCGTGTTCGCGCCCGTCGCCATCGAGCTCGCCGCGCCGCCGCCCATGCCGATCCGCATGCCGGGGCCGCCGATCTGGATGAGGAGCGAGCCGGCCGGCACGTCGTGCTTGTGCGTGTGCGCGTCGGAGATGTTGCCGATGCCGCCCGCGATCATGATCGGCTTGTGATAGCCGCGCACCTGGCCGCCGACGTTCTGCTCGTAGACGCGGAAGTAGCCGCCGAGGTTCGGGCGGCCGAATTCGTTGTTGAACGCGGCGCCGCCGAGCGGGCCGTCGATCATGATCGAGAGCGGCGACGCGATCCGGTCCGGGCGGCCGTACGGGCCATGCGGCGCGTCGGCATTGCGCTCGCCGACGGGCTGCGCGGCGTCGCGCGCGTTTTCCCACGGCTGGCGCGCGTCGGGCAAATCGAGGTTCGACACCGTGAAGCCCGCGAGGCCCGCCTTCGGCCGCGCGCCGCGGCCCGTCGCGCCTTCGTCGCGGATCTCGCCGCCCGCGCCGGTCGCCGCGCCCGGGAACGGCGAGATCGCCGTCGGGTGGTTGTGCGTCTCGACCTTCATCAGCGTGTGCGTGAGCTCGGTGTGGCGACCATAGCGCTCGGCGGGCTCGCCCGAGCCGTTCGCGCCGCGCGGGAACCAGCGTTCGGCCAGCGCGCCCCGCATGATCGACGAGTTGTCCGAATACGCGACGATCGTGCCTTGCGGGCTCATCTTCTCGGTGTTGCGGATCATCGCGAAGAGCGACATGTCCTGCGCCTGCCCGTCGATCGTCCACTGCGCGTTGAAGATCTTGTGGCGGCAGTGCTCGCTGTTCGCCTGCGCGAACATCATCAGCTCGACGTCGGTCGGGTTGCGCTCGAGCTTCTTGAATGCGTCGACGAGGTAGTCGATCTCGTCGTCGGCGAGCGCGAGGCCGAGCTCGACGTTCGCGCGCCCGAGCGCGCCGCGGCCCTGCGCGAGCACGTCGACCGTCGCGAGCGGCTTCGCCGGCAGCTCGTCGAACAGATGGCGCGCATCGTCGCGCGAGCCGACGACGCTTTCCGTCATCCGGTCGTGCAGCGCCGCCGCGACCGCCGCGCGCGCGTCGGCCGACAGCGCCTTCTTCGCGCCGACGCCCAGAATGCCGGCCTTGAGCGTCACCGTGAACTCGATTCCGCGCTCGATCCGCCGCACGCGCGACAGCCCGCAGTGCTGCGCGATGTCGGTCGCCTTGCTCGCCCACGGCGACACGGTGCCGAAGCGCGGCAGCACGACGAACGTGTCGGTCGCGCCCTTCTCGGCGGCGGGCTCGAACGGCGCGCCGTAGTGCATCAGCGCGTCGATGCGCGCGTTGTCGTCCGCGGCGAGCGGCTCATGCGCATTGACGAAATGCAGATACTGGCCGCGGACCGCGACGATGTCGCCGTCGATTTGCCGGAGCGCATCGAGCAGGCGGGTTTGACGGAAATCGGAAAGCGCCGAAGCACCGGGAAAACACGAGAAGTGAGCCATGGGCTGGACTGACGTCGATGAGTCGCGCAAGCTGGCGACGTGGGGCGTAAGGAAGGCCGTAATTATACCCGGAAGTCGCCCGCCGAACGGCCGCCCGCATGCGCCCGCCCGCATGCATCGAGCCGCGCCGCGCGCACCCGCACCGGCCGGCGCGCGTCATTTGGCGCTATCATGCGCGCTTCACCAGGCCGGGCACGGCCTGCCACGCGGATCTTCAATCGGGCCGGATGCGGCGCCTGTCATCGAATCGAACATGGATGTAATCGTCATCGGCGGAGGCATGGCCGGCATCGCCACCGCCTACCAGTTGCGCGCGGCCGGCCATCGCGTGTGCGTCGTCGAACGCCACGCGACGGTCGCGCAGGGCGCGAGCTACGGCCAGGGCGGCGCCCTGCTGCCGACGCCGCTCGACGTGTGGTTCGGCCCGACCTTCATGCGCGAGCGGCGCGCGCAGAAGAGCGGCATCGTCTACAGGCCGGGCTTCAACGGCGCGCTGCGGCGCTTCACGCGCCGCCTCGACGCGTTGCGCGAGCCCGTCGCGTTCGCCGCGCAGTACGCGAAGCTGCGGCCGCTCGTCGAACTGTCGCGCGATGCGATCGCCGACGTCGAAGCCCGCTTCGGCCTTGAATTCGAGCAGAAGAGCGGCGTGCTGCACGTCGTGCGCGAGCAAGCCGAATGGGACGACGCACAGCCCGCGCTCGACCTGATGCGCGACCTCGGCCTGCCTTACGAGACGCTCACGCCCGCCGCATGCGCGGCGCTCGAGCCGTCGATGCCGACCGAGCCCGCGTTCGCGGGTGGCGTGCTGTTCGCGCAGGAACGCACGGCGAACTGCCCGCTCTTCGTGAAGCTCGTCAAGCAGGTGCTCGACGAGCGCGACGTGCAGTTCCGGCTCGGCCGCGCGGTCGCCGCGATCCGCACCGACGCGAAGCGCGCGGCCGTCGAGCTCGCGCCCGACCCGGCCGACCCGCGCGCGGCGAAATCGAAGGAAGTCGACGTGGTCTCGGCCGACGCGATCGTCGTCGCGGCGGGCACCGAGAGCCTCGCGCTCGTCGAGCGGCTCGGCGTGCACGCGCCGCTGCATCCGGTGCGCGTCCACACGCTGACGGCGCCCCTCGCGTACGAGGAGCACGCGCCGCATCTGAGCATCGTCGATTCGGTCAAGCGGATCACGATCACGCGGCTCGGCCAGCGGCTGCGGATCGGCGGCGGCGCGGTGCTGCAAAGCGCGAAGGACATCGCGCGGCCGCTGCCTGAGCCGCTGTCGGAAGCGGCGCTCGCGCTCCTCGGCCAGGCGACGCACGACTGGCTGCCCGGCACCGCGAAGATCTCCGCCGCGCGCGCGTGGCAAGGCGCGAAGCTCCTGTCGCCGGACGGTCTGCCGGTCGTCGGGCCGACGGCCGATCCGCGGATTTTCGTCAACTTCGGCCACGGCCCGGCGGGCTGGGGCCTCGCGTTCGGGTCTGCTAAAGTGGTGGCGGATTACGTCGGCGGCGGCGCGCAGCGCGTGCCCGCCGACACGCTCGCCGCGCTGCGCGCGGAGCGCTTTGCCACCTGACGCCACCCGGCTGCACGCGGGCGGCGCGTGATCGCGAGCCGCCCATGATCGTCACTACCGATTCTCCCCTGCTTCACTCGTCCGATCCGTTCGACGCGCCGCCGATTCACGCGAGCGAGCCGCTCCTGACCGTCGCCGAGCTGCGCGGCGTCGAAACCGGGGCCGCCGCAGCGCTACCGCCGCACACGCTGATGGACCGCGCGGGCAAGTCCGCCGCGCAATGGCTCGCCACGCGGCTCGTCAGCGACCCGCGGCCCGTCTGGTTCGCGGTCGGCCCCGGCAACAACGGCGGCGACGCGCTCGTCGCCGCGGCCGAGCTGCGGCGGCTCGGCTTCGCGGCCGACGTCTGGATGCCGATCGAAGCGAAGCCCGACGACGCGCGCTGGGCGCTCGAACGCGCGCGCGCGGCGAACGTGCCGATCGACGACGCGGCGCCCGGATCGTTCGACGGCTACGGCTGGCTCGTCGACGGCCTGTTCGGCATCGGCCTCGCGCGGCCGCTCGACGGCGCGTTCGCGGCGATCGCACAGCGGATGGCGGCGCGCGCGCGGCACACGGGCCGCGTGCTCGCGCTCGACGTGCCGAGCGGCCTCGACAGCGACACCGGCGTGCACGTCGGCGCGGGGCCCGCTGTCGCGGCGACCGACACGCTGTCGTTCATCGCCGCGAAGCCCGGCCTCTACACCGGCGACGGGCGCGATCTCGCTGGCGAGATTCACGTCGCGCCCCTCGATCTCGACGCGCTCGCCGCGCCCGCGATCCGGCTGAACGCCCCCGACCTCTTCGGCGCGCGCCTGCCCGAACGCGCGTTCGCCTCGCACAAGGGCACGTACGGCAGCGTCGCGATCGTCGGCGGCGACACCGGCATGTGCGGCGCGCCGATCCTCGCCGCGCGCGCGGCGCTCTTCGCGGGCGCGGGCAAGGTCCACGTCGGCTTCGTCGGCGCGGGCGCGCCGCCGTACGATCCGCCATATCCGGAGCTGATGCTGCATCCCGCCGACGCGCTGCCGGCCGCCGCGCTCACCGCGCTCGCGATCGGTTGCGGGCTGGGCGCGAGCGAGCGCGCCGCGCGCACGCTCGCGGCGCTGCTGCCGCTCGATGCGCCGAAGCTGATCGACGCCGACGCCCTGAACCTGATCGCGAAGACGCCCGAGCTCGCCGATGCGCTCGCCGCGCGCGGCCGCGCGGGCGACGCCGCGGTCCTCACGCCACATCCGCTCGAAGCCGCGCGCCTCCTCGCGACCGATGCGGCCGACGTCCAGCGCGACCGCGTCGCGGCCGCCCGCGCGCTCGCCGCACGCTTCTCGGCGGTCGTCGTGCTGAAGGGGTCCGGCACCGTGATCGCCGCGCCCGACGGCCGCGTCGCGATCAACCCGACCGGTAACGCGGCGCTCGCCACCGGCGGCACGGGCGACGTGCTGGGCGGCCTGATCGGCGCGTTCCTCGCGCAGCGGATGCCGCGCTTCGAAGCCGCGCTCGCGGGCGTCTACCTGCACGGGCTCGCCGCCGAGCGGCTGTGCGCGGCGGGCGCGGGCCCGGCGGGCACGGCCGCGGGCGAGCTCGCGGCCGTGGTGCGCGTGCTGATCAATCGGCTGTTTTATACGCGGCCCGCCACGCCGGGCCAAGCGCCGCTATACTGATCGTCCCGCCGTAGGCGGGCTCCTCGTCCGCCCGCATGCCGCGCGCCGGCATGCGGGCGCGGCCTTCCCCGATTCGTGCTGTTTCGCTCCTGATCGCCATGACGCTGAATTCGCTCCCCGTTTGGCCCGCGCTGCAAGCGCACTACGAAGAGATCCGCGACGCGCATCTGCGCGACTGGTTCGCCCTCGCCAACGATCCCGCCCCCACGCGCGCCGAGCGCTTCACGTTCGAAGGCGGCGGCCTCGCCGCCGACTTCTCGAAGAACCGCATCACCGACGCGACGCTGCGTCTTCTCGTCCAGCTCGCGCGCGAAGCGGGCGTCGAAGCGCGCCGCGACGCGATGTTCGCGGGCGAGATCGTGAATCCGACCGAGGGCCGCGCCGCGCTGCACACCGCGCTGCGCGCGAATTCGCCCGACGCGCCGTTCCACGCGCAGGTCGCGGCCGAGCGCGCGAAGATGGCGCGTTTCGCCGACGCGGTGCGCAGCGGCGCGTGGACGGGCTACACCGGCAAGCGGATCCGCCATGTCGTGAACATCGGCATCGGCGGCTCGGACCTCGGGCCGAAGATGGTCGTCCATGCGCTGCATCACGTCGCGACGCCCGACATCTCGACGCACTTCGTGTCGAACGTCGACGGCGCCGATCTCGCGCGCGTGCTCGAGCAGATCGATCCGGAAGAGACGCTCGCGATCATCGTGTCGAAGACCTTCACGACGCTCGAGACGATGACGAACGCGCGCTCGCTGCGCGACTGGTTCGTCGCGAAGGGCTGCCCGGAGAACGCGCTCGCGAAGCACTTCGTCGGCGTGTCGGCGAATCCCGCCGAGGTCGTCAAGTTCGGCATCGCCGAGACGAACGTGTTCGAGATGTGGGACTGGGTCGGCGGCCGCTATTCGCTGTGGTCGGCGGTCGGCCTGTCGATCATGATCGCGATCGGGCCGGAGCGCTTCGACGAGCTGCTCGCCGGCGCGCACGACATGGACGAGCACTTCCGCATCGCGCCGCTCGAACGCAACCTGCCGGTGCTGCAGGGCCTCGTCGGCATCTGGTATCGCCATTTCTTCGGCGCGCAGAGCTACCTCGTCGCGCCGTACTCGGAAGCGCTGCATTACCTGCCGTCGTATCTGCAGCAGCTCGAGATGGAGAGCAACGGCAAGTCTGCGCAAATCGACGGCGCGTTCGTCGACTACCCGACGTCCGCCGTCACCTGGGGCGAGCCCGGCACGAACGGGCAGCACGCATTCTTCCAGATGCTGCACCAGGGCCCGACGCTCGTGCCGATCGACTTCATCGCCGTGCTCACGCCCGAGCATCCGTTCGCGAGCCATCATCCGAAGCTGCTCGCGAACTGCTTCGCGCAGAGCGAGGCGCTGATGCTCGGCCGCACGCTCGACGAAGCGCGCAAGATCGCCGGCCCGGACAAGCCCGAGCTCGCGCCGCACCAGACGTTCCCGGGCAACCGGCCGACGACGACGCTGCTCGTCGACGCGCTCACGCCGCGCACGCTCGGCGCGCTAATCGCGCTGTACGAGCACAAGGTGCTCGTACAGGCGGCCGTATGGAACATCAATCCGTTCGATCAGTGGGGCGTCGAGCTCGGCAAGATCCTCGGCAAGGTCGTCGAGGCCGATCTTACGGCCGCGCAAGCCGATCCGGCGAAGCACGATTCGTCGACGTCGACGCTGATCGCGCGCGCGCGAAAGGCGCTGGGTCGATAGGCAAGACGCGCGGCGACGGGCGCTGCGGCCGCGATGCGCCGTCGTCGTGCCGCTCGGTGCGCGCGATGCATCGATTCCGAGCGGCCCGGCTGCCGGTCTTGGGGTCTTGCGGTTTCACAGCATCGGCTTCTCTGCGCCGCGCAAGCCGAACGCCGTCCCACAGCACAGGCGCCCGCAGCATCGCCGAATCGGTCCGCGACGGGCAAGTTCGCCGACCGCCGGCCGATGACCGCCCGACGCACCGGCGTCAAGCCTGCGCTGCGCCCCGCGTCAGCTCGCCTCGTGCCGCACGTGATCCGCGCCGTGCAAATGCCCCGCTTCGAGCACGACCGTCGTGCCGCAGCGGCGCGCGAGTTCGGGATCGTGCGTGACGAGCACGAGCGTCGCTCCGTGCGTGCGATTCAGCTCGAACATCAGATCGATGACCGCATGGCCCGTCGCCGCGTCGAGACTGCCCGTCGGCTCGTCGGCGAACAGTAGCGCCGGACGCGTGACGAATGCGCGCGCGAGCGCGACGCGCTGCTGCTCGCCGCCCGACAAGAGCTTCGGATAGTGGCCGGTGCGCGCGCCGAGCCCCACTTCCTCGAGCAACGCGCGCGCGCGCTTCGCGGTCTCGCGCGCGCCGACACCGCCCTGCAGCTCGAGCGGCAGCATCACGTTCTCGAGCGCGGTCAGATGCGGCATCAGTTGAAACGACTGGAACACGAAGCCGACCGTGCCGTTGCGCAGCGCCGCGCGTGCGTCCTCGTCGAGCTGGCCGAGATCCTGGCCGAACAGGCGAACCGTGCCCTCGGTCGCGCTGTCCAAGCCGGCGAGCAGGCCGAGCAGCGTCGATTTGCCCGATCCGGACGCCCCGACGATCGCGACGCTGCTACCCGCACGGACCGTCAGGTCGATGCCGTCGAGAATCGTCAGTTCGCCGACGGCATCGGTGACACGCTTGCACACATTCCGTACTTCGATGATCGGATCGGTAATCTTGAGCATGAAACGCACTTTTCGCTGGAAGGTCGGCGCAACGCTCGCCGTGATCGCGACGTTCGGCGGCCCGGCATCCGCCGCAACGAATGCCGCGCCGTTGACGGACGCTCACGGCGGCAAGCCGGTGATCGTGGTGCTCGGCGACAGCCTGTCGGCCGAGTACGGCCTGCCGCGCGACACGGGCTGGGTTGCGCTGATGCGCACACGCCTCGCGGCCGAGCGGATCGATTATAGCGTCGCAAACGCAAGCATCTCCGGCGACACAACGAGCGGCGGCCGCGCGCGGCTGCCTGCGGTGCTCGCGCGGCTCAAGCCCGCCGTCGTCGTCGTCGAGCTCGGCGCGAACGACGCGCTGCGCGGCGTGCCGCTCACCGCGACCGAAAGCAATCTGCGCGAGATCGTCGCACAGGCGCGGCAGGCGCGCGCGCAGGTACTGCTCGTCGGCATGTACGTGCCGCCGAACTACGGGCCCGACTACACGCAGAAATTCCACGGCGTCTACACGGCGCTCTCGAAGGAGATGCGCGTGCCGCTCGTGCCGTTCCTGCTCGCCGGCATCGAGAACAAGCCCGACATGTTCCAGGCCGACCAGATCCATCCGACACAGGCCGCACAGCGCCGGTTGCTCGACAACGTATGGCCGGCGCTCAAGCCGCTGTTGCGCGCGTCGTCGCATTGATACGCTGATGCGCGGAGACGCCGCCCGCGCTCGTACCCGCGCCCAGCCGGCCGGCGGCGAACGTCCTGCTCCGTGGCGACGCGCCGGCGCCGACAGGCCGGCCGATACGACGCATGCCGACAAGCCGATGCGGCTTCGCATCGGCTTGTCGCCCGCTGCCCCCGCCATAGCGCCCGACACCGCTCGACGAATCGAGCCCCGAACGCCTGCTGAGCCGCCCGAGGCTGTCGCGTTCGCAGAAACGAAACAGCCCCGCACGATGGCGGGGCTGTTTCCTCATCGAACCGGCACGCTCGCGCGCGCCGTCGCCGTCAGTTCGAGCCGTCCTGCGCGGTGCCGGCGGCCGGGCCGTAGAGCTTGACCTTCGAGCGCGTGCGCAGCGACGCGAGATACGCCTCCGTCTCGCTTTGCGCGTACACCTGCGCGAGCTGCTGCTGAGCGGCTCCGAGGCGCTGATCGTCGACGGGCGCCGCGGCCGCGACCGAATTCACGCGGAAGATCGCATAGCCGTCGCTGCCGAGATCGACACCGACGTACGCAGGCAGCGTCTTCGGATCGACCTTGTAGATCGCGCTCACCGCCGCGGGCGGCAGCCCGTGCGCTTGCGTGCGCGAGATCTTGTCGGCCGCGGCGAAGCCCGCCGTCGACTTCGACTTGCGCAACTCCGCGAGCTTCGCTTCGCCGTCCTGCTTCGCGAGGCGCGCCGCCTCTTCGGCGACCACCTTCGCGCGCACCAGATCCTTGATCGCGTCGAGCGCGGGCACGACCGACGGCTGGTGATTCGTCACGTGCGCGGCAATCAGCGTGTTGTTGCCGACGTCGATCGCCTGCGTGTTGTTGCCGTTCTTCACCGAATCGACGGCGAACACGGCCGCGAGGAACTTCGCGTTGTTGAGCGGGCTGTCGGGCGGCAGCGCCGGGTTCGGCTGCGGCGACACCGTCGCGGTCTGGACCGTCAGCTTGTACTTGTCGGCGGCCGGCTGCAAACTCTTCGCCTTCTCGTACACGGTCGACGAGAAGCCTTCCGCGTTGTCGGCGAACGCCTTCGCCGCGAACTGCTGCTTCAGGTCGGCGGCGATCGAATCCTTCACCTCCGCGAGCGGCTTCACGACGGCCGGCTTCACGTCGGTCGCCTTCAGGATGTGGAAGCCGAAGTCGCCTTGCACGACGCCGCTGATTTCATCCTTCTTCAGCGCGAACGCGGCGTCGTCGAACGCAGTGCCGCCCGCGGTCGAGCCGCGCGTGATGAAGCCGAGGTCGCCGCCCTTCGCGGCCGACGGCGCATCCTGCGAGTTCTTCTCGGCGATCTGTGCGAACTGGTCCGGATGCGCCCTCACTTCAGCGAGCAACTGCTCAGCCTTCGCCTTCGCGGCCGCCTTGTCGGCCGCGCTCGCGTCCTTCGCCGCGGCGATGAAGATGTGGCTCACGCGCACCTGCGCGTCGGTGCGGTAGTGCGCGATGTTGTCGTCGTAGTACTTCTTGATGTCGACGTCGCTCGGCTGCGCCGCCGCGGCGGCCGTCGCCTGCGAGTAGACGAGGTACTGGATCGTCGCCGTCTCGCGCGTCGCGAACGCTTGCTTGTGCGCGTCGTAATAGGCGGAGATCTGCGCGTCGGTCGGCTGCACCTTCGCCGCGTAATCGGCCGACTTCAGCACCATCGGCTGCACCTCACGCTGCTGCTCGGCGAGTTCGGTCAGGCGGCGCGCGACGCTCTTCGGCGTGAACGCGCTCGACACGATGCTCGTCGGAATCTGCTGCAGCGCGAGGCTGTAGCGCACGCGCTCCTGGTATTGATCGGGCGTCATGCCTTGCATCGCGAGCATCTGCGTGTAGCGCTCGGCGTCGAATGAACCGTCCGGCTTCTTCAGCGACGAGATCACAGGATCGCCGAGGAGCGTCTGGCGCACCGCGCCGTCCGATGCGGTCAGGTGCAGGCGCTGCGTCTCGTCGGCGAGCGCGCGCTGCTGGATCAGTCCGTCGAGCAGTTGCTGACGGCGCTCCGGCGTGTCGAACGCCTTCATGTCGAACTGCGCGCCGAGCGCCTGGCGCGCCTGGTCGATCTGCTGGCGCAGCATGCCGTCGAACTCGGCACGCGTGATCTTGTGTCCGTTGACGGCCGCGACGTTCGCGCTTTCGTCGAAGAACCCACGGAAACCCTGAATGCCGACGATCCCAAGCCCCGGCAGCACGATCAGGAGCAGGAAGAACATCATCAGGCGCTGGTGATTGCGAAAGAAATCGAGCATGCGTGACGGCGTGAGCTGGACAAAACGCCCGATATTACAACAGCGGGCAAGAAAAAAGGCGAACCGGAGTTCGCCTTTCGGGATGATGGCGGAGCGGACGGGACTCGAACCCGCGACCCCCGGCGTGACAGGCCGGTATTCTAACCGACTGAACTACCGCTCCTTGGTCTTGCTTGCATGCGGGGAATGGCACCGAACCGCATGCCGAGGCGCCCGGCTCGCTCGAACCCTGGGCGGGCAAGGCGCGCACTCGGCGCACTCGGCCGGACCCAGCAGCTACCGCGACAGCGCGACAATCTGCAATGGTATCCGAAGCTGTCGTTCGGGCGCAACGGCAATTTATTTGTTTGCCGCTTGCGATTCGGGGCACGATCTACGACGGACCACGCCTCACGAATTGCCAATCGCCACTCACGGCCCCCGCCTTCCGTCGACGATGTGAAACGCGCGAGTTGCCGGCCTCATCGGCAACGGCAACCGGCATGAAAGCCAAAGCGCGAATCGCACCGTGTCGCACCGCCAACCGACCGCCGCCGCACGCCGACAATCGCCCGGCCGAGACGAGCGCGAAAAATCGCGCCGCCCGGGCGGGATCGTCGACGGTCGCCGTGCCGGCCAGCACCGCATCGAGCGGCACCGATGACGCGGCCCCGGAGAACGGCTCGAACGCCTCGTCCGTGGTACGCGTAGACGACGGCAGGCCCGCCGCCCATCATCACCACGACGCCGGCGGCGTCGAGAATCTCGCGATCGGACGCGCCCGCATGTAACGCTTCGTGCACGTAGTAGCCAATACAGTCGTCGATATAGTCGTCGCATTGCGCCGCGATCGCGATCAGCTGCTTGTCGCGTTCGTCGATCGCGCTACCCGCGAGCGCCGGCCGATGCATTCGGAAGAATCCGTCGAGCACGGGTCCGAGCGGACTATTCGCCGGCCTGCCCAGCATCACCTGAAATTCAGGTGATATTGCTCGGGATTGATTTTCCTCATCTTCGGTCTCGTGGCGGCCTGTCTACGACAGCCGGAGCATGGTCCCGGCCAGCCCGCCGCGCGTCGAGCGCCACGGCACGGCCGAGGAACCACAATCGAGGCACGGCGCTCCATGCGAAGCGCGTTCACGCGGCGTCGCCAGCATGACGAAAATGCGTTCGCCACGAAACGACTGTGTGCGGGCGGCCGGTCCGCCGAATGATGCGCGTCAACGCAGCTCGACGTCCTGCGCATTCGCGCGCGGCGCTCATCGACGCCAATACGCGCGAACGAGCTGTTCGTCGAGGCTGTATTTCAGGTCGAGCGAGCCCTGATATGCGGACTTGAGCGCCGAGCCGAGATTGCGCGCCAGATGGACGTCGGTGGTGGTCACGACCGTCGCGCCGTCGTCGGTGTCGATCGACATGATCCTCTGCATCGGGTGCCCCTCGCGCGTACGCTCCTCGTGATGGCGCAGCAACTGGAGCAGCTCGGACAGATGCTCGTTGGCGAATGGTCCGTCGATATGGAGATAGCCGGCCGGCAGACGCTCGGCGGTACGCTGACAGGCGCCGCATTGATGCTCGTGCGCGTCGTCGGGACGCGCGAGCCACTGCCAGCGCCCGGCGCTGAAGACCGCGCCACAGGTCGGGCACACCGTCGGCTCGCGCAGTTTGCGACGCATCGCATAAGGATCTTGCGCGAGCCCGGGATAAACCTCTTCGTGACTGCCTGCCTTGAAAGGCCGCGTGCGATGGTTCATGGAGACGCTCCTTGCATGACACCGAACGAATGCAACGACAACCTCAGCCTATGGCAGGTGTCCGCGCCGACGTTGACCTGAGTCAACGAAGCCATGCCGCGCATCGGGCGCTCGCGCACCGAGCGCTGCGGTGTGCGACGCTCGCGTTCATACCATGCGCGTCGCACCTTTCCCGCTCACGCAAGATGCGCCGCCGCATCACGGCGCACGCGCGCCGTGAATGCACCTCGCGCCCGTCCGAACGCAATCGCCCAGCGTTGATCGACGTCAAGCCGCAATTCGGGCCACGGCGAACAATGAACGCGTCGCCGCCCGCAAGGATCCGAGCCGCGCGAATCCGCTTCGCGCATCGTCCGTGGTCGACGACGCATACGCACGACCAACTTCGTTTTTCACCGAGTACAACAATGAAATTACCGCTCGAAATCTCGATTCAAGGCATGCCTCGCTCCGACACGCTCGAAGAGGCCGTCGCCCGCCACGCCGCCAAGCTCGAACGCTATTGCGCCGACATCATCCGCTGCCGGGTCAGCGTGATCCTCGACGACAAGCACAAGCACCGGGGCAAGCCGTTCGACGTGCACATCGACGTGACGATCCCGGGGCGCGAGCTCGTGTCCAATCGCGAATCCGACGAGGACGTGTACGTCGCGTTGCGCGACGCGTTCAAGAATGCCGAGCGGATGCTCGACGACGCGGTGAACAAGCGCCAGGATCGGACGAAGCAGTCCGTGTGATGTGGTGCGGCATCGCCGCAGGCCTCGCGCGCCACGAGCCGCGCCGCGGCGGGCCGTGAGTGCGCGGCGCCCGCCCGCACATGCGAGCCGACGACGCTGCACCCATGGCACGGCACCCATGGCATCTTGAGGCCAGCCGAACGACGCCAAACGATCGCAGCGTGGCGCCGCAATACGCGCCCCGGCGTCGTCATCGCTGTAATTCGGCGACTGGCCGGGAGCGGCGCCTTCAAGCGAGCCGCGTTTCTCCAACGGAGCCGCAAAACAAAAAACCCGCAAAGGCAATCGCCATGCGGGTTTCAGTCATTGCTGCAGTCTTCTTCGGGTTGCGTCGAACGCGTGTCGCGAAACGGAACTGGTGGGTGCTGAGAGGCTCGAACTCCCGACCTACGCCTTGTAAGGGCGCCGCTCTACCAACTGAGCTAAGCACCCGCTCCGGATTCACACCGTTCTAGACCGGGGCATCGCCCCTTCAAATAACAAGCCTATCAGTTTAGCGCATCCTTTAGTGCTTTGCCAGCCCTAAATTTAGGCATGTTCGCCGCGCGGATCTCGATCGCCTCGCCAGTACGCGGGTCGCGGCCGACGCGCGCAGCGCGCTTGCCGACCTCGAACGTGCCGAAGCCGACGAGCGTCACCGCGCCGCCCTGCTGCAGCGCGCTCGTGACGCCGCTGAGCAGCGCGTCGAGGGCACGCGCCGCCGCCGACTTCGACAGGTCCGCCTGCCTTGCGATATGTTCGATCAATTCGGTCTTGTTCATCCACGCTCCGTAGCCGGTCGGGTTGTTCGTCGCTCGGCGCGCAAGCAGGAAAAAAGCGCCGCGCGCCGCTCCCATCCATTAGAGGAAACCGAAACGAAAACGTCAAGACGCGTCCGCCGCTAGCAGACTCGCTCGCGAGCGCAACCTGCCGTCGCGTACAAAAACAATGCCCACGGCCTCGCGGCCGTGGGCTTGTCAGCGAAGCGCGAACTACCTGCGCGCACTCAGTGCTTGACGACCTCAGTCGAGCCGGCATCCTTCGCGGGTTCCGCGACGGGCGCCGCCGCCTTCGCCTCTTCCTCGGGCAGCGCGCTCGGCAGACGTTCGAGCGCGAGTTCGAGCACCTTGTCGATCCAACGGACCGGCACGATTTCGATCGCGTTCTTCACGTTGTCCGGAATGTCCGCGAGATCCTTCACGTTCTCTTCCGGAATCAGCACGAGCTTGATACCGCCGCGGTGCGCTGCGAGCAGCTTCTCCTTCAGACCGCCGATCGGCAGCACCTCCCCGCGCAGCGTGATCTCGCCCGTCATCGCAACGTCGGCGCGCACCGGAATGCCCGTCAGCACCGACACGAGCGCCGTCGTCATCGCGATGCCGGCGGACGGACCGTCCTTCGGCGTCGCGCCTTCCGGCACGTGAATGTGGATGTCCTGCTTTTCGAACGCCTCGTCCTTGACGCCGAGCCGTCGCGAGCGCGAGCGCACGACCGAGCGCGCGGCCTCGACCGACTCCTTCATCACGTCGCCGAGCGAGCCCGTACGAATCACGTTGCCCTTGCCGGGCATCACGGCCGCCTCGATCGTCAGCAGATCGCCGCCCACTTCGGTCCATGCGAGACCCGTGACCTGGCCAACCTGGTTCTCCTTCGCGGCAAGACCGAAATCGTACTTGCGCACGCCGAGGAACGTGTCAAGGTTCTCGCCGTCGACCTTGATCGCGCCCGTCGCCTTCTTCAGCAGCAGCATCTTCACGACCTTGCGGCAGATCTTCGAGATTTCGCGCTCGAGCGACCGCACACCGGCTTCCCGCGTGTAGTAGCGGATGATGTCGCGAATCGCCTGCTCGGCGACATCGATCTCGCCCTCCTTCAGGCCGTTGTTCTTCTTCTGCTTCGGCAGCAGGTAGCGCTGCGCGATGCTGACCTTTTCGTCCTCCGTGTAGCCCGACAAACGGATCACTTCCATCCGGTCGAGGAGCGGCGGCGGAATGTTCAGCGAGTTCGACGTCGCGACGAACATCACGTCCGACAGATCGAAATCGACCTCGACGTAGTGGTCGGCGAACGTGTGGTTCTGCTCCGGATCGAGCACTTCGAGCAGCGCCGACGACGGATCGCCGCGGAAATCCATCCCCATCTTGTCGACTTCGTCGAGCAGGAAGAGCGGATTGCGCACGCCGACCTTCGACAGGCTCTGCAGGATCTTGCCCGGCATCGAGCCGATGTAGGTCCGACGGTGACCGCGGATCTCGGCCTCGTCGCGCACGCCGCCCAACGCCATGCGGACAAACTTGCGGTTCGTCGCGCGCGCGATCGACTGGCCAAGCGAGGTCTTGCCGACGCCCGGAGGCCCGACGAGGCACAGGATCGGTGCCTTCACCTTGTCGACGCGTTGCTGCACCGCGAGGTACTCGAGGATCCGTTCCTTGACCTTCTCGAGGCCGTAGTGATCCTCGTCGAGGACCTTCTCGGCGTTGGCCAAGTCGTTGTTGACCTTGCTCTTCTTGCGCCACGGCAGCGCGATCAGCGTATCGATGTAGTTGCGCACGACGGTCGCTTCCGCCGACATCGGGGACATCAGCTTCAGCTTCTTGAGCTCGGCATCGGCCTTCTTCTTCGCTTCCTTTGGCATGCGCGCGGCGTTGATGCGCTTCTCGAGTTCCTCGAGATCGGCGCCTTCCTCGCCTTCGCCCAGTTCCTTCTGGATCGCCTTGACCTGTTCGTTCAGGTAGTACTCGCGCTGGCTCTTCTCCATCTGGCGCTTCACGCGCCCGCGGATGCGCTTTTCGACCTGCAGGATGTCGATCTCCGCCTCGAGCTGGGCGAGCAGGTGCTCGAGCCGCTCGATGACCGGGAACATCTCGAGGATGTGCTGCTTCTGGTCGAGTTTGAGCGGCAGGTGCGCCGCGATCGTGTCTGCGAGCCGGCCTGCCTCGTCGATACCCGACAGCGACGTCAGAATTTCAGGCGGGATCTTCTTGTTCAGCTTCACGTACTGATCGAACTGCGACACGATCGCGCGGCGCAGCGCTTCCGTCTCGGCGCTGTCGGCGTGGTCCGGTTCGAGCGGCATCACTTCGCACGAGAACTGCGTCTCCTGCTCTTCGATCGAGAGCGCCTGCGCGCGCTGCAACCCTTCGACCAACACCTTCACGGTGCCGTCGGGCAGCTTCAGCATCTGCAGGATGTTCGCGATGCAGCCGACGTCGTACATGTCTTTGTCGGTCGGCTCATCCTTTGCGGCGGTCTTCTGAGCAACAAGCATGATGTGCTTGCCGCCTTCCATTGCCACCTCGAGAGCCTTGATCGACTTCGGCCGGCCCACGAAGAGCGGGATCACCATGTGCGGGAAAACGACGACGTCCCGCAGCGGCAGCAGCGGGAGCGTAGTGCGTTCCGGCGGGAGAAGTTGGGTGCCTGACATTTCATTTCCCCATGAGTGGAATCAATTATTCGGTAAGTAAGGCCGGCACAGCGGATTGCAAGCCTTCAGCGCGTGGGAAATATTCAGTAAAAAAGTTACCGTGCGGTTCGAGTCAGAGTTACCCACAAGATAAACGAAAAAAAGCCGTTCACGATTCCATGAACGGCTTTTTTGCTCACGAAACTTCAAAGCCGATCAATTCGAACCCGCCACTTTCGGCGTGTCCTCATAAATGAGTAACGGTTTGCCGTCCCCTTCGATGACATTGTCGTCGATGATCACCTTGCCGACCCCTTTGAGGGTCGGTAGTTCGTACATCACGTCGAGGAGCGCCTGCTCGATGATCGAACGCAGCCCACGCGCGCCCGTCTTGCGACGGATCGCCTTACGGGCGACCGCCTGCAGCGCGTCCGGGCGAATTTCGAGTTCGACCCGCTCCATCGCGAACAGCTTCTGATACTGCTTGACGAGCGCGTTCTTCGGCTCGACGAGGATCTTCATCAGCGCGGCTTCGTCGAGCTTGCCGAGCGTCGCGACCACGGGCAGACGGCCGATCAGCTCGGGGATCAACCCGAATTTGATCAGGTCTTCCGGCTCAACCTCGCGCAGCACTTCGCCCGCGTCCCGCTCCTGCTTGCTCTTCACGGTCGCGCCGAAGCCGATGCCGGTCTTCTCGGTGCGGTCGGTGATCACCTTCTCGAGGCCGTCGAACGCGCCGCCGCAGATGAACAGGATGTTCGTCGTGTCGACCTGGATGAAATCCTGGTTCGGGTGCTTGCGGCCGCCCTGCGGCGGCACCGACGCCATCGTGCCCTCGACGAGCTTCAGGAGCGCCTGCTGGACGCCCTCGCCCGACACGTCACGGGTGATCGACGGGTTGTCCGACTTGCGGCTGATCTTGTCGATCTCGTCGATGTAGACGATCCCGCGCTGCGCCTTCTCGACCTCGTAGTTGCAGTTTTGCAGCAGCTTCTGAATGATGTTCTCGACGTCCTCGCCGACGTAGCCGGCTTCCGTCAGCGTGGTCGCGTCGGCGATCACGAACGGCACGTTCAGAAGGCGCGCGAGCGTCTGCGCGAGGAGCGTCTTGCCGGAGCCCGTCGGGCCGATCAACAGGATGTTGCTCTTCGACAGTTCGACGTCGTCCTTCTTGTCGAGATGCTTCAAGCGCTTGTAGTGGTTGTAGACGGCGACGGCGAGGATCTTCTTCGCGCGTTCCTGCCCGATCACGTATTGATCGAGGATGTCGCGAATCTCCTGCGGGCTCGGCAGGTCGGATTTGGACAGGCTGGCTTCGACGCCCACCGCGGCCGCTTCGTCGCGAATGATCTCGTTGCACAAATCGATGCATTCATCGCAGATGAACACCGACGGCCCTGCGATGAGTTTTTTCACCTCATGCTGGCTTTTGCCGCAAAACGAGCAATACAACAGCTTCTCGCTGTTCGAACCTTTTTTGTCCGCCATGAATTAGAGCCTCCGGACACGTGAGTTACATGATACGCCGTTTGTCCCCGATACCATGACCTGGTAAATACTCGGGAGACGGCGGCGATGTTCTTTTGCCGCAGATGCTCGGGGCGTGTGGCGGGTGCCGCGCCTATTGGGGCGGCACCCCACTAAAGCTTACGGGCGCTTGATCGACACATGGTCGATCAGCCCGTACGCCTTCGCATCTTCGCTGGACATGAAATTATCACGGTCGGTGTCGCGCGCGATGCGCTCGACGTCCTGACCGGTGTGTTGGGCGAGCAGGTGGTTCAGGCGGTCCTTCAAGTAGAGGATCTCGCGTGCCTGGATCTCGATGTCCGACGCCTGGCCGCGCGCGCCGCCGAGCGGCTGATGGATCATCACGCGCGCGTTCGGCAGCGCATAGCGCTTGCCCTTCGCGCCCGACGCGAGCAGGAACGCGCCCATGCTGGCCGCGAGGCCCATGCAGAGCGTCGACACGTCCGGCTTGACGAACTGCATCGTGTCGTAAATCGCCATCCCGGCCGAAACCGAGCCGCCCGGGCTGTTGATGTAGAGGCTGATGTCCTTGTCGGGATTCTCGCTTTCGAGGAACAGAAGCTGCGCGACCACGAGATTCGCCGTCTGGTCGTTCACTTCGCCGACCATGAACACAATGCGCTCTTTCAGGAGTCGCGAGTAGATGTCGTACGAACGCTCGCCGCGACCGCTCGTCTCGACGACGATCGGCACGAGCCCGAGCGCTTGCGCCTCGAAATCCCGCGGGGCTTGCGAAGCCAACGTGTCAAGCAATTGAGCGCGATTAATCATTCAATGAGCCTTGTCCGAGAATGAGTATTGAACGGCAGGAAACGAGCCGGAGAACGTCGCACGCGGCGCCGCATCATGAAAAAACGGCGTGCCGGCCGTCGCTCCGACAGCCGGCACGCCGCTAGAGCAACACTTATGCTTGCGCCGTTGCGCTCGCCAGTGCTTCGAAGCTTACTTCCTTGTCCGTCACCTTCGCCTTGCCCAGCACGAAATCGACGACGTTGCTCTCAACGACGAACGCTTCCATTTCGGCAAGGCGCTGCTGATTCGAATAATACCAGCGGACCACTTCCTTCGGGTCTTCGTAGCTCTTCGCGAATTCGTCGACTTCCGCACGGATCTGCTCCGGCTTCGCCTCGAGGCCGTTCGCCTTCACCAGCTCGGCCAGCACAAGGCCGAGCTTCACGCGGCGCTCGGCCTGATCGGCGAACATTTCGGCCGGAATCGGCGCATCCTTCGCGTTCGGCACGCCGCGCTGCGAGAGATCCTGACGAGCCATCTCGACGAGGCGCTGCTGGTCCTGCTCGATCAGCGCCTTCGGCACGTCGAGCTCGGAAATCTTCAAGAGCGCGTCCATCACCTGGTTCTTCACGATCGACTGCGTGCGGCGCTTCGCCTCGCGCTCGAGGTTTTCCTTGATCTCGCCGCGCATCTTGGTCAGATCGCCGTCCTCGACGCCGAGCGACTTCGCGAAATCGGCGTCGATCGCCGGCAGGTGCGGCCACTCGACCTTCTTCGTCGTGACCGTGAACTGCGCGGTCTTGCCCGCCACGTCCTTGCCGTGGTAGTCGTCCGGGAACTTCAGGTCGAATTCGCGCGACTCGCCCGTCTTCAGGCCGAGCGCCGCCGTCTCGAATTCGGGCAGCATCCGCCCTTCGCCGAGCACGAACACGAAGTCTTCGGCCGTGCCGCCCTGGAACGCGACATCGTCGATCTTGCCGACGAAATCGACCGTCACACGGTCGCCGTTCTGCGCCGCCGTGTCCGCGCCGCCGTCGCCGTGCTCGCCGCCTTCGCCGCGCGCGTGGAAGTGCACGCGCTGCTTGCGCAGGATGTCGAGCGTGCGGTCGATTTCGGCGTCGCCGATCGACGTCGTCGAGCGCTCGACTTCAGCCGTCTCGAGCGCGCCGATCTTCACTTCCGGGTACACCTCGAACGTCGCGTCGAACGCGTACGCGCCCTCCGCTGCGTCCTGCTTCGGCTCGAAGCTCGGCTGGCCCGCGACGCGCAGGTTCTCCGCGCGGCTGATCGTGAAGAACTCCTGACCGATCTTGTCGCTCAGCACCTCCGCCTCGACCTGGCCCGCATACTGCTGCGCGACCATCTTGAGCGGCACCTTGCCCGGGCGGAAGCCCGGCATGCGCACGTTCTTCGCGAGTTTCTGAATACGGGCGTCGATCTCCTTCTGCACGACATCCTTCGGCAGGGAGATCGTCACGCGGCGTTCGAGCTTGCCGAGGTTTTCAACAACGTTAGCCATGGCTTCAATCGTCCTAAAATTATTCGAGCGAATCGGTTTTTCCTTGCCGTGCCAGCCTTGCGACGGACGCGCTGTCGCGCACCGTCCGTTCGCTCGTGCGAGCGCATCGGGCGCAGGCCGCGCTGGCGGCTCGCTCAGCCCCGCGTGCGACTCCCGCGTGCAACTTTCCGCATGCGACTCGTTCGGCGGCTTGGAGCAACGGCTTTGGCCGGAAGAATCGACTATTCTAGCAAACTATTTTCCTCTCACCGCGAGTTCAGGCGGTGGCGCGCCGCAGCATCGCGCACGCGGCGCCCTCCGTGCGATCCCGGACATGCGCGGCGCGGTATCCCGCAGCCGCGGGCCATCGGGTAAGCTCCCTTTTCGATCCCCGCCGGTCTTCGCGCCGCTCGCATGTCCACCGCATCCACCGTGCCCGCCCGCGCGATCCGCCCGTCATCACGAACGACATCCGGAGACACCATGCCGCAGCATTCGCCCGCGCCCGTCGTCGTCATTGCGCCCGACTCGTTCAAGGGGTCGCTATCCGCCGAACAGGTGGCGAACGCGATCGCCGCGGGCGTCGCGCGGGCGCGCCCCGACGCCGTCGTGCGGCGCTGCCCGATGGCGGACGGCGGCGAAGGCACGCTCGACGCGCTCCTCGCGCACGGCGGCACGCGCCGCACGCTGCGCGTGCCCGGCGCGTCGCTCGCGCCGCGCGACGCGGCCGTCGGCCTCATCGACGCGCGCACGGCGATCGTCGAGACGGCGGAAATCGTCGGCATCACCGATCCGGCCGGCATGAGCGCGCCCGTCGCCGCGCGCAGCACGCGGGGCCTGGGCGACGCGATCCGCGCCCTTCTCGACGAAGGCGTACGCACGTTCTACGTCGCGCTCGGCGGCAGCAGCACGAACGACGCCGGCGCAGGCCTGCTCGCCGGCCTCGGGCTGCGCGCGTTCGACGCGCACGGCCGCGAGATCGAGCCGACGCCCGAGCGGTTCGCGCACGTCGCGAGCGTCGACGTCGCCGAGCTCGACGCGCGCCTTGCCGAGACGTCGTTCGTCGCGATGTCCGACGTCGACAATCCGCTCACGGGCGAGCACGGCGCGACCGCCGTGTTCGGCCCGCAAAAGGGCGTGACACCCGCGCAGGTCGCGCCGCTCGACGCGGCGCTCGATCATTTCGCGGCGCTCGTCGAGGCGGCGCTCGTCCGCCGTCCCACCGGGACTTCCGCTGGTCGCGCCCGTGATCTGCCCGGCGCCGGCGCGGCGGGCGGGCTCGGCTTCGCGCTGCACGTGCTCGGCGCGCGCTTCGAGCCGGGCGCCGATGTCGTCGCGCGGCAGATCAGCCTCGACGCGGCGCTCGCGGGCGCGAACTGGATGATCACGGGCGAAGGCCGCTCGGATGCGCAGACGCTGCACGGCAAGGCACCGTTCGTCGCGTGCCGGCACGCGCGCGCGGCAGGCGTGCCGGCGACGCTGCTGTCGGGCGCGGTCGATGCGGCGGCGCTGCCGCAATTGTCTGGTCATTTCGACGGCTGCTTCTCGCCTGCGCCCGGCCCGATCACGCTCGACGTCGCGCTGCGCGACGCCGCGCGCCTGCTCGAGAACGAGGCCGAGCAACTGACGCGGCTGCGCTACGGCCGGGTCTGACACGCTCGGCACGTGCGGCCCGCGCGGGCGGCACCGTTGACCGCACGCCGCGATGCGGCAACAATCGGGCCCGCACCCCTCATTCAGGACACGACATGACAGGCAGCAAAGTCGGGCTCGACCAGTTCATGACCTACCGGATGCACGTGCTGAACAAGCTCTCCGACCGCGGCATCGGCGATCTGTATCAGACGAAGCTCGGCGTATCGCTGCCCGAGGCGCGGATCATCGCGTCGGTCGGCGCGTTCGGGCCGTTCTCGATCATGGAGCTCGCGCGGCGCGCGAACCTCGACAAGAGTCAGGCGAGCCGCGCGGCCGAGGCGCTGATCCGGCGCGGGCTCGTCAAGCGCAGCCCGAGCGACGCCGACGGACGCGTCGTGCTGATCGCGCTCACGCCGGCGGGCGCCGCGCTCAACCGGAAAATCATGCCGATCGCGCAAAAGTGGAACGCCTTGCTGCTCGATTGCCTGAGCGAAAGCGAGAAAGCCGCATTCAGCCGCGCGCTCGACAAGATCATCGCCGGCGCGCGGGAACGGGCGGATTGAACGCTCGACGGGCGGGCGGCCGAACCCGCTTGGTACGCGCGGGCGTCGGGTCCGTGAGTTGGGTAGTCGCGGCGGTGACGATTCGTTCGCGTTTTCTGCCGGCTGTTCGCCCACGTCGGAATTCGGAGAATCGGCTGATCGGCTGATCGGCTGATCGGCGAGCATCGCGGCTTCGCGTCGACGACACGCGCCCGAGCGTTGCCCGCCCCGCTCGCGCGGATGGACGCAGCGCCGTCGCGCGGCGCCTTCACGAGCCGCCCGCGTCGATCGGCCACCGCCCGCCGCACGACACGTCACAGCCCGGAATTGAACGCACGCTGCCGCAGCAGCCCGAGCACCGCGTCGCAATATGGCGTCGGCACGCAGAGCTTGCGGCCGAGCTCCGGGAACACGCCCAGAATCGGCCCGATCTCGAGCGGCCGCCCCGTCTCCAGATCCTGCAGCATCGACGTCTTGAACGCGCCGAGCTGGCGCGTCACCGCGATCCGCTCCGGACCGCTCATCCCGGCCGACAACCCGAGCCGCGCACCGATCGCGTCGGCCTCCTCCATCATCCGCAGCGCGAGCTCGCGCGTATGCGGATCGTCGAGCAGGCGATCCGCCGCCGAGCCCGTCAGCGCGCTCAGCGGATTCATGTTCATGTTGCCCCAGAGCTTCGCCCAGATGTCGGTGCGAATGTCGGCCGAGCGCTCGACGTCGAAGCCGCCCGCCGCGAGCGCGTCGGCGACGTGCGCGGTCGGATCGCGCAGTTCGGGCCGCGGCGCGCCGACGATCAGCCGGTTGCCGCGCCCGCGCACGACGACGCCCGGCTCGCGCGTCGCCGACGAAAGATGGACGACGCAACCGATCGAGCGCGCAGGCGGCAGCGCCGCGGCCGTCGCGCCGTCCGGGTCGACCGCGTCGAGCGCGACGCCGTCGAGCGGCCCGCCGAAGCCGTCGAAAAACCACCACGGCAGGCCGTTCATTGCGGCGACGATGATCGTCCGCGGCCCGACGAGCGGCGCGAGGCGCGCGGCGACGCCGGGCAGCGCCTGCGCCTTCAGCGCGACGACGATGTAATCCTGCACGCCGAGCGCGTGCGCGTCGTCGCTCGCGCGCAACGCGACCGCCGCCTCTTCGCCCGACCTGCCCGCCTCGCCGACGATCCGCAGCCCGCGCTCGCGCAACGCGTCGAGCGTCGCGCCACGCGCGAAGGCGCTCACGTCCCAGCCCGCGCGCGCCAACGCCGCCGCGAACAATCCGCCGATCGCGCCGATCCCGACGATCGCCGCGCGCACCGGTGCTCGATCCATATGCATGCCTCCTCGTTCGATGAAGCGACGAGCATAGAGCCGAATAGTTGCGGTCACAACCATTTCGCGGGGCGATGCCAGGCTCGGATCGCGCGTCACCCGCCGCCGTCGCGCTCCGCGCCGATTCCTTCAGCAGCGCGATCGATCTCGCCGAGCACGCCCGAGATCTGGCTCTTGTCGTGCATCCCGAGCTTGCGATACGCGCAGCGCAGATAATGGCGCACGGTAGCGGGCGCGATCTCCATCTGCTGCGCGACTTCCTTGTGCGAGCGCCCTTCGCCGTAATAGCGGATCGCCGCGAGCTCGCGCGGGCTCAGGCGGTCGAGCAGCGAGCGAGGCCGCACCTCCAGCTGGAACAATCCGGCGACGGGCATGCAGCGCATTCGCAGCGCATCGCCCGAATACGCCTGCGACGCATGGCGGCGCATGTGATCGACGAGCGCCGGCGGCAGCCGCGAGCCGCTCCAGTCGGGCCACTCGGTTCGCAGCACCGCGCCGAAGCCGGCGTCCGCGTGATGCAGTACGCCGAAGTTGTCGCAGATCGCGCGCACCGTCGACGCGGCCGCCTCGCTGCGCAAGCGGCTCAATTGCGCGGCGCGATTGATCGTCAATGCGGCCGCGAGGTGTGGAATGACGTCTTCGTAGCGGCGCGCGTCGTCTTCGGTAAACTGACGATTCAAGCCCTGCCGGTAGATCGACATGAACGTCGTGAGTCCGAAACGACGGTCGAGCGTGCACACGCACATGAGCTGAGCAAGCCCGTACTTGACGCACCAGTCGCGAAACCGGCCGTCGAGTCCCGGTTCGACGACCGACAGGATCGCCGCCTGGCCGTACGCGCCATGCAAGGTGCGATGCGCGAGCGGATCGCAATCGCGCACGCGCTTCCAGTCGGTGAAGAACTCGTGCGGCAGCCGGTACAGATAGCTGTTGTGCATCACGGGGCCGGTCGGCGTGTGGTTCGCGACGCCCGTCCATCCGGCGTCGAACGGCAGATAGCGCGACAGCAGCTGGAAGAACCGGCATTCGAATTCGCCGATCGACGCGCGGCTCGCAACCGCATACAGGTCGAGCAAGAACAGGCTCAGCTCGCGAGACGCCGCGCCCGGCGTCTGCGTGACGCCGTCGAAGTCGCGCCTGCGCAGCGCAAGCGGCGGCCACGCGGCGGCGTCGAGCACGATCGCCGCCGGCACGTCGCGCAGCGCATCGATGTCCTGCCGGATTCCCGCTCTGATCGCCACCACTGACCGCTCCCTTGCCCGCCCGTATCGCCGGCCTTGCGCGCTTCGATGAGCGATCGATTATAGCCGTCGGTCTTTTTTGAAAACCGCCCGCGCACGACCGCGCGAATGCCCCATCCATTTGAACGGTATCGGTGCGCTGCTGCGCCGCAGCATCCGCGCCGCCGCCCCGGGACCGCGCATACGCACCGGCGCGACGGCATTCAGGACGCCTCGAGGGTTTCCCGCACCGTTCATCTGAACGGCTTTGCAGCGGCATCGCTGCTACCGACACTGCGGATGCCTCCCACAAAAACGATCACCCGGTTTGGAGAAACGAAGCGATGAGGACGTTCAGGCACACACGCAGACGACGCGCGCTCGCGGCAACCGCGACGCTCGCCGCGCTATCCGGGTCGACGCATGCCCAGTCGACGCTCACGCTGTACGGCGTCGCCGATGCCGGCATGCAATATCTGTCGCATGCCGACGGCCAAAAAGGCGCATGGCGGCTGCAGAATTACGGAATCCTACCGTCCCAGATCGGCCTGAAAGGCGAAGAGGATCTCGGCGGCGGCTGGCGCGCGCGCTTCAAGCTCGAGCAAGGCATCAACCTGAACGACGGTACGGCGACGGTGCCGGGCTACGCGTTCTTTCGCGGTGCGTACGTCGGCATCGGCGGCCCGGTCGGCACCGTCACGCTCGGCCGTCAGTTCAGCACGCTGTTCGACAAGACACTCTTCTACGACCCGCTCTGGTACGCGGCGTACAGCGGCCAGGGCGTCCTCGTGCCGCCGTCGGCGAACTTCATCGACAACTCGATCAAGTACCAGTCGGCGACGTTCGCGGGCTTCGACGTCGAGGCGCTCGCCGCGACGGGCGGCATCGCCGGCAACACGCGCGCCGGCCGCGTGCTCGAACTCGGCGGACAGTTCACGAGCAACGGGCTGTCGGCGAGCGCCGTCGTGCATCAATCGCACGGCACGCTCGACGCCGGCATCGACCGCTCCGCGCAGCGGCGCGAGATCGGCACGTTCGCCGCGCACTATGCGTTCGCGTCGCTGCCGCTCATCGTCTATGCGGGCGTCGAGCGCCTGACGGGCGATCTCGATCCCGCGCGCACGATCGTCTGGGGCGGCGCGCGCTATCAGACGAGCGGACGCCTCGGCTTCGCGGGCGGCGTCTATCACACCGATTCGCCGACGCCGCAGATCGGCCACCCGACGCTCTTCATCTCGAGCACGACCTATTCGCTGTCGAAGCGCACCGTCGCATACCTGAATCTCGGCCACGCGAAGAACAGCGGCCGGAGCGCGCAGACCGTCTACGAATACGACCCGACGCCGCTCGCCGGCACATCGCAGTGCGGCGCGATGCTCGGCATGTACCACGTTTTCTGAATCGAGCCTTCGAGATCACGACCATGAAAACACTGCTACAAGATTCCACGCTGCCGTCTGCGACACCGTCCGACGACGCGCCCGATTTCACGAGCGGCACGCTCGCCGCGCTCGTCGCGTTCGCTGCGATCACGCCGCTCCTGCTGCTCGTCGCACCCGTCGTCGCCGGGCAGCTCGGCGTGCAGCTCGGACTATCGGCGTCGCAGATCGGCACGTACTTCTTCGTCGAGCTGGGCGCGTTCAGCCTCGCGACGCTGCCGTCGTATCTGTGGCTCGGGCGCATCGACGCGCGGCGCGTCGCGTGGTGCGCGACCGCCGCGTTCTGCGTCGGCAATCTCGCGACTGCCGTGACGATGCCGGACTTCGTCCCGCTCCTCGCGCTGCGCGCGGTAACGGCGCTCGGCGGCGGCACGCTGATGGTGCTCTGCATGACGAGCGCCGCGGCGAGCGGCAATAGCGATCGCGTCTACGGGCTCTGGGTCGTCGGCCAGTTGATCGCGGGCGCGGCCGGTCTCTTTCTGCTGCCGCATCTGTTCGATGCAGTCGGATTGCGCGCGCTGTATGCAGTGCTCGCCGCGCTCGCGCTGTGCGCGGCGCCGCTCGCGAACCGCTTTCCGGCCGTGCCGCGCGCGCGTCCCCGGCGCGCCCGCGGCGCACGTCCGGATGCGTCGCGCGCACCGACCGCGCTCGCGATCGGCGGCGTGCTGACGTTCTATCTCGCGATCGGCGGCGTGTGGACCTTCGCGAACAAGGCCGCGGCCGCGGTCGGCTTCGACGCGCAGGCGAGCGGCACTGTGCTCGCGATCGCGAGCCTGATGGGGATCGCGGGCGCCGCGCTCGCGTCGTACCTAGGCGGCCGCGCCGCGCGGCGCGCGATGCTCTACGTCGGATACGGCATCCTCGCCGCATCGCTCGTCATGCTCGCGGCGATGCCCAACGCATCCGGCTACACGACGGCGATCTTCAGCTTCAAGTTTGCGTGGACGTTCGTCCTGCCGTTCATTCTCGCGAGCGTCGCGGCTGTCGATACGACGGGACGCCTGATCGCGACGCTCAATCTTGTGATCGGCGCGGGGCTCGCCGCCGGACCGCTCGTCGCCGGGCTGCTGCTCGACGGCGGCGGCACGCTGCGCGCGCTGTTTACGATCGCCGCAATCGTGTCCGTCGTCTCGCTCGCGGCGCTGCTGCGCGTCGAGCGCGGCGCGCATTGACGCCGCATGTCGTTTCCTCCCTTCCTTCATCGCTTCAGCTCATCGCAATGAAAAAAACCGCTTTCTTCACCGACGAACGCACTTTCTGGCACACGGGCGGCGCGCACGCGCTGTTCTTTCCGGTCGGCGGCTGGGTGCAGCCGCCGTCGAGCGCGGGCTATGCGGAATCGCCCGACTCGAAGCGGCGACTGCTGTCGCTCGTGCACGCATCGGGGCTCGCCGCACGTCTCGACATGCAAAGCGCGCCCGCGGCAACCGACGCCGATCTGCTGCGCATTCATCCCGCGCATTACCTCGAAGTGTTCAAGCGCGCGAGCGACGCGGGCGGCGGCGAGCTCGGCGAGCTCGCGCCGTTCGGCAAGGGCAGCTACGAAATCGCGGCGCTGTCGGCGGGGCTTGCGCTCGCCGCCGTCGACGCCGTGCTCGCCGAGCGCGCGGCAAACGCATTCTCGCTGTCGCGCCCGCCCGGCCACCATTGCCTGCGCGACAAGCCGATGGGCTTTTGCCTCTTCGCGAACATTCCGATCGCACTCGAGGCCGCGCGCGCGACGCACCGGGTCGAGCGCGTCGCCGTGATCGACTGGGACGTGCATCACGGCAACGGCACGCAGGCGATCTACTATGACGATCCGCACACGCTGACGATCTCGCTGCATCAGGACCGCTGCTTTCCGCCCGGCTACAGCGGCGCCGACGAGCGCGGCGCGGGCGCGGGCGTCGGCGCGAACGTCAACGTTCCGCTGCTCGCGGGCGCGGGCGACGATGCGTACCGCTACACGTTCGAGCGGATCGTGCTGCCCGCGTTCGACGCGTTCAAGCCGGAGCTCATCGTCGTCGCGAGCGGGCTCGACGCGAACGCGGTCGACCCGCTCGCGCGAATGCAATTGCACAGCGACAGCTACCGGTTCATGACGCATGCGGTGAAGGAAGCCGCGCAGCGGCACTGCGGCGGGCGGCTCGTCGTCGTTCACGAAGGCGGTTATTCGGAGGCCTATGTACCGTTTTGTGGACATGCGATCGTCGAGGCGCTGTCGGACATGCGCACCGACGTCGCCGATCCGATGCTCGAGCTCGCGATCGCGCAGCAGCCCGGCGAACGCTTCAACGCGTTTCAGCGGCAATTGATCGACGAGATGGCGACGCGCTTCGGCTACTGACGAAACGAAACCAGACGAAACGATGCGGCGCCGCGCGGCGCCGCGCCTCTTCATTCGACGTCACAAAGTTCTCGGCGAAGCGGCGAAAAATCGCGCCGATGCCGTTACACTCTCGTCCTCCTCAGTTTCGAGCGTCCAAGAATCACATGCAGTTGCAAAAGCGGCTCGCCGCCGCGTGTCTCGCCGCCGTTTTCCTGTCTGCTGCGCCGCCCGCCGTCAGCAAGACGAATTCCGAATCGCTGCTTACCCGCCTCTTCGACCTGATCGCCGACGCACTGCCGTCGCCCGCGAAGGAGGCGCCCGCCGGGCAGGTCGTCGAAGCCGCGTTTTCGCCCGACGGCGGCGCCGAGGCGCTCGTGTTGAAGGTGATCGGCGCGTCGCGCGCGTCGATCCGCCTCGCGGGCTATTCGTTCACGTCGCCGAAAGTCGTGCGGGCGCTGCTCGACGCGCATCGCCGCGGCGTCGACGTCGCGCTCGTCGTCGACAACGACGGCAATCGCTCGAAGGCGTCGAAGCAGGCGCTCAACCTGCTCGTCAACGCGAAGGTGCCGACGCGCACGATCGACCGCTATGCGATCCATCACGACAAATACATCGTCGTCGACGGCCGCCATGTCGAGACGGGCTCGTTCAACTACAGCGCAGCCGCGGCCGCGCGAAATTCGGAGAACGTGCTCGTCGTCTGGAACAATCCGGCGCTCGCCGCGCAATACCTGAAGCATTGGCAGAACCGGTTCGATCAGGGGGCCGACTATCGGTCGACTTATTGATCGGTTGTTCGTGCGGGCGAGCCGCATGCGCAGCGGCAGCGGAAGCAGAAAGCCCGGCGGCCGCTCGAACATGCGATCGCCGAGCAATGCATTCGCCAAGCGATACGTTCTCCGCGTGCAATTCCAGCCCCGCGGCGACTCGGCAGCGCACGGCGAATGGCGCCCGGCGAACTGCCGCCGCGAATCAGACGTCCGTCCACCGGTCGCGGCCTGCCCGCGATACGTCCCTTCGCGATCGATCAGATTCCAGACGGTGACATCCTCGATCCAGAAGCGCCGTCCCGACTTCGAAATCCGCAAGCCGCGATAGCCGGTCGCGAAGCCTCGCGTGCGCACCGACTCGAGCAGCCTCGCGCGCTCGTCGCGATTCGGGTGCTCCGCGGACAGATCTGCATACCTATGTGGATTCAACCCTGCCGAGCCTCCAATCCGCTGCGCGTTGACAACACCGCCCACGCATCCTCACGCATGAAGCGGTTCACCGACATTACCGCACCATCGCCTCTCACCGTGTGAAACCATCCAGCTGGCAAAATGAGCAACTCACCGGGGTGTAATTCACACTCGATCGATTTTGCTCGCTTTGCGAGTGGAAACTTCGTCAGATCTGGCCGAAATGGATCAAATCTCGCAATCTGGAACATATTGAAGCAGGCGCCTGGATATAGATATTCTGCGTCGTCCGGTCTGTATAGTACGAATCTCTTTGAGCCTATTACTTGGCCAATAAATGCATGTAAAAAATCACGATGCAAGCGAGTGCATGCGCTGAAATCCCGGCGCCCCATCCATAATTGCGGCCGCGTAAAACATTTTCGGTTCAGCAACGGGAACTCGAACATTTCATGCATGGGCCCGGGCAGTAAGCACCCGCCGCTGTAGACGCCGGACGCGTCGCCATCCAAAGTGGCATCGATCAACGCCCCCAAGGTCGACAGGCCCAGCGTGGCCCCAAGAATATCGGCATCCAGTCCAGCGAGCTGGCAGGTCGCCAAACCTTTGCTGGAGTTCGTCGAACGTCGTCCGCCAGCCCGAAGCATTGAGCATCGCCGTTAGAATCACCGGCGTCCCTCCATGCAATATCTGCATCAATTGCCTTGCATCGATGGTTGCCATTCGATGCACTTCGGTCTCGGGCGAAGCCAGATTTGTCACCTGCAAAGTCAGATCGCGCAAGCGGGTCCGGCCGCTATCCGCTTCCGGCTGCGCAGCATGAGCGATGAGAGAAACCAAAGCGCGATTCCCAGTCACCTTGACGGTATCCTCCAAGGTTGCGTATGGCTGCCCGATCAGCATACGAAATACTGCGGCGGACATTTCGACCACAGCGTCCGGCGCTTCGCACACGCCATCAAGAAATCTGATGTTTTCTGAAATATCCGCATAAAATTTTCCATCGGCTTCGTCGGACACGATGAATTGCACGATACCACCCTGATACCCCGGCAAAAAATTCCGGCTGATATGTCGACAAATAATTGATTTGAGGTTGCAAAATAATTCCATTTTTGTCGATTGATTTAAATATATGGAGCGCTGGCCGCGCGCAAAGCGTGACGCACGAGTGTACGCATCGGCGAAAGGCCGGAATACAAAGTGCGCCATATGGCAAGCCGGCCGCGCAGTCTTTCGCAAGATCAGCATGCGCAGCGCAAGCGCTTCAAATTCACCCTATGAGAACGATGGTCAATCGGGATGAACATCGGCTCAAATCAAAACTCACTTCGATTCGCGCGCGTTTTCCTCAAGCGCGCGCCTCAGGCTCAACGGACGCATGTCTATCCACGTCTTTTCGATGTAATCGAGACATACCGCTTTCTTGCCACTCACGCCCACTGTTTTCCAGCCATCCGGCACTGCCTTGTAAACCGGCCAGATCGAATACTGTTCTTCATGATTGATGACAACGTTAATTCGGTATCTTCATGATCCCAACTCATTTTTCATTCTCCTTGACAAAGCTAATTTGCATATCTTTCATATGCACGATTGTGTCGGCCACACCGAAATAGTCACTGTCATGCGTCACAACGATGACCAGTTTCTTCATCGCCGCCAGTTCGGGCAGGAACCGTCGATAGAACAATTCCCGACGGCTCTTGTCTTGATCCGCAGCCCATTCATCGAAAATACAAACCGGCTTATCGTCGGCCAGCAGATTGACCAGCGCCAGCCGCTTTCGCTGCCCCTGGGAAAGGCGCGGAGCCGATTGCCAGCCGCCCGCCGCGGACAATTTGTCCTCGAGCCCAAGCAGCTGAATCCATTGGCTCAACATCGGGCTTCGTGCCGAACCGGCCGTCTCAAAGGGCATGACAAAAAAATCGCTATGGATCGCGCTGACGCACCGCCGCAGCATCAAGGCCGCATCCAGGCCGGGCGCGACATCGTTCAGCAGCACAGATCCTTCGTTCGCCGCATAAAGCCCCGATAGCAATTTCGCCAGCGTCGTCTTGCCCGAGCCATTGCCGCCTGTGACGAACACGATTTTTCCGGCGGTCAACTGCAAATCGATCGGGCCGATCGATACGGGCTGCTCATTCGCGTCGACGGGTGAAGTTGACCCGCAAAAACGGACACCTATTCTTGTTGGAGAGGAGGTGCCGTCATGGGCAAGCATCGGAAAGCGTACC
>NZ_LOWC01000074.1:0-11836 GCF_001522845.1 Burkholderia sp. BDU5 | reverse complement strand
ACGCGGCTGCCGGCGCGATTGAGCGCGCCCATGTCGGAAAACGGATGGATGTGATGCGCGGCGTCGAGCGCGCGGTACTGCGCGGTGGTACGCTGCGACGCGGTCGCGCGCAGCGGCTGTACAAAAGCGATGTCTTCGGTTCGATACGTCACTTTGATCTCCTGAATGCGGCGCGCGAGCGCTCGCTCAAACGTGCAGCAGCAAATGCCTGCGCTCCCACGAGCTGATCACGCGGAAAAATGCTTCGTACTCCGTTTCCTTCAGCGCGAGATAGGCCTTCACGAACTTTTCGCCGAGCATCTCGGCGAGCGGCGTGCATGCACTCATCAGCGTGAGCCCTTCCTCGAGATTGCGCGGCAATTGATACGGCAGGCTGTAGCCGTCGCTCGCGAGCGGCTGGGTCGGTTCGAGCGCCTGCGTGACGCCGAGGTAGCCGGCCGCGAGCGTGCCCGCGATCGCGAGATACGGATTGCAGTCGACGCCCGGAATCCGGTTCTCGATCCGCCGCGCGGCCGCCGCCGAATGCGGAATCCGGAAGCCGACCGTGCGGTTGTCGTAGCCCCACTGCACGTTGATCGGCGCGGCCATGAAGCGAGACAGCCGGCGATACGAATTGATGTACGGTGCGAAGATCGGCATCAGCGCGGGCGTGTACTTCTGCAGCCCGGCGAGATAGCCGCGGAACATCGGCGTCACGTCGCCGCTCGCGCCGATGAAGAGATTGCGGCCCGTCTCGATGTCGACGATGCTCTGATGGATGTGCATCGCCGAGCCGGGCTCGTTCTCCATCGGCTTCGCCATGAATGTCGCGTACATGTTGTGGCGCAGCGCCGCCTCGCGCACCGTGCGCTTGAACAGGAACACCTGATCGGCAAGCGACAGCGCGTCGCCGTGCAGGAAGTTGATTTCCATCTGCGCAGCGCCGACTTCGTGGATCAGCGTGTCGATGTCGAGGCCCTGCAGCTCACAGTATTCGTAGATATCCTCGAAGAGCGGATCGAACTCGTTGACGGCTTCGATCGAGTACGATTGCCGCCCCGTCTCCGCGCGCCCCGTACGCCCGACGGGCGGCCGCAGCGGCAAATCCGGGTCCTTGTTCATGTCGACCAGATAGAACTCGAGCTCCGGCGCGACGACGGGCTTCCACCCTTTCGCGCGATACAGATCGAGCACGCGGCGCAGCACGAAACGCGGCGAGATCTCGACGGGAGAGCCGTCGAAATGCACGCAATCGTGAATCACTTGCGCGGTCGGATCGACCGCCCACGGAATCAGGCAGATCGTCGACGCGTCGGGCACGCACACCATGTCGGGATCGGTCACGCCCGTCAGCGTGCCGTCTTCCGGGTAATCGCCGGTCACGGTCTGCACCATCACCGCCTGCGGCAGTCGCATCGATTCGCCCGTTTCGAACTTGTTGCGCGGGATGATCTTGCCGCGCGCGATCCCCGCCATGTCGGGGATGATCGCTTCCACTTCGGTGATCCGGTGCTGCCTCAGAAAATCATCGATGTCTTGCATGTGAGCCTCTCTTCGATAAGCTTCGACGGCCGTCACGCGCGTGTCGCGCGCTCGGCCGCCCTGCGCATTCGGGCGCGGCACGCCGCGCCGAACGCCGCAAAGATTTCTTGCGACAGCGGATTGCTGTCGAACCGCCATTCCGGATGCCATTGCACGCCGAGCGCGAACGCGCGCGCGTCGCGCACGCCGATCGCTTCGACGAGCCCGTCCGGCGCGCGCGCCTCGACGGTCAGCCCGTCGCCGAGCCGTTCGATGCCTTGCGCGTGCAGCGAATTGACTTGGACGGTTTCCGCGCCGTGCGCGAGGCGCTGCAGCAGGCCGCCCGGCTCGAGCCGGATCGGATGCGCGGGGCCGTACTGCACGTCGACCGACGCGGACAAGTCCTCGCGATGATCGGCATGGCCGCTCAACGCGTGCACTTCCTGATGCAGCGTGCCGCCGTACGCGACGTTCAGTTCCTGCATCCCTCGGCAGATCGCGAGCATGGGCACGCCGGCGTCGATCGCCGCGCGCACGAGCGGCAGCGTGGTCGCATCGCGCGCCGCGTCGTGCAGCGTGCCGGGTGCGCTCGCCGGGCCGCCATAGCGCGCGGGCTCGACGTTCGAATAGCTGCCCGTCAACAGCAGGCCGTCGACGAGCGCGAGCAGTTCGTCCGCGCGCTGCCGCGCGCCGAGCGCGGGCAGCACGATCGCAATCGCGAGCGCGCCGTCGACGACCGCGGTCAAATATTTCTCGCCCACGACGTGCGCGACATGCAGGCCGACCGTCTTGCGATCCGCGCAGATGCCGACGACGGGCCGCGGCGCGGTGTCGATGCGTTCATCCATCGCGTTTCCTTCGATTCGACACGAGCGGCGAATGCGTGCGCGGCACGTGCGATGCACGATCGCGCTCGTCGCAAAAAACGGGAACGACGTTGCGCGCACGGGCGCGCACGCTCGAACACGCACGCACGTTGCGGACCGCGAGATGAAACGTCGACACGACACGACGGATGCGCGCGTCGCGGGCGACGCGACGGCCGCACTTCGCGTGACGGGGCGCGCGCACCGTCCCCTCGCATGCCTCGCGACATCGCGAGGCTGCGCAGCAGCGACGAACCGACGAGTGACGAAAAGAGGCGCTAGGGCAACAGCGAGGCGACGCCGTCGTCGTGAACCGCCATGTAGGCGCGTGCGGCGACCGCGTTGTGACGGCGCACGGAGCGCCGGGACACGATGGCGAAGATAGACAGGCTTGGGCTGGCGAGAAACTTGCCGCAGCCGTCGTCGGCAGCATCGACGGCGTGCGGAAGATTCGCACGCCGACTTCGATCCCGTCTGACCAAGGGGCCTTGGACTCTCACGATCACACTCGACTGACTGTTTAAAGTATTGAACGCGGCAAACGGCGATGCGACTTCGCATGCGCCGCCGCCCGGCCAGCCGGTCGATCGTCGCGAACGTCGCCGCAACTCGTTCGCGTGTGGCGGCGACGTCGGAAAACGCCGCCGCTATCGATGTGACGGCTAGCTGACAATCAGCTTATCGTATCTGGAAACGCAGTCAATTCCGTTTCAAAAATACGAATTCAGGGTTTTCCCTGAGTATGCTTCGGGACCAATGCTTAAAATATTCGACGACAAGCGTCGATGAACGCACGCATCGCGCGGCATTTCCGCGCTATCCGATCGGAATCCGAAACATCGCTGCTTCGCACGCATGCTTTGCGCGGCAAGCGTGCGAATCACGAACGAAGATCGCATTCGTCTCGAATCGCGTGCGACGGCGCGGCTTCTCACGCAGCGCGCCATCCCGGGCAATACGCCACGAAAACGGGACTACCGCCGCAACGATGTCAACGATGCTCGAGCGCAGCCGTCAGGAGCGCCTCGAGTAGCGGCGCGATGCGCTGCGCCTTCGCTTCGTCATACGAATAAGGCCGCGCCTCTTCCATGTAGGTCGCCTGCACGAGCTCGAGCTGCACCGACTGCACGCCGTTCTCCGGTGCGCCGTAGTGCCGCGTGATGTAGCCGCCCTTGAAGCGTCCGTTCGCGATCGACGTGTAGCCGCCGTGCTTGTCGACGAGCGCAGCCAGCTTGTCGGCGAGCCCCGGCGCCGCGCTCGCGCCGCTCGACGTGCCGAAGTTGAAGTCCGGCAGCCGGCCGTCGAAGAAGCGCGGCACGTGCGAGCGGATCGAATGCGCTTCCCACAGCAGCGCGCGGCCGTGTTCGTCCTTCAGGCGCTGCAGCTCGCCGACGAGCGCATCGTGATACGGCGTCCAGTACCGCTCGCGACGGCGCGCGATCTCAGTGACGGTCGGCTCGTCGCCGTCCGCGTACAGCGGCGCCTTGTCGAACGTGTCGACGGGCACGAGGCCCGTCGTGTCCTGGCCCGGGTAGAGATTCGCGTCGTCGGGCGGACGGTTCAGGTCGACGACGTAGCGCGCGTGCGACGGCACGAGCACCGACGCGCCAAGCGCCTTCGCGAAATCGTACAGACGCTCGAGATGCCAGTCGCAGTCGTCGACGTAGCGCGCGACGGGCGTCATCGTCGCGGCGATTTCTTCTGGAATGTGGGTGCCTGCGTGCGGTATCGACACGAGCAGCGGCAGCGTGCCGCGATGCAGCGTGAATACCGGCGGATGCGATGCGGTGTTCATGATCGTTCGACCTCGTTGATGATGCGGCGCCTCACACGGCGCGCCGGCCGATCCGCAGCGCGCGCCGCGCATGCGGCGGCCGGTTGCGGCACTGCGTGCGCGAGGCGCTCGGCTTGCATGCACTTCGTCTCGGCGCGCGCGGCAACCCTGCCCTCGCACTGCGCCGCATGTCGGATGCGGCACGCATGCTAGCCGTATTGCACGGCGGCCGCACTTCTGCCCCTTCGTACCGTCATGCGTTCGCGCAAGCCGGTTGCGTACTCAGCGCAGCAATTGCGCGAGCGCCGCACGATACCCCGCGTACGCGGATTCCTCGTCGCGATGCCGGCGCGCGCTCACGACCTGCTCGCCGCCGACATACACGTCGAGCACCGGCGTGTCGCCGTGCTCGGCGAACACCGCGCCCGACAGCCACGTATCGCTGCCGTGCTCGGCGATCGACGGATGTGCAGGATCGAGCACGATCCAGTCGGCGCGCCGGCCCGCTTCGAGCGCGCCGACCGGCCGGCCGGCCGCGCATGCGCCGCCCGCGAGCGATGCCGCGAACAGACGGTCCGCCACATGAGTATGCGCCGAATCGGCAAGCACATTGCGCTCGCGCCGCACGAGCCGCTGCCCGTATTCGAAGAGGCGCAGTTCGGCGCGCCAGTCGACGGCCGCATGGCTGTCCGAGCCGATGCCGATCGCACCGCCGGCCGCGAGATAGTCGACTGCCGGGAAAATTCCGTCGCCGAGATTCGCCTCGGTCGTCGGACACAGGCCCGCGATCGCGCCGCTGCGCGCGAGCGCGCCCGTCTCGGCCGCGTCGAGATGCGTCGCATGCACGAGGCACCAGCGCGCGTTCACGTCGAAGCGGTCGAGCAGCCACTGCGCCGGCCGCGCGCCGTACGCGCGCATGCAGTCGTCGACTTCCGCCGTCTGCTCGGCGATGTGGATGTGCACGGGCGCATCGGCCGGCAATCCGTCGAGCAATTCGCGCAATCCGCTTTCCGACACCGCGCGCAGCGAATGCGGCGCGATGCCGTAGCGCAGCCCGCCGTGCTCGGGCAGCTCGCCGCGCAACTCGTCGACGAGCGCGAGCAGCGCGTCGGGCGTATTGATGAAGCGGCGCTGGTCGTCGCGCGGCGCGCGTTCGCCGAAGCCGCTGTACTGATACGCGACAGGCAGCATCGTGATGCCGATGCCCGCGTCTTGCGCCGCGCCGACGACGCGCGCGGCCAGCTCCGCGCGCCGCGGATAGCGCGCGCCGTCCGGCGTGTGATGGACGTAATGAAATTCGCACACCGACGTATAGCCGCTCTTCAGCATCTCGACATAGAGCCAGCGCGCGACCGCGGCGAGCGCGTCGGGCGTGATCTTCAGCGCGAAGCGGTACATCAGGTCGCGCCAGCTCCAGAACGTGTCGGACAGGTTCGCGCGATATTCGGTGAGCCCCGCCATCGCGCGCTGGAACGCGTGCGAATGCAGGTTCGGCATGCCGGGCAGCAGTGGCCCGTTCGCGCGCGCGACGCCCGCAGGCGCCGCCGCGTTCGCGCGGACATCGACGAGCGTGCCCGTCGCGTCCCAGCGCAGCAGCACGTCGCGCCGCCAGCCGCCGGGCAGATAAGCATGCTCGGCAAACAACATCGAATCGATCTTCGTCATGCTTGTCTTCCGGTCAGCGCGCATCGCGCGCGAACACCGTCGCACCGCCCTTCACGACCCGCTCGCACAACGGCCGGCCGAACCAGTACGCAAGCTCCGCGAGCGTCGCCACCGACCACACTGCGAAGTCCGCCTGCCGCCCCGGCGCGAGCGAGCCGTGCCGGTCGCTTGCGCCGAGCGCCATCGCCGCATGGCGCGTGACGCCGAGGAGCGCTTCCTGCACCGTCAACTTGAACAGCGTGCAGCCCATGTTCATCGTCAACAGCAGCGACGTGAGCGGCGACGTGCCCGGATTGTGATCGGTCGCGAGCGCGATCGGCACGCCGTGCCGGCGCAGCAGATCGATCGGCGGCATTTTCGTCTCCCGAATGAAGTAATAGGCGCCCGGCAGCAGCACGGCCGTCGTGCCGGACGCGCGCATCGCCGCGACGCCCGCCTCGTCCAGATATTCGAGATGATCGGCGGACAGCGCGCGATAGCGGGCGGCGAGCGCGGCGCCGCCGCCGTTCGACAACTGCTCCGCATGCATCTTGACCGGCAGCCCGCGCTGCGCGGCCGCCTCGAACACCCGCTCGCTCTGAGCGAGCGTGAAGCCGATCCGCTCGCAAAACACGTCGACCGCGTCGACGAGCCCTTCGTCGGCGAGCGCGGGCAGCATCCGATCGCAGACTTCGTCGACGTATGCGTCCGCGCGGTCCGCGTATTCGGGCGGCAGCGCGTGCGCGCCGAGGAACGTCGTGTAGACGCTCACCGGGAAGCGCTCACCGAGCTGCCGCGCGACGCGCAGCATCCGGCGCTCGCTCTCGAACTCGAGCCCATATCCGGACTTGATCTCGATCGCGGTCACGCCTTCGGCGAGGAGCGGCCGCAGCCGCGCGGCCGCCTGCTCGAAGAGCATCGCCTCGCTCGCTTCGCGCGTCGCGCGCACCGTCGACACGATGCCGCCGCCGCGCTGCGCGATCTCTTCGTAGCTCACGCCGGCGAGACGCTGCGCGAACTCGTCCGCGCGCTGGCCGCCGTAGACGAGATGCGTGTGGCAGTCGACGAGGCCGGGCGTCACCCATGCGCCGCGCAGATCCTCGCGCGCCCAGTGCACGTAGCCGGCCGGCGCGTCGCTCGCGCGTCCGAGCCACGCGATCGTGCCGTCGCCGTTCACCGCGATCGCGGCGTCGGCGATCGTGTCGTTCGGGTCGCCGTGCGCGCACAGTTTCAGGTTGTGCCAGAGAATCGATTTCATCCGCTCAAGCCTTGTCGTGAAGAAGCGTCACGCCGACCGCGAGCAACGCGCCGTCGCCGTGGATCGTGCATCGTAGCTCGCCGTTCGCGGGATCGTCGAGGCGCAGCGTGTCGAACGGGTTCAGCGCGATGGGCGCGCCATCGCCGAGATCGACGACGGGTGCACCGCTCGCGCAGAACAGCAGCACGGCGTGCGCGCGCAGCGCATACGCCGCGCCGCCGCCGTGCCACGCGTCGACGCTGCCGCGCGCCGCGTCGCGCCGCGTCATCAAGTTGAAGTCGCGCGTCGGGCCGTCGTGCAGTTCGGCCGCGAGCGCAGTCTCGCCCGCGAATCCAACGTGATCGAGCGGCGCACGCAGCACGTGCCGCGCGCCGTCCGGTTCGACGAGCGTCATCCCTGCGCCCGCGAGCAGCACGAGCGTGCGGTCGATGCCGTCGAAACGCGAGAACGGCCCCGGCTGCGCGACGTCCGCGATGCTCACGCGCCACGCGAAGGTGTCGAAGGCAGCGCCGGTCGTGCGCTCGCCCGACGGATGCGCGGCGATCTCGCGCGTCACGCCGCCGCCATTCTTCCACGGCGACGCAACGAGCGAATCCGCGCGTATCAGCGTCGATTGCATCGTAGACGACACCATCCGCATCAGCGTCCGAGCATCGGCAGCTTGAGGCCCGCTTCCTTCGCGGTGCGCTGCGCGAGCTCGTAGCCGGCATCCGCATGGCGCATCACGCCCGTGGCCGGATCGTTGAACAGCACGCGGCCGAGACGCTCGTGCGCGGCATCGGTGCCGTCGGCGACGATCACGACGCCCGCGTGCTGCGAGAAACCCATGCCGACACCGCCGCCGTGATGCAGCGACACCCACGACGCGCCGCCCGCGGTGTTCAGCAGCGCATTGAGGAGCGGCCAGTCGCTGACCGCGTCCGAGCCGTCCTTCATCGATTCCGTTTCGCGGTTCGGGCTCGCGACCGAGCCGGTGTCGAGGTGATCGCGGCCGATCACGATCGGCGCCTTCAGCTCGCCGTTCTTCACCATCTCGTTGAACGCCTGGCCGAGGCGATAGCGATCCTTCACGCCGACCCAGCAGATCCGCGCGGGCAGGCCCTGGAACGCGATGCGCTCGCGCGCCATGTCGAGCCAGTTGTGCAGGTGCGGATCGTCGGGGATCAGCTCCTTGACCTTCTGGTCGGTCTTGTAGATGTCCTCGGGGTCGCCCGACAGCGCGACCCAGCGGAACGGCCCCTTGCCCTCGCAGAAGAGCGGCCGGATGTATGCGGGCACGAAGCCCGGGAAGTCGAACGCGTTCTCGACGCCCATCTCGAGCGCCATCTGGCGGATGTTGTTGCCGTAATCGAGCGTCGCCGCGCCGCGCTCTTGCAGCGTCAGCATCGCGCGCACCTGCACCGCCATCGACTGCTTCGCCGCCTTCACGATGCTGTCCGGCGCGACCTTCTGCGCTTCGCGCCACTGCTCGACGGTCCAGCCCTGCGGCAGGTAGCCGTTGATCGGATCGTGCGCGCTCGTCTGGTCGGTCACGCAGTCCGGCGTGATGCCGCGCGCGACGATCTCGGCGAACACGTCGGCCGCGTTGCCGAGAAGCCCGATCGACACCGGCTTGCCCGCGCGCTTCGCATCGTCGATCATCGCGAGCGCCTCGTCGAGCGTCTTCGCCTTCTTGTCGACGTAGCGCGTCTTCAGGCGAAAGTCGATCCGCGATTCGTCGCATTCGACCGCGATCATCGAGAAGCCCGCCATCGTCGCCGCGAGCGGCTGCGCGCCGCCCATCCCGCCGAGGCCGCCCGTCAGGATCCAGCGGCCGCTCGGATCGCCGTTGAAGTGCTGGTTCGCAACCGAGAAGAACGTCTCGTACGTGCCCTGCACGATCCCCTGGCTGCCGATGTAGATCCAGCTGCCCGCCGTCATCTGGCCGTACATCATCAGGCCCTTGCGGTCGAGCTCGTTGAAATGATCCCACGTCGCCCAGTGCGGCACGAGGTTCGAGTTCGCGATCAGCACGCGCGGCGCGTTCTCGTGCGTGCGAAACACGCCGACCGGCTTGCCCGATTGCACGAGCAGCGTCTCGTCGTCGTTCAAGTCTTTCAGCGACGCGAGAATCTGGTCGAAGCAATCCCAGTTGCGCGCCGCGCGGCCGATGCCGCCGTAGACGACGAGCGCGTGCGGATGCTCGGCGACCTCCGGATCGAGGTTGTTCTGGATCATCCGGTATGCGGCTTCGGCAAGCCAGTTCTTGCAGCGCTTCTCGCTGCCGCGCGGCGCACGGATCACGCGGGTCGGATCGAGACGCGGATCGATATGTTTCGGGTGATTCATGACGACTGCTCCCGGAAAGAAATGTGAGGGTTCGTTAAGCGTTCAGAAATGACCTGTGAAGCGATAGCGGCTGCCCGGATGCCAGAGATTCACGACCGACGCGACGACGCCTTGCGACCACGTGCGCCGATGCAGCACGAGGCACGGCTCGGTCTCGCCCGTCTCGAGCTGCTCGCGCATCGCACGGTCGGGCATCGCCGCCTCGATCCGGTACTCGACGCGCTGCAGCGGCGCGACGCGCATCAGGTACTGGTTCGGCGTGATCGTCGAGAAATCCTGGTCCGCGTAGTCCGCGGCGACGGCCGGATTGACCCAGCGCTCTTCGAGCTGGACCGGCTCGTCGTTCTCGTAGTGCAGCATCGCCGAGCGGAAGATCTTCGTGTTGAGCGGCACCTGCATCTCGTCGGCGAGCCCTTCGTCGGCCTTCATCGTGACGAGGTCGAGCACGCGCGCGTGGTGCTTGTGGCCGCGCGCGGCGATCTCGTCGGAGATGCTGCGGATCGCGACGAGCGTCGATTCGTACTTCGGCCGCGCGACGAAGGTGCCCGCCCCCTGGATGCGCGTGAGCACCTGCTCGGCCGTCAGTTCGCGCAGTGCGCGGTTGACGGTCATCCGCGCGACCTTGAATTCGCGCGCGAGCTCGTTCTCGGACGGCACCTGATCGCCTTCCGCCCATTCGCCGGCGTGAATGCGATCGAGGATGAAGTCCTTGATTTCCTGATAGGCGGGCGTGCTCATCGTCTTATTGTTCCGACTCGAACGCGAGCGGGCTCAGCTTCGCGAACGCGCGCTCGCGCACGCGCTGCGCGATCACCGCGATGTCCGGCGCGAAGTAGTGGTCGAGGTCGTAGTGCGCGACGTCCGTGCGGATCGCCTTCATCGCCGTTTGCAGCGCGGGGCTCGTTTCGTGCGGCGCGCGCAGGTCGACGCCCTGCGCGGCGGCGAGCAGCTCGATCGCGAGGATGTGTGCGGTGTTGTCCGCGATGTCGGCGAGCTTGCGCGCGGCGAACGTCGCCATCGACACGTGGTCTTCCTGGTTCGCCGAAGTCGGCAGCGAATCGACCGAGGCCGGATGCGCGAGCGTCTTGTTCTCCGACGCGAGCGCGGCGGCCGTCACGTGCGCGATCATGAAGCCCGAGTTCACGCCGCCGTCCTTGACGAGGAAAGGCGGCAGGCCCGACAGCGTCGCGTCGATCAGCAGCGCGATCCGGCGCTCGGCGAGCGCGCCGATCTCGGCCGCCGCGAGCGCGAGGTTGTCGGCCGCGAACGCGACGGGCTCCGCGTGGAAGTTGCCGCCCGACAGCACTTCGCTCGTGTCCGGGAAGATCAGCGGGTTGTCCGACACCGCGTTCGCTTCGATCAGCAGCACGCCGGCCGCGTGGCGCATCTGGTCGAGGCACGCGCCCATCACCTGCGGCTGGCAGCGCAGGCTGTACGGGTCCTGCACCTTGTCGCAGTCGCGGTGCGACACGTTGATCGCCGAGCCTTCGAGAAGCGAGCGGTACGCGCCCGCCGCGTCGATCTGGCCGCGATGGCCGCGCAGCTCGTGGATGCGCGCGTCGAACGGCTTCACCGAGCCCGCCGCCGCGTCGACCGACAGCGCGCCCGACACGAGCGCCGTGCGGTACAGGTCTTCGATCGCGAACAGGTTGTCGAGCGCGAGCGCGGTCGACGCCTGCGTGCCGTTCAGGAGCGCGAGCCCTTCCTTCGCCTCGAGCGTGAGCGGCGCGAGGCCCGCGACGCGCAGGCCATCCGTCGCGCTCGCGCGCTCGCCGCGGATGAACACTTCGCCGATGCCGAGCAACACCGCGGACATGTGCGCGAGCGGCGCGAGATCGCCCGACGCGCCGACCGAGCCCTTGACCGGGATGAGCGGCAACACGTCGGCGTTGAACAGCTTGATGAGCGCGTCCATCACGACGCGGCGGATGCCCGAGTGGCCGCGGCCGAGGCTCGACAGCTTGAGCGCGATCAGGAGGCGCACGACGGGACGCGACATCGGCTCGCCGACGCCCACCGCATGCGACAGCACGAGGTTCTTCTGCAGCAGCTCGAGCTGGTCGTGCGGGATGTGCGTGCTCGCGAGGCGTCCGAAGCCCGTGTTGATGCCGTAGGCCGGCTCGCCCTTCGCGGCAATGTCGGCGACGGCTTGCGCGCCCCGATCGATCGCGGCGAAGCTCGCGGGATCGAGCACGATCTGCACGTTCTCGCGGGCGATCCGGCGCAGTTGCGGGAGAGTCAGGCGGCCTGGGGTCAGCGTGATCATGAAGGGGTCCTGTCTATACAAGTTTCGGAGTGAGATGAAGTGTAGTGACTCGATGTTGTATAGACAACTTGTTTTTCAAAAATCCGGACTAGGAGTTTCCCCTAGGGCGTGTTCACACTATCGAGTCGGCCCTGAACAATTCGTTTTGTCGCGCAGATGAAGCTACGCCGCCGACGGCGCAGCGGCTCGGAAGCTGAGCA
>NZ_LOWC01000073.1:0-717 GCF_001522845.1 Burkholderia sp. BDU5 | reverse complement strand
TATCTCATCGAGACGAACCCCGCGTTCACTCGAATGAACAATTTCCTGTCGAGCGACTATTACCTGAACCAGATCGGCGTGAATCCGCTGACCACCGAAAAGCGTCTCGGCGACGGGTTCTACGAACAGCAACTCGTGCGTAACCAGGTCACGCAACTGACGGGCAAGGCGGTATTGGGCCCGTATACGGACCTTCAGGGCATGTATCAGTCGTTGATGCTCGCGGGCGCGGAATTGTCGAAGTCGCTGAACTTGCCGCTCGGCATGAGCCTGTCGGCGCAGCAGGTGGCCGCGCTCACGACCAACGTGATCATCATGCAGACCGAGACGGTCGGCGGCCAGCAGGTATTGGTACCGGTCGTGTATCTGGCGAAAGCCGATCAGCAGAACGCGAACGGCCCGCTAATCACGGCCGGCAATATCGATTTGAAGAACACGCAGGTCTTCACGAACAGCGGAACCGTGAAGGCGGACACGACGCTCGCGCTTCAGGGCAAGCAGATCGACAACGCGTTTGGTGCGCTGCAAAGCGGTGGGCTGATGTCGCTCGACACGACGGGCAACGTGGATCTCACGTCGGCCAACGTGAAGGCCGGCAGCCTCGACCTGAACGCGGGCAACAAGCTGATTCTGGATACTGCGACGCAGACGACGCACCAGGTGAGCCGCGATGGCGCAACGAGCGACAAGACGACGCTCGGGCCGGCCGCGAACCTG
>NZ_LOWC01000072.1:0-5793 GCF_001522845.1 Burkholderia sp. BDU5 | reverse complement strand
TGGGCGTAAAAAACAAAACCCCCGCCTGGCTGGGCGGGGGTTCTGAGAGGGGGAGCCTGACGATTACCTACTTTCACACGGGCAATCCGCACTATCATCGGCGTAGAGTCGTTTCACGGTCCTGTTCGGGATGGGAAGGGGTGGGACCGACTCGCTATGGTCATCAGGCAAAGAGGGATGTCGCGGTGCATCGCAGCGCGACCAATCGGGAAGAAGCAGTAATGTTGGGTTGTGAGCTGTATCTTACACGTACGCGGTACTTCAACCGTCGTACGTCGAGTGCCTTGCACTCGACGCTCGATATCCGTAAGCGCTGAAGCGCTAACGGCTATCGAGACAGACTTGTTATAGGATCAAGCCTTACGGGCAATTAGTATCGGTTAGCTGAACGCATTACTGCGCTTACACACCCGACCTATCAACGTCCTGGTCTCGAACGACCCTTCAAGGGGATCAAGTCCCCGGGGAAGTCTCATCTTAAGGCGAGTTTCCCGCTTAGATGCTTTCAGCGGTTATCTCTTCCGAACATAGCTACCCGGCGATGCGACTGGCGTCACAACCGGTACACCAGAGGTTCGTCCACTCCGGTCCTCTCGTACTAGGAGCAGCCCCCTTCAAACTTCCAACGCCCACGGCAGATAGGGACCAAACTGTCTCACGACGTTTTAAACCCAGCTCACGTACCTCTTTAAATGGCGAACAGCCATACCCTTGGGACCGGCTACAGCCCCAGGATGAGATGAGCCGACATCGAGGTGCCAAACACCGCCGTCGATATGAACTCTTGGGCGGTATCAGCCTGTTATCCCCAGAGTACCTTTTATCCGTTGAGCGATGGCCCTTCCATACAGAACCACCGGATCACTATGACCTGCTTTCGCACCTGCTCGACTTGTCGGTCTCGCAGTTAAGCACGCTTATGCCATTGCACTATCAGCACGATTTCCGACCGTACCTAGCGTACCTTCGTACTCCTCCGTTACGCTTTGGGAGGAGACCGCCCCAGTCAAACTGCCTACCATGCACTGTCCCCGACCCGGATCACGGGCCAAGGTTAGAACCTCAAACAAACCAGGGTGGTATTTCAAGGACGGCTCCACCGAAACTAGCGTTCCGGTTTCATAGCCTCCCACCTATCCTACACAGATCGGTTCAAAGTCCAATGCAAAGCTACAGTAAAGGTTCATGGGGTCTTTCCGTCTAGCCGCGGGTAGATTGCATCATCACAAACACTTCAACTTCGCTGAGTCTCGGGAGGAGACAGTGTGGCCATCGTTACGCCATTCGTGCAGGTCGGAACTTACCCGACAAGGAATTTCGCTACCTTAGGACCGTTATAGTTACGGCCGCCGTTTACCGGGACTTCAATCAAGAGCTTGCACCCCATCATTTAATCTTCCGGCACCGGGCAGGCGTCACACCCTATACGTCCACTTTCGTGTTTGCAGAGTGCTGTGTTTTTATTAAACAGTCGCAGCCACCAGTTTATTGCAACCCCTTCACCCTTCCCCCGCAGGGGGGTCAAGCTACCAGGGCGTACCTTATCCCGAAGTTACGGTACCAATTTGCCGAGTTCCTTCTCCCGAGTTCTCTCAAGCGCCTTAGAATACTCATCTCGCCCACCTGTGTCGGTTTGCGGTACGGTCATTGTTAAACTGAAGCTTAGAGGCTTTTCTTGGAACCACTTCCAATTGCTTCGCTCCCTAAAGAGCTCGCGCCACACCCTTGAATTCCGCACCCGGATTTGCCTAAGTGCCTTCTCCAATGCAGCGACCGGGACTTCCAACACCCGGACAACCTTCCGCGATCCGTCCCCCCATCGCATTTAACAATGGTGCAGGAATATTGACCTGCTTCCCATCAGCTACGCATTTCTGCCTCGCCTTAGGGGCCGACTCACCCTACGCCGATGAACGTTGCGTAGGAAACCTTGGGCTTACGGCGAGGGGGCCTTTCACCCCCTTTATCGCTACTCATGTCAGCATTCGCACTTCCGATACCTCCAGCACGCTTTTCAACGCACCTTCGCAGGCTTACGGAACGCTCTCCTACCATGCGTGCAAGCACGCATCCGCAGCTTCGGTATATGGCTTAGCCCCGTTACATCTTCCGCGCAGGACGACTCGATCAGTGAGCTATTACGCTTTCTTTAAAGGGTGGCTGCTTCTAAGCCAACCTCCTGACTGTTTTAGCCTTCCCACTTCGTTTCCCACTTAGCCATATTTGGGGACCTTAGCTGGCGGTCTGGGTTGTTTCCCTCTTGACACCGGACGTTAGCACCCGATGTCTGTCTCCCGTGATTGCACTCTTCGGTATTCGGAGTTTGCTATGGCGGGGTAATCTGCAATAGACCCCCCAACCATGACAGTGCTCTACCCCCGAAGGTGAGACACGAGGCACTACCTAAATAGTTTTCGGAGAGAACCAGCTATTTCCAGGTTTGTTTAGCCTTTCACCCCTATCCACAGCTCATCCCCTAACTTTTCAACGTTAGTGGGTTCGGACCTCCAGTACGTGTTACCGCACCTTCATCCTGGCCATGGATAGATCACCTGGTTTCGGGTCTACGCCCAGCAACTGAACGCCCTATTCGGACTCGCTTTCGCTACGCCTGCCCTATTCGGTTAAGCTTGCTACTGAACGTAAGTCGCTGACCCATTATACAAAAGGTACGCCGTCACCCCTTACGAGGCTCCGACTGTTTGTATGCATGCGGTTTCAGGATCTATTTCACTCCCCTCCCGGGGTTCTTTTCGCCTTTCCCTCACGGTACTGGTTCACTATCGGTCGATCACGAGTATTTAGCCTTGGAGGATGGTCCCCCCATCTTCAGACAGGATTTCACGTGTCCCGCCCTACTTGTCGTACACCTAGTTCTTTCATACTGTTTTCGCCTACAGGGCTATCACCTGCTACGGCCGCACTTTCCAGAGCGTTCGGCTAACAATACAAATAAAGAGTACAGGCTCTTCCCATTTCGCTCGCCACTACTTTGGGAATCTCGGTTGATTTCTTTTCCTGCGGTTACTTAGATGTTTCAGTTCACCGCGTTCGCTTCACTAGACCTATGTATTCAGTCTAGGATGACCCAAAAGGGCCGGGTTTCCCCATTCGGACATCTACGGATCAAAGCTCGTTTGCCAGCTCCCCGTAGCTTTTCGCAGGCTACCGCGTCCTTCATCGCCTGTGATCGCCAAGGCATCCACCACATGCACTTGTTCGCTTGACCCTATAACGAGTCTGTCTCATCTTTCGACGCTACAGTCGCTACAGGTTGAGTTCTCGCGTGTCGCTCAGCGTTAGTGCCTAGCACTTACACTGAGCCCACACTACGTGTGTGCCGTATTCCAATTGAGCCGAACATTAAGTTCGAATCATCTTGAGATACATCGATACAATCACAACCCGGATAACTTCCACGTCCATCTCAAGACGCTTCCGCTATCCAAATTACTTACTTCTTCCAGATTGTTAAAGAACGACAGCCGATACTTTCGCATCACTCTGACTGGCTCAATCGCCAATGCCAAATCCTCGGTTCACGTTCGAACCAAGCACTTCGCATTGAAGATTGTGGTGGAGGCAGACGGGATCGAACCGACGACCCCCTGCTTGCAAAGCAGGTGCTCTCCCAGCTGAGCTATGCCCCCATACAGAGACTTCACCCAGGTTTCCTGCGCCAGACAACTTGGTGGGTCTGGTTGGATTCGAACCAACGACCCCCGCCTTATCAAGACGGTGCTCTAACCGACTGAGCTACAGACCCCTGAGTCTGTCTTAATTTACAGCCGATAAGCGTGAGCGCTCAACTTCGCGGATAGCTCGAGAAAGGAGGTGATCCAGCCGCACCTTCCGATACGGCTACCTTGTTACGACTTCACCCCAGTCATGAATCCTACCGTGGTGACCGTCCTCCTTGCGGTTAGACTAGCCACTTCTGGTAAAACCCACTCCCATGGTGTGACGGGCGGTGTGTACAAGACCCGGGAACGTATTCACCGCGGCATGCTGATCCGCGATTACTAGCGATTCCAGCTTCACGCACTCGAGTTGCAGAGTGCGATCCGGACTACGATCGGTTTTCTGGGATTGGCTCCCCCTCGCGGGTTGGCAACCCTCTGTTCCGACCATTGTATGACGTGTGAAGCCCTACCCATAAGGGCCATGAGGACTTGACGTCATCCCCACCTTCCTCCGGTTTGTCACCGGCAGTCTCCTTAGAGTGCTCTTGCGTAGCAACTAAGGACAAGGGTTGCGCTCGTTGCGGGACTTAACCCAACATCTCACGACACGAGCTGACGACAGCCATGCAGCACCTGTGCGCCGGTTCTCTTTCGAGCACCCCCGCCTCTCGGCAGGGTTCCGACCATGTCAAGGGTAGGTAAGGTTTTTCGCGTTGCATCGAATTAATCCACATCATCCACCGCTTGTGCGGGTCCCCGTCAATTCCTTTGAGTTTTAATCTTGCGACCGTACTCCCCAGGCGGTCAACTTCACGCGTTAGCTACGTTACTAAGGAAATGAATCCCCAACAACTAGTTGACATCGTTTAGGGCGTGGACTACCAGGGTATCTAATCCTGTTTGCTCCCCACGCTTTCGTGCATGAGCGTCAGTATTGGCCCAGGGGGCTGCCTTCGCCATCGGTATTCCTCCACATCTCTACGCATTTCACTGCTACACGTGGAATTCTACCCCCCTCTGCCATACTCTAGCCTGCCAGTCACCAATGCAGTTCCCAGGTTGAGCCCGGGGATTTCACATCGGTCTTAGCAAACCGCCTGCGCACGCTTTACGCCCAGTAATTCCGATTAACGCTCGCACCCTACGTATTACCGCGGCTGCTGGCACGTAGTTAGCCGGTGCTTATTCTTCCGGTACCGTCATCCCCCGATCGTATTAGGACCAGGGATTTCTTTCCGAACAAAAGTGCTTTACAACCCGAAGGCCTTCTTCACACACGCGGCATTGCTGGATCAGGCTTTCGCCCATTGTCCAAAATTCCCCACTGCTGCCTCCCGTAGGAGTCTGGGCCGTGTCTCAGTCCCAGTGTGGCTGGTCGTCCTCTCAGACCAGCTACTGATCGTCGCCTTGGTAGGCCTTTACCCCACCAACTAGCTAATCAGCCATCGGCCAACCCTATAGCGCGAGGCCCGAAGGTCCCCCGCTTTCATCCACAGATCGTATGCGGTATTAATCCGGCTTTCGCCGGGCTATCCCCCACTACAGGACATGTTCCGATGTATTACTCACCCGTTCGCCACTCGCCACCAGGTGCAAGCACCCGTGCTGCCGTTCGACTTGCATGTGTAAGGCATGCCGCCAGCGTTCAATCTGAGCCAGGATCAAACTCTTCAGTTCAAACCTGTTACTGTTTTCGGTTGTTTCCAACCGGTCGCTCACTCAAAGCTGACAGGTCGTGAATTGCTTCACAAACCTGACTTACTTTAGTGTGAGACTCTTGATAATTTCGCTTTCGATCCGAAGATCGCCCGCTCCATCAAGCGCCCACACTTATCGGCTGTTCATTGTTAAAGAGCACATCTGCGAGAAGTACTTCCTACTTCGGACCGCCTTCTCAGCAGCGCTGCGTTGTCTGCAGCAGAGAAATGAGATTATGATCACTTATTTGCAGCGCGTCAACAACTTTTTACTGCCCCGTCGCGCACCGCCTCAATCACCTTCCCGCACCCTCGGTCGACTAACCCGCCAACCGTCTCGCCTCAAGCGCCGGAACCTCCCACTTCTTCTTTCGCGTCGCGTTTCCGTTACCGCGAAAGAGGCGTGATTCTAG
>NZ_LOWC01000071.1:0-3110 GCF_001522845.1 Burkholderia sp. BDU5 | reverse complement strand
GCTCGGCGTGCTCGGCGTGCTCGGCGTGCTCGGCGTGCTCGGCGTGCTCGGCGTGCTCGGCGTCGACGGCGGTCTTGTCCGACGCGCTGGCATGCTCGACGGCGGTATCGTTCGAATCTCTCGTATACACAATGGTGATGGCGTTGGATGGGTTCGTGTTGGATGGGTCCGGGTGAGCGGCATGCTTGCCCATGTCGACGGGGTCATCGGCGGGACCATCGGCGGGGTCGTCGTGCATGCGCTCGGTCGATCAATCGTGCGCCGGCCCGGCCGGCCGCGACGCCGCCGCGAACGGCTTGCCCGCCTGCGCGAGCGGCGCGCCGCTCGCCTGCCGTCCGTCGAAGCCGCCGCCCAGCGCACCGATCAGCCCCACCCGCAGCGTCCGCCGACGCGCCTGCAGCTCGATCGCGTGCGCCCGCTCGTCCAGCAGCGTCAGCCGCGCCAGGTTCACGTCCTTCTGCATCCCCATCCCCCGCCGGTGCCGCTCCTCCGCCAGCGCCACCATCCGCTGCGCCGAGCGCACCGCCTGCTGCTGTTCCTTCAGCAGCGTATCGACCGTCGACAGCGACGTCAGTTGCCGCGCCACCTCGCCCAGCGCCCCATCCACCGTCTGGTTGTACTGCGCCAGCGCCACGTCCGCGTTCGCCACGTCGCCCCCCAGCTTCGCCTTCAGCCGGCCGCGATCGAAGATCGGCAGCGACAGCGCCGGCCCGATCGAGCCGCCCAGCGCATCCCGCGAGAACAGCGACGCCGGCGTCAGCGCGAACAGTCCGCCCAGCGCCGCCAGGTTCACGTCCGGGTAGAACGACGCGCGCGTGCCGTCGATCGCCGCGTACGCCGATTCCACCCGCAGCCGCGCCGCGACGATGTCCGGCCGCCGCCCCAGCAGCGCCGCCGGCAGCCGCGCCGGCAGCGGTGCGTCGGCGAGCGGCGCGAGCCTCGGCCGCGCGAGCGACAGCCCCCGCTCCGGCCCGCGGCCCGTCAGCACCCCCAGTTGCAGCTTCAGCAACTGGATCTGCTCGTCGGTCAGCGCGATCTGCTCGAGCAGCTTGCTGCGCTTGAGCGCCGCGTCGTCCGCGTCGTAGCCGTTGTCGATCCCGCGCGCCGCGCGCTCGCGCAGCACCGTCTCGACCTGCTCGCTCGAGCGGCGCTTCTGCTGCAGCAGGTCGCGCAGCGCGCAGGCCCGGTCCAGCTCGCCGTACAGCGTCACCACCGCCACCGACAGCGTGAGCCGCGCCTGCTCCGCCTCGACCCGCGCCGCGTCGCGCATCGACATCAAGCCGCGCGTCGCCGCCGCGTTCTTGCCCCACAGGTCCAGCTGGTAGTTCAGCCCGACGAACAGCGACGATGACGACATCACCGATTCGCCGACGAGCGGCACCGACACCGGGAAGCCGTTCACCACCGTGTTCACGGTGCCGCCCGAGCGCGGCAGGTGCGCCTTGCTCAGCGATGCGCCCGCCGTCGCCGTCAGGCCCGTCAGCGACTCGAACTGCTGCAGTTGCGACTGCGCGACGCCGATCCGCGCCTGCGCGGCCTGCAGCGTCGGGTTGCGCTGCAGCGCTTCGCCGACCAGCGTGTCGAGCTGCGGATCGCCGAACTGCCTGACCCAGTCGGGGCTCGGCCACGCGCCGTGCGTGGCGCCGCCCGTCGTCTGCGCGAGCGCGTCGTCGTCCGGCTCGCGCGGCGCGAGCGTCGGCTTGAAGCCCGACGGCACGCAGCCGGCGAGCGTCCATGCGAGTGTCGCGAGCGCGAGCCAGTTCGCCGCACGTCCGACTGTCGTTCTCGTTGCTTCCTGATTCATCCGCGTCGGGTGTCCTTCATGCGCGCCGGGTCGTTTGTCATGGTGTAACGTCGAATGCGTCAAGTTCGACAGATCTTCCGCCTACGGTCTGGTTGCGTCGGCAAGCTGATTCCGGTGTTATCTCGCGGCGATCTCGCCATCGTGACTCAAATCGTCTGACATCGCGTCGCGGCGAGGTTCGTTCGGGCTGCTTGACGATTCCGGTTGCCCCGTGCTGCGTTGCTGCACGCTCGCCCAAGCCGCCCCGCGCGAGCGCGCTGCGTCGATCGCCCCCAAGCGGCCGAACACTCCGTCGAGCACGCCCAGCGCGATCCCGCGCAGCTTCGCCCCCTTCTCCCGCTCGCACAGCACCACCTGGATCACCTGCCACACCGTCAGCAGATTCGGCACCAGCGCGACCGGAAACCGCAAACCGTACTGCAGCCCCACCTGCATCGCGTTGCGCGCGCCGTAATACCGCCGCTGCCACGAATGGTGCATCGCGCTCAGCTCGAACGGCCCCACCCGGTGCCGCCGGCGCGCGCCGATCCGGTGCGTCAGCACGAGCGACGGCACCACGTACAGCGGCACGTTGCGCGCCAGCGCCCGCAGGCAATACTCCGTGTCGACGTGATCGATGAACAGCGCCTCGTCGAACCGCCCCAGCTCCGTATAGGCCGCCCGCGAGATCACGCTGCCCGACGAGATCAGGAACGCGCAGCGCTGCGGCGCCGTCTTGCCTTCCACCGGCACCCGATGCACCGTCACGCCGCTCGTCATCAGCTCCGGCAGGAACCGCCGATCGTTCGCGTCGTAGATCCGCGGCCCCGCGATGAACGCGCCCGCGCCCAGCCGCGCGCACGCATCGCGCATCTGCGCCAGGAACGTCGCCGGCACCGTCGAATTCTGGTCGAACAGCGCGACCGCGTCGATGCCCTGCGCGAACAGCGCCGACAGCCCCGCGTTGTACGCGCCCGCCACCCCGCCACGGTTGCCGTGGTGCCGCCACACGACGTTCGCCCGCGACGCCAGCGCGCGCACCCGCTCGCGCGCCGGCGGGTATTCCTGCGGCGTGTTGTCGACCACCGCGAGCGCGTCGCTGTCGCGCGCGAGCGCCTCCAGCCCCGATAGCTGCTCGTCCGTCGGGTAATACAGAATCACCAGCGCGCCCAAGGTCGTCATCGTGCTTCCTTCGGTGGTTCGGGGTTGTCGCTTCGTTGTCGCTTCGATGCCTCAAGTCGTCAGGACTTCGACGCATCGCCCTTCGTCTTCGTCTTCGTCTTCGTCTTCGTCTTCGTCTTCGTCTTCGTCTTCGTCTTCGTCTTCG
>NZ_LOWC01000070.1:0-50954 GCF_001522845.1 Burkholderia sp. BDU5 | reverse complement strand
ATCAAATCGAAAATGATGGGCACCACTTTGATGTCGGTTCTCGCCGTCGTCTACGACGGTCGTCGTGAGGTGCTTACCGCCATTGCCGGATCGCGAGATTTCCAGCGCAGCCGGTACGCCTAATTCGGTGCATGACGACCTGAAAGCCTGAGCATCTTCCCGCCAGTCGGCATCATCGAAATCGACGGCAAGAAAATGACAGGTATCGTCAGCCAGCAAGGGGTAGACGCCAATCGTGTGCCTACCAGCAAGGTGGTCATAGATGATCTGGTCGGACAACGGTATCAGGAGGCGGTGGCCGCAGTCGGAGCATTTGATTCGGGATTTCTCACACAAATACCGGGTCTCCACTCGTTGGCACAAGCGGGTGAGTAGCCTGATTTGCCAGCCTTGCTTTGCCATCTGACCGGATAAACATCGGTACGACCCTGAAACAGCCGGCGAAACAAAGCGACTTTCTCGTCCGTACTAAGCCGGCACACCTCGGACTGCTGCGGGGCTGCTGGCTCGGCCAACGACCGTTGGAAGTCGATGCCGTGCGCATCGAGCACGGCACGGAGCCGTGCATTTTCGGCGCGCAAACGCGCCAGTTCGCTAATCTCTGGCGTTGTGTCGGCGTCGCGAACGGGGTGGCCACCTTTCTGTCCCTGAACACGAACTGTTGGAGAGTCGTTCAATCCTTGTCCTTTGGGTAGGCAATTGCTATATAATGGTGATTATATAGCGAGGAGGGCGCCATGCTTACTTTCAAGGTCACAACTGTCGGGGCTTCTGCCGGTTTCATTCTTACCAAGGAGGCGATGGCACGGCTCAAGGTGCAGAAGGGCGATATCGTTTATCTGACCGAGGCCCCCGAAGGTGGTTATCGGATTACGCCGTACAACCCGGATTTTGAACGCCAGATGAAGTTGGCGGAAGAGATCATGCACGATGACCGCGATATTTTGCGGGCGCTAGCCAAATGACAGCATGGCGCTGGGTGCGTGCGGACCTGGCTTACGCAATCCATGATCGCCAGCTCGCAGAGCATGGCGGGCTCGATGGTGTGCGCGACAAGGGAGCGGTGGAGTCGGCACTGGCACGACCGCAGAATCTCGATGTTTATGCGAGTGCGGACGCGGCGGCGCTCGCCGCCGCATATGCCTATGGGTTAGCGCGGAATCATGGCTTTGCGGACGGCAACAAGAGAACCGCTTGGGTGGTTGCGCGCCTTTTCCTGGCAGACAACGGCTATCGGCTGAAGTTTGATCCGGCCGATGCCGTTAGGACCATGGAAATGGTTGCTGCTGGCGCGCTCGACGAAGCTGCGCTGGCGGAGTGGTTCCGGCAGCGGATCGCCGAGTAAGTCGGTGGACGATAAAACTCGAAACTCGCGCTGGTTTAACCAGTTACGGGCGTCCCTTGGGGGACGCCGATGACAGCATCCTTTCGGTGTACCGCGCGATCATGTCGATCTCCAGATTGACCTTCGCGCCGGCCTTCAGATGCCGCAGCGTCGTCACTTCGACCGTATGAGGAATCAGGTTGATCGAGAATGCACAGCCGTCGTCGCGGTCTTCGACCGAATTGACGGTGAGGCTCACGCCGTTGACGGTGATCGAGCCCTTGTACGCGAGATAGCGGCCGAGCTCGCGCGGCGCGAGTACGCGCAGTTCGTGCGATTCGCCGACGGGCGCAAAGTGCGTGACGGTGCCGAGGCCGTCGACGTGCCCGGACACGATGTGGCCGCCGAGGCGATCGTTCGCGCGCAGCGCTTTTTCGAGATTCACGTCGCCCGGCTCGGCGAGGCCGACCGTCTTGTTCAGGCTTTCGCGTGACACCTCGACGTCGAACGTGTCGGCCGTCTTCGCGACGACCGTCATGCACGCGCCCTGTATCGCAATGCTGTCGCCCAGTGCGACGTCGGTGAGGTCGAGCCCGCCCGCGCGCAACGCGAGACGTACGCCCGCGTCGGGCGAGGAGGCGATCGGCTCGATCGTTTCGATGCGGCCGACTGCCGCGACGATTCCGGTAAACATCGTGTCGGGTTCCGTTATGGGTGAGTAGGGGACGCGCTCGCGTGTGCGTTCGCGAAGCGCGCGAGGATGCGCAGGTCGTCGCCGACGCGCTCGACGCTATGAAACGCAAGCCGCGTGCGGTCGGCGAGCGACGCGGGCGCGGCGACTTCGAACATCGCGGCCGCGTCGGCGCCGAGCAGGCTCGGCGCGAGATAGACGAGCAGCTCGTCGACGCAGCGCTCGCGCAGCAGCGAGCCGTTCAGCTTGTGACCCGCTTCGACGTGCAGTTCGTTGATTCCGCGTTCGCCGAGCACGGCGAGCATGGCGGGCAGATCGACCTTGCCGCGCGCGTTCGCGAGCGGCACGATTTCCGCGCCGCGCGCGCGCAGCGCTTCCGCGCGCGCTTCGCTCTGCGAGTCGAGTGCGCCACAGAAGATGAGGAGCGAGCCGCCTTCGAGCAGGCGCGCGGAGAGCGGAATGTCGAGGCGGCTGTCGATCAGCACGCGGCGCGGCTGACGCGGCGTGTCGACGCCGCGCACGTTGAGCTGCGGATCGTCTTCGCGCACGGTGCCGATGCCCGTCAGGATCGCGCAGGCGCGCGCCCGCCATTTGTGGCCGTCGTCGCGTGCGGCGTCGCCCGTGATCCATTTGCTTTCGCCGGACGCGAGCGCCGTGCGCCCGTCGAGCGATGCGGCCGTCTTCATCCGCACCCAAGGCCGGCCGCGCGTCATCCGCGACACGAAGCCGATGTTCAGTTCGTGCGCCTCGTGCGCGAGCAGGCCGCAGCGCACGTCGATGCCCGCGTCGCGCAGCATCGCGAGGCCGCGCCCGGACACCTGCGGGTTCGGGTCCTCCATCGCCGCGACGACTTTGCCGACGCGCGCGTCGATCAGCGCGTGCGCGCACGGCGGCGTGCGGCCGAAGTGGCTGCACGGCTCGAGCGTCACGTAGACGGTTGCGTCGCGCAGGTCGCTGCCGTGCGCACGCGCGTCCTTCAGCGCCTGCACTTCCGCGTGATCCTGGCCTGCCGGCTGCGTGAAGCCCTCGCCGATCACGGCGTCGTCCTTGACGATCACGCAGCCGACGCGCGGATTCGGCGTCGTCGTATACATCCCGCGCGCGGCGAGCGCGAGCGCGCGCTGCATGTGGGTGAAGTCGTTTTCCGAGAACATCGGTGGGTCCTGTCTGTCGTCCAGCCGTTCAGGGGCGCAGCGCCGCGAACGCGCGGCGCGCGGCGTCGAGCGTCGCGTCGAGCGTGTCGTCGTCGTGCGCGCTCGACACGAAACCCGCTTCGTACGCGGACGGCGCGAAGTACACGCCTTCGTCGAGCATCAGATGGAAGAAGCGGTTGAAGCGCTCGACATCGCTCTTCGTCACGTCGGCGAAGCTCGCCGGCACGCGCTCGATGAAGTAGAGGCCGAACATCCCGCCGATCGCATCGGCCGAGAACGGCACGCCGGCTGCGCGCGCTTCGGCCGCGAGGCCGTCGGCGAGCCGGCGCGTCTTCTGCGCGAGCGCGTCGTGGAAGCCGGGCGCCTGGATCAGCTTGAGCGTCGCCAGGCCCGCCGCGACCGCGATCGGATTGCCCGACAGCGTGCCCGCCTGATAGACGCCGCCGAGCGGCGCGAGGTGCGACATGATGTCGCTGCGACCGCCGAACGCGGCGGCCGGCATCCCGCCGCCGATCACCTTGCCGAGGCACGTGAGGTCCGGCTTGATCCCGTAGTGTTGCTGCGCGCCGCCGAGCGCGACGCGGAAGCCGCACATCACTTCGTCGAAGATCAGCACGGCGCCGTGCTTCGTGCAGAGCGCGCGCAGCGCGTTCAGGAATTCGGGCGTGCCGCGCACGAGGTTCATGTTGCCTGCGACGGGCTCGACGATCACCGCGGCGATCTCGTCGCCGAATGCGGCGAACGCTGCTTCGAGCGCGGCGGCGTTATTGTATTCGAGGACGGTCGTGTGTTTCGCGACGTCGGCCGGCACGCCCGCCGACGTCGGGTTGCCGAACGTGAGGAGCCCCGAGCCCGCCTTCACGAGCAGGCTGTCCGCGTGGCCGTGGTAGCAGCCTTCGAACTTGACGATCCGGCTGCGGCCGGTGAAGCCGCGCGCGAGGCGAAGCGCGCTCATCGTCGCCTCGGTGCCGCTCGACACCATCCGCACCTGCTCGATCGACGGCACGAGCTTGCAGATTTCCTCGGCGATTTCGATCTCGGCTTCGGTCGGCGCGCCGAACGAGAAGCCGTCGGCGAGCACGCGCTGCACGGCCGCCAGCACGTCCGGGTGCACGTGGCCGACGATCATCGGGCCCCACGAGCCGATGTAGTCGATGTAGCGCTTGTCGTCCGCGTCCCAGAAGTATGCGCCTTGCGCGCGCGCGACGAAGCGCGGCGTGCCGCCGACCGAGCGGAATGCCCGCACCGGCGAATTGACGCCGCCCGGGATGGTTCGCTGGGCGCGTTCGAAGAGAGTTTGATTGTTCGACATGAATTGGACCTGCGAGAGAGTGCGCGCGAGCGGCGAAGCGCCGCGGCTCGCGTCGGGCGTATCGATTCGACTGATTGTACCGGAGACGCGCGGCGCGGATCCGGCCGGGGCTGCGGCGGTTGGGCGCGCGAGCAGCGCTGGGGGCGGCGCTGCTCGCGCGATGGGCGGTGCGGTCCGAGTTTGCCGGGCGGGGGGCGGGCCGGATTCGTCCGATTCTTTTCGTGCCGGCTCGCTTCGCCGCATTTGCCGGATCGACGGCGAGCCGCCGCGACGAAGGGCGGCTGGCTCGCCGGCTACGCGCGCCGCAGCGGCTTGCGCTTGCCGGTGAGCTCGGCCCAGCGCTTCTCGAGCGCGCCTTCGGCGATGGGCTTGATCGAGATGCCGGACGTCTGCGCATCCCACGTTTGCACCGAGAACGGATGCGCGCGCAGCGCGTCGCGCGGGATCACGACTTCGCCATGGCCGTCGACGAGCCAGTCGTAGACGAAATCGATGCAAAGCCGGTAGCCGCGCTTCATCTCCGGATCGGGCACTTCGTACGGTCCGCGCGTCACGTAGCCGGAGCCGAACACGCCTTTCGGCTCCTTCGCGACGCGGTGCAGGAACACGCGATCGCCCGGCAGGATGCTGCGCGAGAAGCCGCAGCCCCAGACGTCCGCGACCGCTTCGCCCGACTTCACGCGCTCGGCCATCTCGGGCAGCTCGGGCCACGGCCATTTCTTGGGGCTCCAGATCAGCAGGAAGGCGGTCATGTCGGCGGCTCGGCGCGGAATCGTCCAATGGAAACGGCGAGCTTACCCGATGCGCGGGCGTCGCGCGACGGCGGTGCGGGGCGAAAGGACGGCCGGATCAAGAAAATTGCCGTGGCCGGTGGCGGGCGAGCGCTGGTGCGTCGGGGCGGCGAGACGCTCGCGCGGGGGCGGCCTTGAATGGAAGGCGATGCGGAAACAGCGAAGCTTGGTAATTCGAGGCGCTGAAGCATTGAAGTAGCGAGCGCCGAGCACCAAACCGCCGAAGCACCGGAGCGCCAAACTGCCGACGCACCGACCGCCGGCGCCCCGAAAGCGCAAACCGACGCCCAATCCGGGCCGCGTCAAGAGCGCCGACGATGGGTCGCGTACAATCGAAACCTCGCGTCGGCCCGACCGGCCGACGTCCCCCCTGCCCGACCGTGCAGCGCGCTCACCGGCGCACGCCGGCCGCTTCCGTGGAATTCCAATGTCTCACGTCGCAAGACGCCGGCCTGACGGCCGGCTGATCCTGTTGCTCGGCGCGCTTGCCGCGTGCGGGCCGATCGCCACCGACATGTATCTGCCAAGCCTCCCCGCGATCGCGGACGGCTTCGGCGTGAGCGCCGCCGCCGCGCAGCGCACGCTGACGAGCTTCATGGCCGGCTTCTCGATCGGCATGCTGCTCTACGGCCCGCTGTCCGACACGTACGGCCGCCGTCCCGTGCTGCTCGGCGGCATCGCGCTCTTCACGCTCGCGAGCGTCGGCTGCTTCGTCGCCGCGTCGATCGACATGCTGATCGTCGTCCGCTTCCTGCAGGCGTTCGGCGCGGGCGCCGCGTCGGTGCTCGCGCGTGCGATCGCGCGCGACGCGCACGAGCCCGCCGACGCCGCGAAGGTGCTGTCGATGGTCGCGATCGTCACCGCGGTCGGGCCGCTTCTCGCCCCGCTCATCGGTGGGCAGGTGCTGCGCTTCTCCGGCTGGCGCGGCGTGTTCGTCGTCCTCACGCTGTTCGGCGCGGTATGCGCGGCGGCCGCGTTCCTGCGCGTGCCCGAGACCTGGCCGCGCGAGAAGCGCGCGAGCGCGGCCGTGCTGCGCTCGTTCGCCGCGTACGGACGCATCGTCGCCGATCCGGTCGCATGGGGCCACATGCTGTGCGGCGGGATGGCGTTCGCGTCGATGTTCGCGTACATCACCGCGACGCCGTTCGTCTACATCGACTATTTCCACGTATCGCCGCAGCATTACGGGCTGCTGTTCGGGCTGAACGTCGTCGGCATCATGATCGGCAACTTCCTGAACACGCGTCTCGTCGGCCGCGTCGGCTCGCTGAAGATCATTGCCGCCGCGTCGCTGCTGAGCTGCGCGGCGTCGCTTGCTGTCGCGTTCTTCGCGCTCACGGGGCTGGGTGGCCTGTGGTCGATCGTCACGAGCCTCTTTTTCGTCGTCGGCGTCGTCGGCATCCTGTCGGCGAACTGCACGACCGACCTGATGCACCGCTATCCGCACAACGCGGGCGCCGCGGCCGCCGTGTTCGGCGCGATGCAGCTCGCGCTCGGCGCGCTCGCGAGCGTCGCGATCGGCGCGCTCGCCAACGGCACGCCGTTCGCGATGGGCGTGACGATCGGCGTCACGGGCCTGTTGTGCTTCGGCGGGCGCATGCTCGTGCTGCGCTGGCACGGCCGGCCGGTGAAGGGCCGACTGAGCAACGTCGACGTCGCGTAAAAAAGCGCCGGCGGCTCGCAAGCGAACCGCCGGCCCCGCGGCTCGCCGCCGCGCGACGCGAAGGGCCGCGTCGCGCGCGCGATCACGACGCGTGCGCGACGCCGTACTGCGACGACAGATATCGCCGGATATCGTCGGGCGCGTTGATGAAGCGCGTGCCGTCGCGCTCCTGAACGGCGACCGACGCGTCGTTCGGCATCCGGCCGTTGCCGAGCACGATCACCGGCGCGGACTGATTGGTTTCGCCGATCAGCGCCACGATCGCGTTGCGCGGGCGCGGCGCGTCGATGTACTCGACGTCGACCGCGTCGCGCAGTTGCGGGAAGAAGCTCAGCAAGCCTTCGACCGCCACCGAATCGCCGCAGTAGAACGGGCCTTCCGCGCCGCTGTAGAAGCCCGGACGAAGAATGAACAGTTTGTCTTTCATGGTTGTCTCGCAAAGGTTGGACTACGTGGGTTGGGGCAGGCGCCGGCGATACGCGTGGACACCGCGTGAGAGCGTCCCGCTGCCCGCGCGGCATCGCGGCGGGTCAGGCTTCGATCTGCGTCGGCGCGGCGGCGCGCAGCCGTGAGAATCCGGCTTCGAGGTCGGCGATCATGTCGTCCGGGTGTTCGAGGCCCGCGTGAATCCGCAGCAGCGGGCCTTCCCGCTTCCATTGCGTCGCCGTGCGACAGCATGCCGGGTTCGACCGGAGGATCAGGCTTTCGAAGCCACCCCAGCTGTAGCCCATGCCGAAGCACGTCATCCCGTCGAGCATCGCGCGCAGCGCTTCGTCCGATTGCGGGCGCAGCACGACGCCGAACAATCCGCTCGCGCCCGTGAAGTCGCGCCGCCAGAGCGCGTGTCCGGGCGAACCGGGCCGCGCCGGATACAGGATCTCGGCGACTTCGGGCTGCCCGGCGAGCCATTCCGTCAGCGCGTGCGCATTGCGCTGGTGCCGCTCGAGCCGCACCGACAGCGTGCGCAGCCCGCGCAGCGCGAGATACGCGTCGTCGCCGCTCACGGTCATGCCGAGTTGCCGGTAGAAGCGGTTGATCTTCGGATAGAGCGCGTCGGTCGTCAGGATCGCGCCCATCAGCACGTCGGAGTGGCCCGAGATGTACTTCGTCGCCGCATGAATCGACACGTCGACGCCGTGCTCGAACGAACGGAAATAGAGCGGCGTCGCCCACGTGTTGTCCATCAGCACGATCGCGTCGTGCCGATGCGCGATCCGGCTGATCGCCGGAATGTCCTGCACTTCGAACGTCAGCGAGCCGGGCGACTCGACGAACACGGCGCGCGTATTCGGACGCATCAACGCGGCGATGTCCGCGCCGATCGACGGATCGAAGTACGTCGTCTCGATGCCGAGGCGCGCGAGCGTTTCCGCGCAGAACGCTCGCGTCGGGTCGTAGACGGAGTCCGTCATCAGCAGATGGTCGCCAGGACCGAGCGTCGCGAGCAGCGACGTCGTGATCGCGCTCAGCCCGCTCGGCGTGAGCATCGCGCGATGCGCGCCTTCGAGACGAGCGAGCGCGGCCTCGAGCGCGCGCGTGGTCGGGCTGCCGCCGCGCCCGTAGGCGCTCGGCGTGCCGCTCGCGTGCTTCAGCGTGTCGACGCTGTCGAAGAGCAGCGTCGATTGCCGGTAGACGGGCGGGTTCACGGGCGCGCCGAGCTGGCTGTGCGTGCGGCCCTCGTGGGCGAGGACGGTATCGGTCGAATGCGTGGCGTTCAAGGCGTGATCCTCTGGTCGTCTGTTCAATCGAGGTGAATCGAGCGGCGTCGCGTGTCGCGGCGTGGCAGTTCGTGAAGTCATGTTAATTGCGCGAGATCGGAAATTGTTTTTAAAGATTCGCGCGCATCCGGATAAGATTGGAAAAATTTTCTAATCCGGTGGAGATATGGACAAACGCGATACTCAGATGCTCACGTTGCTGCAACAGGACGCGACGATCGGCCTGAACGACCTCGCGAAGGCGGTGAACCTGTCGCCGACGCCGTGCTGGCGCCGGCTGCAGAAACTGCGTGAAGACGGCGTGATCTGCCGGCAGGTCGTGCTCTGCGATCCGGCGAAGCTGAATCTCGGGCTCACCGCGTTCGTGACGGTGCGCTCGAACCAGCACGGCGACGCGTGGACGATGCGCTTCATCGAGGCCGTCCGCGCGATTCCGGAGATCATCGAAATCTATCGGATGAGCGGCGACGTCGATTACCTGTTGAAGGTCGTCGTGCCCGACATCGCCGGCTACGACAGCGTCTACAAGCGGCTCATCAAGAGCGTCGAGCTGATGGACGTGAGCTCCGCGTTCGCGATGGAGGTCATCAAGCGCACGACCGCGCTGCCGCTCGATTACGTCGCGACCGAGTGACGCGGGCGCGCGGCCTGCCGACGACGATCGCCGGCGGGCCGCGCAAGATTCGCGATCGCGACGTGCGCGCGAGTTCGCGAATCAATCCGTGCCGCACGCGTCGCGATACGCGAACAGCGCGGGCGCGCCGCCCGTGTGCAGGAACAGCACCGGGCCGTTTCGTTCGAAGCGGCCGCGCGCGATGCCGTCGAGCAGGCCCGCCATCGCCTTGCCCGTGTACACGGGATCGAGCAGCAGCCCCTCGGTCCGCGCGAGCAGCCGGACTGCTTCGATGCCCGCGCGATTGGGCTCGCCGTAGCGCGGCGCGAAGTAGTCGTCCCACAGATCGATGCGCGTGTCGGCCGGCGTCGAGATGTCGAGCAGCTCGCTCGTCCGGTCGAGCAGTTGCTGCACCTTCGGACGCTGCGCCGCATCGGTGCGCGACACGGTGACTCCGATCACGGGCAGCGACGGCAATGCGTGCGAGAGCGCGAACGCGAGACCCGCATGCGTGCCCGCGCTGCCGGACGCGAGCACGACGGCCGAGAAGTCGAGTCCCCCCGCGCGGATCTGCTGCGTGAGCTCGAGACCCGCGCGCACGTAGCCGAGTGCGCCGAGCGCATTCGATCCTCCGATCGGAATCACGTACGGACGGCGTCCTTCGTCGCGCAGCTGCTGCGCGGCCGCTTCGAGCTGCCGGTCCGCGTCGTCGAGGCTGCCGACTTCGTGCGCGCGCACGCGGAACAGATCGAGCAGCAGCCGGTTGCCGCTCCGCAGATAATCGTCGCGTGCGGTGCCGATCGGGTTCTCGAGCAGCGCGACGCAATCGAGGCCGAGCTGCGCGGCGAGCGCCGCGGTCTGCCGGACGTGATTCGACTGGATCGCGCCCGCGGTCACGAGCACGTCCGCCTTCTCACGGATCGCGTCCGCGGCGAGAAACTCGAGCTTGCGCAGCTTGTTGCCGCCCATCGCGAGCGGCGTGAAATCGTCGCGCTTCACGTAGACGTCGCGGCCGACGTGCGCCGACAGGCGCGGCAGCCGTTGCAGCGGCGTCGCCGCGTCGATCAGGTTCAGGCGCGCAAAGGCGCTCAGTCGGGTTGAAAGAGGCGTCGTCGTGTTCATGCCGGGTCGAGGTGTCGGGTGGAGGATATCGAGTCGAAGTGTCGGGTCGACGTGTCGCGGCCGGCGGCGGCATGCGGCGCGGGTCAGTGCAGGATCTTGTCGAGGAAGTCGCGTGCGCGCTCGGAGCGCGGCGCATCGAAGAACGCGTCGCTCGCCGCGTCTTCGACGATCACGCCGCGATCCATGAACAGCACGCGATGCGCGACCTTGCGCGCAAAGCCCATCTCGTGCGTGACGCAGACCATCGTCATCCCTTCGCGAGCGAGCTCGACCATCACGTCGAGCACTTCGTTGATCATCTCCGGATCGAGCGCGGACGTCGGTTCGTCGAACAGCATCGCGACGGGATTCATCGACAGCGCACGCGCGATCGCGACGCGCTGCTGCTGGCCGCCCGACAATTGGCCGGGGAATTTCCGCGCATGCGCTTTCAGCCCGACGCGGTCGAGCAGGCGCAGCCCGGTGTCGTGCGCGTCGTCCCTCGCGCGGCGCAGAACCTTGATCTGCGCGAGCGTGAGGTTGTCGAGAACGGACAGGTGCGGGAACAGTTCGAAATGCTGGAACACCATGCCGACGCGCGCACGCAGTTGCGCGAGCTTGACCGACGGATCGTCGAGCCGCGCGCCGTCGACGGTGATGCTGCCTTTCTGGAACGGCTCGAGGCCGTTGATCGTCTTGATGAGTGTCGACTTGCCGGAGCCGGACGGGCCGCAGACGACGACCACTTCGCCTTTCGAGACCGCCGCGCTGCAATCGGTGAGGACCTGATGCTTGTCGTACCACTTCGATACGTTGTCGAGAGTAATCATGTCGGGGTGCTTCGTGAGTGGCGGGACGCGCGGCCGTCCGGGAGCCGGACGGCCGGCGCGCGGGGATCAGTGCGTCGACGGCAGCGCGCAGCGCGTTTCGATGCGGCCCTGCAGTCGCGCGAGCAGCGTGCTCAGCACCCAGTAGATCGCAGCGGCGGCGAGATACAGCGGCAGCGGCTGGAACGTCGACGCGATCACTTCCTGCGTCGAGCGCAGCAGCTCCGTGACGGTGATGACGGAGACGAGCGACGTGTCCTTGATGAGGCTGATCAGCGTGTTGCCGAGGCTCGGCACTGCGAGACGCAGCGCCTGCGGGCAGATCACATGGCGCAGTGTTTGCACGTGCGTGAAGCCGAGACTGTGCGATGCGGCCCACTGGCCGCGGCCGATGCCGAGGATCGCGCCGCGCATGCTTTCCGACAGGTACGCGCCCGCGTTGAGCGTGAGTGTGAGGATGCCAGCGGAGGTCGGATCGAGCGAGATGCCGATGCTGGGCAGTCCGTAGTAGACGACGAACATTTGCACGAGGAGCGGCGTGCCGCGCATCACGCTGACGTAACCCTGAGCGATCGCGGACAGGGGCTTGTTGTTGCCGATGCGCACGATCGCGACGAGAAGGCCGACGATCAAGCCCAGCATCATCGACGCGACCGCGAATTTGATCGTGAGCACCGCGCCTATCGCCAGGATGGGAAGGCTGTGAACGATCAGATTGAACGCTTCCATGAACTTGTCTCCAGATCGTTGCCGGGCGCGCCGGCGGCGCAATGCGGGCCGACGCGCGCACGGGCAGTTGCGGTCAACGTACGTTGGGGGTTGTCGTGTCGGAGCCGAACCACTGCATCGAGATCTTTTTCAGCGTGCCGTCCTGGCGCATCGCCGCGAGCGCGTCGTCGATCGCCTTCGCGAACTTCGGATTACCCTTGCGGAACGGAATGCCCATTTGCGTGTCGGCGCCGGGAATCATGTTGCCCGTGCGCAGCGGCAGGTGCGAGCGCTTGATCAGGTACGAAAGCATCAGGTGGTCATTCACGGCCGCGTCGATCCGGCCCGTTGCGAGATCGCTCAGCATCTCCGCATCGCCGGGATAGGTTCGCAGGCCGACCTCGGGCACCGTCTTCACGAGATCCGCATAGTTGCTGCCCAGCACGACACCCGCCTTGAGGCCCTTCAGGTCGTTCAGCGACTTGAACGCGCGCGAATCGTTTTCACGCTGCAGCAGCTGCACGCTCGAGTACACGTACGGCTGGCTGAAGTCGAGCGCCTGCTTGCGCGCCGGCGTGATCCCAACCTGGTTGACGATCACGTCGAACTTTCCCGCTTGCAGGCCGGCGAGGATCCCGCTCCATTCGGTCGTGATGAATTGAGGCTTCACGCCGAGCCGCGCGGCGACGGCCTTCGCCACGTCGACGTCGAATCCTTCGAGCTGGCCGTCGCTGTTGCGGTAATCGAACGGCGGGTACGTGCCTTCGAGCGCGATCTTGAGCACGCCGGCTTGCTTGACGCTGTCGAGCAGGTCGGCCGCGTGCGCGGAGGCGGTCGCGATGCCCACGAGCGCGGCGGCGACTGCTGACGTGAACATCGGTTTGAATGCCTTCATCTTGATCTCCGTTGATAAAAACTGATCGGGTGATTTCGCGGCTGCGTCGTCGCTTCGGCGGCGATCCCGGCACCGCGCGGATTCATGCGGGATGTGCGGGGCGGGGCGTCGTCCGGCGGCTACGAAAGCGAGTCGATTGAAGGTAAGCTTAATTTTGTCAAAATGGAAAATGTTTCCAAAGAAGTGCGGACTTTGGCCGCCGCGTGGAAAGTTTTTCTAGTGCTTTGGAAGGTTGCGCAAACAATCTGCTGTGGGTGCAACCAGGTGCGACGGGTCGAAGGATTTGCCCGCGTGCCGGTCCCACGCAATGCGGCCGCACAAAAAAACCGGAGCCCCCAGGCTCCGGTTCACTGCGATTCGCGGCTCGCGGCTCGCGTCAGTCTTTTGCCGCAGGCGCCGCGCCGTGGCTCAGCCAGTCGAGCACGTCGGCGGCTTCGTCGTCCGCACTCGTGCCCGCGCGCACCTTCGCGCGCGCCATCGCCTCCGCGAGTTCCGCGTTCGGCGCGGCGCGGCGGATCGCGACGCCGACCGCGAGGATGTCGATCATCACGAGATGCAGGATTCGCGAGATCATCGACAACTGCGACTCGCGCATCTCGATGTGATCGGTCTCGAGCGCGACCGTCGCGCGCTTCGCGAGCGGCGTGTTGCTCGACGTGATCGCGATCACCTTCGCGCCCGCCTGCATCGCGACGTCGAGTACGCGCAACAGCTCCGGCGCGCGGCCCGACTTCGACACAGCGACGATCACGTCGCCCTTGCCGAGGAGCGCCGCGGACGCCGCCTGCATGTACAGGTCGCCGTACGCGATCGTCGGGATTCCGAAGCGGAAGAACTTGTAGTGCGCGTCCTGCGCGACGATGTTCGAATTGCCGAGCCCGTAGAACTCGATGCGCCGCGCGTTGTTGAGGATGTCGATCGCCTGCTCGACGTGCTCGAAGTTCAGATGCTCGCGCAACTGGAGAATCGCCGATACCGTGTTGTCGAGCACCTTCGCGCCGAAGTCGGTGGCGGTGTCGCCGAGATGCACCTGGCTGTGGCTCATCGGAATCGTGCCCGTCAGGCCTGTCGCGAGCTTCAGCTTGAAATCCGACAGCCCCTGGCAGCCGAGCGAGCGGCAGAAGCGGATGACGGTCGGCTGGCTCACGTCGGCCTTGCGCGCGATGTCGACGATCGGATCGTTGATGATCGAGCGCGGATGGTTGAGCGCGAGATCGGCGACGCGGCGTTCGGCGGGCGTCAGCGCATCGCGCATCTGCCGGATCCGCTCGAACACGGCCGACGACGCGCCGCCCGTGCGGTTCGACAACTGCTCGGCGAGGATCGCCGACACGCCGAGGAACGCCGGATACTCGGCGGTGATGAGGTAGGTCGGGATGTTCGCGAGATAGGTCTCGAAGCGGCCCTTCGCCTCGAAGCGCGCGCGAAACGGCGAGCGCATGAACAGCTCGCCCAGCTTCGGCACGACGCCGCCGCCGATGTAGATGCCGCCCAGCGCGCCGAGCGTCACCGCGAGGTTGCCCGCGAACGTGCCGAGAATTCCGCAGAAGCACTTGACCGCCTCGAGCGCGAGCGCATCGCCCGCGTGCGCGCGCTCGACGATGTCGGCCGTGTCGACGTTCGCGGCGGCCCGCTTCTTGTCGCGCGCGGCGAGCGCGCGATAGATGATCTCCATGCCCGGGCCCGCGCACACGCGCTCGAACGACACGTGCGGATACTTGCGGCGCGCGTACTGCAACACGAGATCCTCGCGTTCGTCCATCGGCGCGAACGTCGCGTGGCCGCCTTCGCTGCCGAGCGCGATCCAGCGATCGTCGGCCGGGATGAGGCCCGACACGCCGAGCCCCGTGCCCGGTCCCATCAGGCCGATCACGCTGTTTTGCCGGCGCGCGCCGCCGCCGATCTGCACGCGCTGCGCGTCGGTGAGGCCCGGCAGCGCCATCGCGAGCGCGGTGAAATCGTTGACGACGAGGAGCGTGTCGAAGCCGAGCGCGCGGCGCGTCGCTTCGATCGAGAAGCTCCAGTTGTGATTCGTCATCCGGACCTGATCGCCGTCGACGGGATTCGCGATCGCGATCGCCGCGTGGTTCACGCGGCCGATCTTCACGTCCTTCAGATACTTGCGGATCGCGTCGGTGAGCGTCGGATAGTCGGCGCCCGGGTACACGCGGATCTGCGTGATCTCGCCCGGGCCCGTCTCGAGCGCGAAGCGCGCGTTCGTGCCGCCGACGTCGGCCAATAGGCGCGGCCCGTCGGCGTGCTGGCTCGCCGCGGCGACGTTAGTTTGCGCACCAGTAGACATCGAGCTTCGTCCCCTTGTCGTTGGCGAGTTGCGAAATCGCGTTCTTCTGCGGCGCGGCGGCGGCCGCCTCGAGCACCTCGCGCTTGCGGCTTCCCGCAATCAGCAGGAACAGGCGGTCGATGCGCTTCAGCGCGTCGAGCGACAGGCTCACGCGCGCATGCGGCGCGGCGCCCGGATGGACGGCGACGAAGCGCTCGGTCGTCGCGATCGCGTGATCCCATTCGGGCGCGTCCGCGAAGATCGATGCGGTGTGGCCGTCCTCGCCCATGCCGAGCACGGCGACGTCGGGCAGCGGATGCGCGGGGCTCTGATTGAGCGCGGCGACCTGCGTGTCGGGCGACTCGCGCAGGTCGACGAGCGGCGCGAAGCGCGCGTGCGCGGCCGCGTTTCGCAGCAGCGTTTCGTGTACGAGCTTCGCGTTGCTTGCGTTGTCGGTATCGGGGACCCAGCGGTCGTCGACGAGCGTCACGTCGATCCGCGGCCAGTCGAGCGCGGCGCTCGACAGCGTTTGCAGGAACGGCCGCGGGCTCGTGCCGCCCGACACTGCGAGCGTTGCGCGCGCGCGCTGCGCGAGCGCTGCCGCGAGCGCTTCGCCGACCGCTTGCGCGAGCGCTTCGGATTGCGCGCGCGGGCTTTCGAAAGCGTGAACCTCGATCACTTCTCCTCCAGACTGCCTTTATTGAATTGAATGAATTCAGTGGGAACCATCGAGCGGCTCGCATGCGAAACCGCACGCGCGCCGCTTTGCATCAGTTTTCTTCTTCGAGCCAGCAGGTGCCGTGCTGCGCGAGCATCGCGCTCGCGGCGGCGGGGCCCCAGGTGCCGGCCGCGTACGGCTTCGGCGGCTTCGCCGAGCGCGCCCATTCGTTCAGGATCGGCTCGACCCAGCGCCATGCGGCTTCCTGTTCGTCACGACGGACGAAGAGCGCGAGGCGGCCGTTGATCACGTCGAGCAGCAGGCGCTGATACGCCTCCATCTGGCCTTCCTTGAAGAACTGGTCGAACGCGAGGTCGAGGTGCACGCTCGCGAGATTCATCCCTTCGCCCGGCTGCTTCGCGAGGCAGTACAGACGAATCGACTCGTTCGGCTGCAGCCGGATCACGAGGCGGTTCGCGCCCGCGCGCAGCGCAGTGGGCCCGAGCGCCGAGTGCGGCACCGGACGGAAGTTGACGACGATCTCCGCGACGCGGTCGGCGAGCCGCTTGCCGGTGCGCAGGAAGAACGGCACGCCGGCCCAGCGCCAGTTCTCGATCTCGACCTTCAGCGCGACGAACGTCTCGGTCTGGCTGTCGGACTTCACGCCGGACTCGGTCGCGTAGGCGGGCACCTGCGCGCCCTTGATCACGCCCGCGTGGTACTGGCCGCGCACGGCGACCTTGCCGATGTCGCGCGGATCGACGGGCTTCAGCGCGCGCAACACGCGCAGCTTCTCGTCGCGGACCGAATCGGAATCCATCGAGTGCGGCGGCTCCATCGCGACGATCGACAGAAGCTGCAGCAAGTGGTTTTGCACCATGTCGCGCAGCGCGCCGGTATTGTCGTAGAAATCGCCGCGGGCTTCGACGCCGAGCTCCTCGGCGATCGTGATCTGGATGCTCTCGACCCATTCGCGGCGCCACAGCGGCTCGAAGAGCGCATTGCCGAAGCGCAGCGCGAGCAGGTTCTGCACCGGCTCCTTCCCGAGGTAGTGGTCGATCCGATAGATCTGATCTTCGGCGAAGATCTCGCCGACTGCGTCGTTGATCGCGTTCGACGAGCGCAGGTCGTAGCCAAGCGGCTTCTCGAGCACGATCCGCGCGCCTTCGTTGAGGCCCGCGGCGGCGAGCGCCTTGCAGATCGGCACGAAGAGCGACGGGCCCGTCGCCAGATAGAACACGCGGATGCCCGACAGCCGGCCGACCGCATCGCGCAGCAACGCGTAGTCCTCCGCGCGGCCGAGGTCGAGCTTCACGTACACGATGCGCTCGAGGAAGCCCTGCCAGACGGATTCGTCGAACGCGCCGCCCACCGCCTTCGCCGCGTGCGGCTTCACGTGCTCGTCGACCCATTGCAGGTAGCCGTCGCGGTCCGCCGCATGGCGGGCCACGGCGACGATCCTGCCGGCTTCCGACAGCATGTTCGCGCGGTGCGCCTCGAAGAGCGCGGGGAGAATCTTGCGCATCGACAGATCGCCGGTGCCGCCGAAGAGAACGAAGGTGAAGCTCGAATCGGTATGCATGTGTCTCCGCCGTTTGGGGATGCCCGCGACGCGGGCCGTAGTGCGATAAAAATATTTTTGACACTGAATTGTAGTTTAACTACAATCCGCCGCAAGGGGTAGCACCCGAACGAAGAAAAGAAGCGCACGGCATGAAGAGGCGCGATCTTCGGACGGGCCGTGCGGCGCGAGCGCCGCACGTGGAAATGTTATCGGACATTGATGAAGCGCATGTTCGCGCGCGTCGCTGCCCCGGGTTCGAGCCGCGCGGCGGCGGAACCGGATAGCCCAAAGAGGAGACAGTCGTTGAATCTCGAGTCACTCAGTTCCTAAGAGCCCGCGGCCGGCATCGGCCCGCACGCATCATGCGTCGTTCGCGGCTCGATTTCCCGTGTCGTTCCGTAGCAAAGCCGGCTTTCACGCATCCGCGCAGTCGAAAGCCTGACGAATCGATCCAAATCTGGAGGAGATAACTGATGAAAATTCGCGCGATCATGGGCGCGCTCGGCGCCGCAGGCCTGTTGTTCGGCGCCGCAGCGGCGCAAGCAGCCGAGAACGTCACGGTGCTGCACTGGTGGACGTCGGGCGGTGAATCGAAGGCGGTCGGCGCACTGAAGGACGACCTGCAGAAGCAGGGCTACGTCTGGAAGGACTACGCGGTCGCGGGCGGCGCGGGCGCCGCGGCGATGACCGCGCTGAAGACGAAGGTCATCAGCGGCGACGCGCCGTCGGCCGCGCAGATCAAGGGGCCGCTGATCCAGGAATGGGCGGATCAGGGCGTGCTCGTGAACATCGATTCCGCCGCGGGCGACTGGAAGCAGAACCTGCCGCCCGAGATCGACAAGATCATCAAATACAAGGGCAACACCGTCGCGGCGCCGTTCTCGGTGCACCGCGTCAACTGGCTCTACATCAACAAGGCCGCGCTCGACAAGATCGGCGCAAAGCCGCCCGCGACGTGGCCCGAATTCTTCCAGATCGCCGACAAGCTGAAGGCGGCGGGCATCCAGCCGGTCGCGATGGGCGGTCAGCCGTGGCAGGACCTGACGCTGTGGGAAGACGTCGTGCTGTCGCAAGGCGCCGACTTCTACAAGAAGGCGCTCGTCGATCTCGACCAGAAGACGCTCACGTCGGACAAGATGCTGGAAGTGTTCAACACGGTCCGCAAGATCCAGGGCTACTTCGACACCGGCCGCAACGGCCGCGACTGGAACCTTGCGACCGCGATGGTCATCAACGGCCGCGCCGGCATGCAGTTCATGGGCGACTGGGCGAAGGGCGAGTTCGAGGCGGCGGGCAAGAAGCCGGGCAAGGACTACATCTGCGCGGCGGTGCCGGGCACGGCGAATGCGTACACGTTCAACGTCGATTCGTTCGTGTTCTTCCAGCAGAAGGGCCAGAAGGCGGCGACGCCCGGCCAGATCGCGCTCGCGAAGACGATCATGACGCCCGCATTCCAGGAGCAGTTCAGCTTGCTGAAGGGCTCGATCCCAGTGCGTCTCGGCGTGAAGATGGACAAGTTCGACGATTGCGCGAAGAAGTCCTACGCTGATGAACAGACGGCGATCAAGTCGGGCGGCTACGTGCCGTCGCTCGCGCATGGGATGGCGCAGGGCGACGCGACGGCGGGCGCGATCACCGACGTCGTGACGAAGTTCATGAACTCGCAGCAGGACTCGAAGAGCGCGGTTGCCGCGCTCGCACGAGCCGCGAAGGTGAAGTAACGCACGGCGCGGGCGCCCGGTTTCACGCATCGTCGCGCCGGGTGCTTCGTGCTGCAACCGCAGCAAACGGGCCGCGTGCCGGCCCGCGCCGTACCCGCCGCCCGCGCCGGCTTCTTGCCGACGCGCAGGCGACCTCGTTCCAGGAGTCGAAACACGTGGCTGCCCCTCTTAGCGGAAACGGAACCAGCGCGGCTGCCGCGCACCGCACGTCGCCGCTGTCGGCGTTCGCCGACCGCTGGATTCCGAAACTGGTGCTCGCGCCCAGCATCGCGATCGCCTTGGTTTTCATCTATGGCTTCATCGCCGTCACCGGCTATCTGTCGCTGACGAATTCCCGGCTGTTGCCAAACTACGGCTTCGACGGCTTCGGCCGCTATTCGGATCTGTTCCAGAACGACGTCTGGTGGACGTCGGCCGCGAACCTCGGCTGGTTCGGCGTTCCGTTCATCGCGATCTGCGTCGTGCTCGGTCTCTTTCTCGCGATCCTGCTCGACCAGAAGATCCGCAACGAAGGCGCGCTGCGCGCGGTGTTCCTGTATCCGATGGCGCTGTCGTTCATCGTCACGGGCACCGCGTGGCAGTGGGTCCTGAACCCGGGCCTCGGCCTCGAGAAGGTGATGCACGACTGGGGCTGGACGAGTTTCTCGTTCGGCTGGCTCGACGATCCGGACAAGGCGATCTTCTGCGTCGTGATCGCGGCCGTCTGGCAGTCGACGGGCTTCGTGATGGCGCTCTTCCTCGCCGGCCTGCGCGGCGTCGACAGCGAGATCTTCAAGGCGGCGCAGGTCGACGGCGCGACGCTGCCCACGATCTACCGCAAGATCGTGATTCCGAGCATGCGCCCCGTGTTTTTCTCGGTGCTCCTGATCCTCTGCCACATCACGATCAAGACCTTCGACCTCGTCGTCGCGCTGACGGCGGGCGGGCCGGGCACGTCGTCGTCGCTGCCCGCGATGTTCATGTACACGTATTCGTTCAATCGGGGGCAACTCGGCGTCGGCGCGGCGTCGTCGGTGATGATGCTCGCGACGGTCGTCGCGGTGCTCGTGCCGCTGATGTATCTGGAATCGAGGAGCACCCGCAATGCAGCCTAAGATGACCATCAGCCGGGCAGTCATTTACGCGGCGCTGATCCTGTTCGCGTTGTACTTCCTGTTTCCGATCTACGTGATGCTGTCGACGTCGTTCAAGGACCTCGACCAGCTGCGCACCGGCAACCTGCTGACGCCGCCGTCGAACTGGACTTTCTCGCCGTGGGTGAAGGCGTGGAGCGAGGCGTGCACCGGCGTGCGCTGCGACGGGATGAAGCCGTTCTTCTTCAATTCGATCAAGATGGTGATTCCGGCCGTGCTGATCTCGTCGCTGATCGGCGCGTTCAACGGCTATGTGCTCACGCACTGGCGCTTCCGCGGCGCGGACGCGCTCTTCACGATGCTGCTCGTCGGCTGCTTCATCCCGTTCCAGGTGATCCTGCTGCCGATGGCGCGGCTGCAGGGCTTCTTCGGAATGGCCAACACGATTCCCGGCCTCGTGTTCGTGCACGTCGTGTACGGGATCGCGTTCACGACGATGTTCTTCCGCAACTTCTACGTGAGCGTGCCGGCCGAGCTCGTGAAGGCGGCGCGCATCGACGGCGCGGGCTTCTTCACGATCTTCACGAAGATCCTGCTGCCCGTGTCGCTGCCGATCTTCATGGTGTGCCTGATCTGGCAGTTCACGCAGATCTGGAACGACTTCCTGTTCGGGATCGTGTTCTCGGGCGTCGATTCGATGCCGATCACGGTCGCGCTGAACAACCTCGTCAACACGTCGACGGGCGTGAAGGAATACAACGTCGACATGGCGGGCGCGATCATCGCCGCGCTGCCGACGCTCCTCGTCTACGTGATCGCCGGCCGCTACTTCGTGCGCGGCCTGACGGCGGGCGCGGTCAAGGGGTGACGTCGGGACGCTCGACGCGAACATGCAGGCGCCGCGCGCGGCGCAACGATACGAGACACGACGCGGCGCACGCGCGCCGCACTGAGACAGAGGATTCACAGCATGGCAAGCCTTTCCATCCGTGACGTGTACAAGACCTACCCGAACGGGGTGCCCGTCCTCAAGGGCGTCGACATCGACATCGAGGACGGCCAGTTCCTGATTCTCGTCGGCGGTTCGGGCTGCGGGAAGTCGACGCTCCTCAACATGATCGCGGGCCTCGAGACCGTGACGAAGGGCGAGATCCGGATCGGCGACAAGGTCGTCAACGACCTGTCGCCGAAGGATCGCGACATCGCGATGGTGTTCCAGTCGTACGCGCTGTATCCGTCGATGACGGTGCGCGAGAACATCTCGTTCGGCCTCAACATCCGCAAGGTGGCGAAGAGCGAGCAGAAGCAGATCGTCGACCGCGTCGCCGCGATGCTGCAAATCGAGCACCTGCTCGACCGCAAGCCGGGCCAGCTGTCGGGCGGCCAGCGGCAGCGCGTCGCGATGGGCCGCGCGCTCGCGCGCGATCCGTCGCTGTTCCTGTTCGACGAGCCGCTGTCGAACCTCGACGCGAAGCTGCGCATCGAGATGCGCGCCGAGATCAAGCTGCTGCACCAGCGCCTCGGCACGACGATCGTCTACGTGACGCACGACCAGATCGAGGCGATGACGCTCGGCGACCGGATCGCCGTGATGAAGGACGGCGTCGTCCAGCAGTTCGGCGCGCCGCAGGAGATCTACGATTCGCCGTCGAACCTGTTCGTCGCGGGCTTCATCGGCGCGCCGCCGATGAACTTCATCAGCGGCAAGCTCGTCGAGCAGGGGAGCGGCGTCGGCATCGAGCTCGATACGGGCGCGATGCGCGGCGTGCTGAACCTGCCGTTCGACGCGAAGCGGATGAACGGCCACGTCGGCCGCGACGTGATCCTCGGGCTGCGGCCCGAGCGGATCACCGATGCGAGGAGCGCGCACAACGGCGAGACGTCGCGGCTGCAGCCGGTCGACGTGACGGTCGACGTGACCGAGCCGACCGGCCCGGACACGCACGTGTTCGCGCAGGTCAACGGCAAGCGGATCGTGAGCCGCGTGCACCCGGCCGCCGATCCGAAGCCGCAGCAGAAGCTGTCGCTGTTGTTCGACGTGTCGAAGGCGGTGCTGTTCGATCCGTCGACGGAAGCGCGGATCGCGTGATCCGGCGCGGGCGGCGCTCGGCGACGCGGCGCGGCTTGCGCGCAGCGTTCGTCGTGTGCCGTGCGTCGTGCGTCGCTACGTCGATCGCGGGTGATTCGGGGGATCGCGGGGCGAAGTCAGGGAAGAGAAGGGCGGCCGTGCGTGCACGGGCCGCCCTTTTTGTTCCGTGCATCGTGCGCGGCTAGCGCCTGTTCGTGCTCCCGCCGAACGCGGTCGCGAGCGCGACGACGAACGTGCCGACCGAATCGAGCCGGTTCTTGCGCGCCTCGACGAAGCCCGAGATCGCGAACGGGAGGGGCGCGATCGCCTCCAGGGCCGCGATCGCGAGCGTGGGCCTGGGCGGCACGCGGCCTCCGGTCGCCGCTCTACGCCGGCTGCAGCAGCACGAGCACCGCGCCCGCGCCGCCGTCGTGGCCGCGCGCCTGGCAGAACGCGATCACCTCGTCCTTCTGCACGAGCCACGCGCGCACCTTGCCTTTCAGCACCGGCTCCTTGCCGGCTGAGCCGAGCCCCTTGCCATGGATCACGCGCAGGCAGCGCAGGCCTTTCTTGCCCGCTTCGCGGATGAATTCGGCGAGCGCATCGCGCGCCTCGTCGCGCCGCATTCCGTGCAGGTCGAGTTGCGCCTGGACGATCCACGCGCCGCTTCTCAGCTTGCGCACGACATCGCGGCTCACGCCGGGGCGGTGGTAGTAAAGCGTCTCGTCGGTGTCGAGCAGCGTCTCGGGATCGAATTCGTCGGACAAGGTCTCGGACAGCACCGCTTCCTCGTCTTGCTGCGTGTGCTTCGGCACGGGCGCGGGCGGCGGGCGGCCGCTCTCGGCGCGCGACGGCGCGGCGAGCGGCGTGATCTCGCCGATCTCGCGGCGGAACAGGTCGGCATCCGCGGCGTTCCGGCGGGCGGCCTGCTTCGCCTGCGCCGCTTCGCGCGTGCGGCGCTCGGATTCGCCCGCGAGCGTCGCACGCAGCGCGCCGAGCCCGGCCAGGCCCTGGCCGCGCAGCGCGGCGGGCGGCGGAGGCGGGCTCGCGGGCGCGGGAGTCGGTTCGACGGCCCGTGCGGCGGCTTGCCGCTTCGCGGGGTCGCTCGGATGAGGCTGGTTTTTCGCCATGATGAATCGGATGCGGATGGGCGGGCGCGCCGACGCTGCGGTTTCGCCCGACGGACATGAAAAAGCCGCTGCGCGATGCACAGCGGCTGCGGTGTTCCAGACCCGGCAGGCGGCGCGCGGCGATGCCATTGTAGCGCCGCGCGGCGCGCTTACTTGCGGTCGTGCGGGCTTTCGAGATAGCGCTGCGCGTCGAGCGCCGCCATGCAGCCCGTGCCCGCGCTCGTGATCGCCTGACGGTAGATGTGGTCCTGCACGTCGCCCGCCGCGAACACGCCCGGCACGCTCGTGCCCGTCGCGTTGCCCGACAGGCCGCTGTTCGTGATGATGTAGCCGTCCTTCATCTCGAGCTGGCCCTTGAAGATGTCGGTGTTCGGCTTGTGGCCGATCGCGATGAAGAGGCCCTGCACCGCGACGTCCTCGGTCGCGCCCGTCTTCGCGTGCTTGACGCGCACGCCCGTCACGCCGGAAGCGTCGCCCGTCACTTCGTCGAGCACGTGGTCCCATTTGATCTCGACGACGCCTTCCTTCTCCTTCTCGAGCAGACGGTCGACGAGGATCGGCTCCGCACGGAACTTGTCGCGGCGGTGGATCACCGTGACCTTCTTCGCGATGCCCGTCAGGTAGAGGGCTTCCTCGACGGCCGTATTGCCGCCGCCGACGACGGCGACGTTCTGGCCGCGGTAGAAGAAGCCGTCGCAGGTCGCGCAGGCCGATACGCCCTTGCCCATGAACGCTTCTTCCGACGACAGGCCGAGGTACTGCGCGGACGCGCCCGTCGCGATGACGAGCGCGTCGCACGTGTATTCGCCCGCGTCGCCGATGAGGCGGATCGGCTTTTCATGCAGCTTCGCGGTGTGGATGTGGTCGAACACGATTTCGGTGTTGAAGCGCTCCGCGTGCGCGAGGAAGCGCTGCATCAGCTCCGGGCCCTGCACGCCGTCCGGATCGGCCGGCCAGTTTTCGACGTCGGTCGTCGTCATCAGCTGGCCGCCTTGCGCGATGCCCGTGATCAGGAGGGGCGACAGGTTCGCGCGGGCCGCGTAGACGGCCGCCGTGTAGCCGGCGGGGCCGGAACCGAGAATCAGGACTTTCGCGTGTTTGGGCGTGGGCATGTGCAGGATCCGTAAAAATGCGGCCGGCCGGGCGGATGACGCTGCCGGGCGGCACGTTGCGAGCGGGATACCGTCGCAGATGGGTGCAAAGCTCGCATTATAAAGGCCTGCTTGCTGCGCCGCCGAATGGACTTTTTCAATCGGCGCGATAGCGTCGCGCCGCGACCGCCTGTGGTAGCGCGTGCACATTCCCGGCGGGAACCGGCCGGGCGTTACCGTCATTTACACTTGGCGCGGCGGCGCAGCGTTTACAATAGATCGGATCGAACGATCGGCGGCCCTGCCGCGCAGGCCGCCTCATCGCCCCTCTTGACGGATTCATGGCAAAAGCACCTTACACCGCTCAGGCCCAAGCGCTGCCGCATCGCATGTCGCGCCTACTGACCGAGATCCGCTGGATCCTCCAGGTCGCGCTGCTCGCGTTCCTGCTGATGGCGCTCCTGAGCTACAGCCGGCGCGACCCGAGCTGGACGCACGCCGCACAGGTCGACCACATCGCAAACTGGGCAGGGCGGGTCGGCGCGTGGACGGCCGACATCATGCTGCTGCTCTTCGGCCTCTCCACCTATTGGCTCATCGTGCTGCTCGGGCGGCGCGTCGCCGCGAGCTACCGCCGGATCACCCGGCACGACGCGCTGCCCGACGAGCCGGCGAAACCGGCGGGCTGGCTCGCCGAAGGCTTCGCGTTCGTCCTCGTGCTGCTCGCGAGCGACGGCATCGAGGCGCTCAGGATGTGGTCGCTGAAAGTGCAGCTGCCGCGCGCGCCGGGCGGCGTCGTCGGCGAGACGGTCGCGCGCGGCGTGTCGCACGCGTTCGGCTTCACGGGCGGCACGCTTGCGCTTCTGATCGCGCTCGCGATCGGGTTGTCGCTGTATTTCCGCTTTTCGTGGCTGTCGGTCGCCGAGCGCGTCGGCGACGCGATCATCAACGCGTTCACGCTCGCGAAGCTGCGCCGCGAGGCCGAGCGCGACCGCAAGCTCGGCGAGGCCGCGGCCGTCAAGCGCGAAGGCAAGGTCGAGGAGGAGCGCGTGCGGATCGAGGAGCACGAGCCCGTCACGATCGTGCCGCCCGTCGTCACGCCGGCGAAGTCCGAGCGCGCCGAGAAGGAGCGCCAGCAGCCGCTCTTCACCGATCTGCCGGGCGATTCGACGCTGCCCGCGATTTCGCTGCTCGATCCCGCGCCCGCGTCGCAGGAGTCGATCTCCGCCGATACGCTCGAGTTCACGTCGCGCCTCATCGAGAAGAAGCTGAAGGACTTCGGCGTCGAGGTGAGCGTCGTCGCCGCGTACCCGGGGCCCGTCGTCACCCGCTACGAGATCGAGCCCGCGACGGGCGTCAAGGGCAGCCAGATCGTCAATCTGTCGAAGGATCTCGCGCGCTCGCTGTCGCTCGTGTCGATCCGCGTCGTCGAGACGATCCCCGGCAAGAACTACATGGCGCTCGAACTGCCGAACCAGCGCCGCCAGACCGTGCGCCTGTCCGAGATCCTCGGCTCCGAGGTCTACGCGGACGCGCCGTCGATGCTCACGATCGGCCTCGGCAAGGACATCGGCGGCAAGCCCGTGTGCGCGGATCTCGCGAAGATGCCGCACCTGCTCGTCGCCGGCACGACGGGCTCGGGCAAGTCGGTCGGGATCAACGCGATGATCCTGTCGCTCCTCTACAAGGCGAGCGCCGAGCAGGTGCGCCTGATCCTGATCGATCCGAAGATGCTCGAAATGAGCGTCTACGAAGGGATTCCGCATCTGCTGTGTCCGGTCGTCACCGACATGCGCCAGGCGGGCCATGCGCTCAACTGGACGGTCGCCGAGATGGAGCGCCGCTACAAGCTGATGAGCAAGCTCGGCGTGCGCAACCTCGCCGGCTACAACAACAAAATCGAAGACGCGAAGAAGCGGGAAGAGAAGATCCCGAATCCGTTCAGCCTGACGCCGGACGATCCGGAGCCGCTCGGCCGCCTGCCGCACATCGTCGTCGTGATCGACGAGCTCGCGGACCTGATGATGGTCGTCGGCAAGAAGGTCGAAGAGCTGATCGCGCGGATCGCGCAGAAGGCGCGCGCGGCGGGCATCCATCTGATCCTCGCGACGCAGCGCCCGTCCGTCGACGTGATCACGGGCCTCATCAAGGCGAACGTGCCGACGCGGATCGCGTTCCAGGTGTCGTCGAAGATCGACTCGCGCACGATTCTCGACCAGATGGGCGCCGAATCGCTGCTCGGCCAGGGCGACATGCTGTACCTGCCGCCCGGCAGCGGGCTGCCCGTGCGCGTGCACGGCGCGTTCGTGTCGGACGACGAGGTGCACCGCGTCGTCGAGAAGCTGAAGGAGCACGGCGAGCCGAACTACGTCGAGGGCCTCCTCGAAGGCGGCACGGTCGACGGCGACGAAGGCTCGGGCGCGGGAACGGGCGACGCGAACGGCGAGTCTGATCCGCTGTACGACCAGGCGGTCGAGATCGTCGTCAAGAACCGGCGCGCGTCGATCTCGCTCGTGCAGCGCCATTTGCGGATCGGCTACAACCGCGCGGCGCGGCTGCTCGAGCAGATGGAGCAGTCCGGGCTCGTGTCGGCGATGTCGTCGAGCGGGAATCGTGAAATCCTCGTGCCCGCGCGCGACGCCGAATGAATTCGCGCCGGCGCCGTTGGTCTACGACGCGCCGGCCGTCCACGGAGAAAACTTCACATGCAGCATCAGTCGTTGGCAGTTCACACCGGTTCGGGTCTTGCACCGAAGCGCACGTTCGCGCGCACGTTGTGCGCCGCGCTCGCCGGCGCGGCGCTCGCGCTCGTCGCGTCGCACGCGTTCGCGAGCGGCACCGAGCAGTTGAAGGCGTTCGTGTCGAAGGTTCATGCGGCGAAGGGCGACTTCACGCAGCAGATCGTCAAGGCGCCGTCGAAGGCGGCGAGCGGCGCGGTGCCGACCGTCAAGCCGACCGACAACTCGAGCGGCAGCTTCGTGTTCTCGCGGCCCGGCAAATTCATCTGGACGTATCAGAAGCCGTACCAGCAGGTATTGCAGGCGGATGGCGACAAGCTCTACGTGTACGACAAGGACCTGAACCAGGTCACCGAGCGCAAGCTCGCGGGCGCGCTCGGCGCGAGCCCGGCCGCGATTCTGTTCGGCAGCAACGATCTGGAGAAGAACTACACGCTGCGCGACGCCGGCGAGAAGGGCGGGATCGATTGGCTCGAGATGGTGCCGAAGGCGCAGGACACGCAGTTCCAGCGGATCGGCATCGGCTTCAGGAACGGCGTGCTCGCCGCGATGGAACTACACGACGTGTTCGGCAACGTGACGCTCCTCACGTTCACCCATATCCAGACGAATCCGCCGCTCAAGGCCGACCAGTTCAAGTTCGTCGTGCCGAAGGGCGCGGACGTCGTGACCGGCTGAGCGCGGCCGGCCTCGCGCGTCATCGACCGACGACCGACGACCGGGCCCGCCAGCGATGGCGGGCCCGGTTCGCTTTGGGGCCGCCGCCGGGGGGGACGTGGCGTCGGGCCGCGCGGCTGTCATAATGTCCGGTCCGGCGGCGAATGCGTGCCGTCATCGTTATTCGTGGGAGCCAAGGTCCATGTCCGACCTGTTTGCAGTCGAACCGCGCCGGCCGCTCGCCGAGGCGCTGCGCCCGAAGACGCTCGCCGACGTGATCGGCCAGACGCATCTTCTCGGCGAAGGCAAGCCGCTTCGGCTCGCGTTCGAATCAGGCAAGCCGCATTCGATGATCCTCTGGGGGCCGCCCGGCGTCGGCAAGACGACGCTCGCGCGCCTGACCGCGCTCGCGTTCGATTGCGAGTTCATCGCGCTGTCCGCGGTGCTGGGCGGCGTGAAGGACATCCGCGAGTCGATGGATCAGGCGCGCGACACGCTGAACCGCACCGGCCGCCACACGATCCTGTTCGTCGACGAAATCCACCGCTTCAACAAGGCGCAGCAGGACGCGCTGTTGCCGTTCGTCGAATCGGGGCTCGTCACGTTCATCGGCGCGACGACCGAGAATCCGAGCTTCGAGGTGAACTCGGCGCTCCTGTCGCGCGCGCAGGTGTACGTGCTGAAGTCGCTGACGGAAGACGAGCTGCGCCGGCTGCTCGCGCGCGCGCAGGACACGGCGCTCGCCGGGCTGGCCTTCGAAGATAAGGCGGTCGACGCGCTCGTCGGCTACGCGGACGGCGATGCGCGGCGCTTCCTGAACCTGCTCGAGCAGGCGCAGACGGCGGCGACGTCCGCGGGCGTGACGACGATCGACGCGGCGTTCGTCGAGAGCGCGATGACGATGAACGCGCGCCGTTTCGACAAGGGCGGCGACAACTTCTACGATCAGATCTCCGCGCTGCACAAGTCGGTGCGCGGCTCGAACCCGGACGGCGCGCTGTACTGGTTCTGCCGGATGCTCGACGGCGGCGCCGATCCGAAGTACCTCGCGCGGCGCGTCGTGCGGATGGCGTGGGAAGACATCGGCCTCGCCGACCCGCGCGCGATGCAGATCGCGAACGACGCGGCCGAGACGTACGAGCGGCTCGGTTCGCCGGAGGGCGAGCTCGCGCTCGCGCAGGCGGTGCTCTACTTGGCGTGCGCGGCGAAGAGCAACGCCGGCTACAACGCGTACAACGAGGCGATGGCGTTCGTGCGGCAGGACAAGTCGCGCGAGGTGCCGGTGCACCTGCGCAACGCGCCGACGAAGCTGATGAAGGAGCTTGGCTACGGCCACGCGTACCGCTACGCGCACGACGAGCCGAACGCGTACGCGGCGGGCGAGACTTATCTGCCGGACGGGATGCGCGAGCCGCGCTGGTACAAGCCGGCGCCGCGCGGGCTCGAGACGAAGATCGCCGACAAGCTCGCCTGGCTGCGCGAGCTCGACAAGGACGCCGGCAAGAAGGACTAGGGCGTCGGCCGGCGGGCGTCAGCGCTTGCGGCCCGGCTGCTTCTTCCAGTATTCGAACGGCGGTTCGTGACATTCGATGTCGAGCTCGGCGACGCGCGCTTGCAGGCGCTCCTGCGCATCGGCGATCGCGAGGTTGTAGATCGCGGGCGCGATCTCCTCGACGAAGAAATGAAGCAGCGCGCCGGCCTGGATGTTGCCGATCGGCTCGTCCATGTTCTCGGCGAAATAGCGTTGCAGCGATGCGACTGCTCGGTCGCGCACGTCCTTGTCCAGTTCAATGGCCATCGATTCTCCGGTGTCGACCAGAGTTGGCGCTTTAGCGCTTACTCTGGTCCCATGCAACGCGGTCGACCAGAGTTGGCGCTTTAGCGCTTACTCTGGTCCCATGCATCGCGGTCGACCAGAGTTGGCGCTCTGGCGCTGACTCTGGTCCCATGCAAAACGGTTTCCCGGCATGCGATGCGCAAGCCGGCAGCGCGATATTGCCACGGGCGGCGTCGTGTTTGCGCCGCCGCCCGTCGAGCGTGCGCCGTGGCGGGCGCGCGGTGCGTTAGAATTCGCGTCTTACACAACGATTTTCCTGTCCTCCCATGCTCGACATCCAGTTGCTGCGCAAAGACCTCGACGGCGTCGCGAAACGCCTCGCCGATCGCGGCTACACCCTCGACGTCGCTGCGTTCTCCTCGCTCGAAGCGGAACGCCGTGAGATCCAGACCCGCACCGAAGAACTGCAGGCGCGTCGCAACAGCCTCTCGAAGCAGATCGGCGCGATGAAGGGGCGCGGCGAGGACACGTCGGCGGTGATGGCCGAAGTGGGGGGGATCGGCGACGAGATGAAGGCGTCGGCGGTGAAGCTCGACGAGATCCAGGCGCGCCTGTCCGACCTGATGCTGCAGATGCCGAACCTGCCGCACGAGAGCGTGCCTGTCGGCAAGGACGAGACGGAGAACGTCGAGGTGCGCCGCTGGGGCACGCCGCGACAGTTCGATTTCGACGTGAAGGATCATGTCGATGTCGGCACGCCGCTCGGCCTCGATTTCGAAACGGGCGCGAAGCTGTCGGGCGCGCGCTTCACCGTGCTGCGCGGACCCGTCGCGCGCCTGCATCGCGCGCTCGCGCAGTTCATGCTCGACACGCACACGCAGCAGCACGGCTACAGCGAGACGTACACGCCGTACATCGTCAATCCGGACGTGCTGTACGGCACGGGCCAGTTGCCGAAGTTCGCGGACGACATGTTCCGAGTCGAGAAGGGCGGGGCGGAGAACACCGTCACGCAGTACCTGATCTCGACGTCCGAAATCTCGCTGACGAACACCGTGCGCGACACGATCGTCGACGCGGCCGCGCTGCCGATCAAGCTGACCGCGCATTCGCCGTGCTTCCGGTCGGAGGCGGGCTCGTACGGCCGTGACACGCGCGGGATGATCCGCCAGCACCAGTTCGACAAGGTCGAGATGGTGCAGATCGTCGCGCCGGAGGCGTCGTATGCGGCGCTCGACGAGATGGTCGGCCATGCGGAGACGATCCTGCAGAAGCTCGAGCTGCCGTACCGCGTGATCACGCTGTGCACGGGCGACATGGGCTTCGCCGCGACGAAGACGTTCGACCTCGAAGTGTGGCTGCCCGCGCAGAACACGTATCGCGAGATCTCGAGCTGCTCGAACACGGAATCGTTCCAGGCGCGCCGGATGCAGGCGCGGTTCCGCAACGCGCAGGGCAAGCCGGAACTCGTGCACACGCTGAACGGCTCGGGCCTCGCGGTCGGCCGCACGCTGGTGGCGGTACTGGAGAACTACCAGAACGCCGACGGCTCGGTGACGGTGCCCGTCGCGCTGCGGCCGTACATGGGCGGTATCGAGCGGATCGACGCGCCGTCGAACGCGGCCTGAGTGGGCGTCCGGGTGGCTTCGAAAAATATTTGAAGAAAAACTTGGAAGTCTGCGAGGAGTTGTTCTATAATCTTCGCTTCGCCGAGATGACCTGACGGTGAACCAAAAAAGGAAAGGTGGCAGAGAGGTCGAATGCGCCGGACTCGAAATCCGGTATACGGTTATACCGTATCGTGGGTTCGAATCCCACCCTTTCCGCCAGGAAAGAGAACATCTCGAAATTGTTCGTAAGGAAACGCCGGATTCTGTGAAAGAGTCCGGCGTTTTTTTGCGCCATACGAGAATCGGTTACGCCAGAGTTTCCACACAAGAACAGGAAGCGCGTGCGCAGATCGACGCATTGCCGAAGTCCGGCGTCGACGCAATCCACGAAGAAAAACGGCAGTGGCAAACTTGCACCGATCAGTCCCAGACAAACTCCTCAGAAACCTTAAACGCGGCGATACGCTGGTCGTCTCCGCGTCGCTCAATCACTCGAGCACCTGCTCAGCAGCATCGATCGGCTGCAGGAGCGCGGGGCTGGTTTCGAAAGCCTTACAGAGCGTGTCGGCACAGAACTTCTCCCGCTGGCCGCCTGATGCTCCAAATGCTTGGGGCATTCGCTGGATTCGAACGAGAAATGATCCGCGAGCGGACGAAGAGCGGCGTGCAGACCGTCAAGAGGCGCGGTATCTGCCTAGGCCGGCCGCGAAGCCTCGAACGCGAGGGCGAGCGCCGCGTTGCGCGTCAATGACGCGCCGGGCGCTACACGCCACCGAGCTCGCCCATGAATACGGTGTTCATCTATCGGGCATCAAGCGCGCGGTTCGCCGCGCCGAACAACACGCGTAGCCGCCACTCATTCAGTAAAAGGCGGCTTTGCAGAGGGGGAGGGACGCATACGACACTGCCTACGCTCCTCCTCCCCGGAGATACCCGCTACTCGGTCCGGCGGGCTGCGCTGAGCCGCGCCAACAGTTGCAACTCCGTGTCCGAGTCGTCGCTCTATGTCACTACGGCAAGAGCCGGACACTCCTAACGCTGACGCTGATTTCAATCCACCTGTCAGTAGCACGAGTGGGGGCAAAGAAGTTCGATGCAGTGCGATGAAACAACTCCGAAGAGCATGCTACGCATGTGCGAAATTCGCTTACTCGGGTACGACGCAATAAAGCAACATCAGAAACGACACCGGTCCACTGATTCAAATGGAACGATATGGCATCACGCCTTTTCGGCAGCGGCAGAATGGGGGTAGCGATTGCTTGCAGGCCGGATGGGAATGCCGTGATCGGTGACCACGCCGTTGTCCCTGACATTGATGTCGCTGTCGAAAAGGACATAGAAGTTCTGCTCGCCGTCCTGTCGTTTCACCGCCAGCACGAAGCCGCGCTTGTCCGTGCGATCGAAAGAGGTGGACTTGTTGATGGCCAGCGAGACGTAGCTGTTGTCGGAAGCCCCCCACGAGTTGACCGCGACTTGCAGGCTTTCGGACGAGCTGTTGAGTACGTTAATCATGATTTGCCCTCTTTGTATTGAGGTGATTGATTTGATGGGAAACAATATTTAATTTCACGGCTGCTATCCCTGTGGTCATTGGGTCGAAGGGATGGCATTAATAATATGCCGATTAATTGATTTTTAAACTACTATTTGTGGTGGCCGATTGTTCGTATTTGTTGCGTGGTTTATATAAAAAATTCAGGTTCGAGCAGTGTGTGTCAAGAAAGTAATTTAATCTAATTAAAAAAATATGGTTATGAAACGGCGTTTGGGTGCGTTCCGTATCTTAAAAATAAGCGAATGTCTATTAACTTCTGTGCGCATGAAATCGATCTATCGGTATAACAACAAATAACCTGTCAAAAATAAAGGTACGGCCCAAACTGGCGTTTGGGGGAGGGTGAGGCGAGCCAACCCGAGAGAACCAGCCATGCCAACCATCTGCACGTTCACCCTAAACGGGGCGTCACTATCTACCCTGCAATGTCCCGGCATTGGCGCCTTCGCCGCATTCTCTGGCATGCCGCAGGATCAAAATAGGCATGACGCGGTGTCTCACGTCGACGCCCGGCCGGTACTACGTCATTGACCGACAGTCGGGCGCAGCATGGGATGGTTCTACGATTTCGCGCGCGAATACGGCTATGGAACTAACCGCAGCCAATGGTTCGCGCTTTACCGTGACGACGGCAAGGTCGATGATGAAACGATCATCAACGCCGTACGTCGCAGCGCGTTTCGCTTGCATCCGATCGGCCCGCACGGACGTAGCGACGGCAGCATTACACTGGCGAGCATCGACAGGATTACCATGCGCCTGCCCTCACTCGAGTGTCCTTTCATCCAAGAGGGCAGAAACGACAGGCCCGAATCAATCCAGGTAGCCTTGTCCTGAGTCGGTCCACCGATGAGCAACGCGTCGCCATCCTTCACGCTGAACGGCGATTCGAATTTGCGCGTGTTCTTCGTCGGTGAATTGTTGACGCCGGTCGTCGCGTCGTGCGCACGAAATCGCTTGTCTCCTCAGTGACAGTCAAGTCGATCACGCTCGCCTTAACGGTCGGCTGAACTTGAAAGATCGCGCCTTCATCCCGATACTGCACACTCTGTACCGGTGCGTGCCGTCGCACTGGGATACGACACGGTCCCCACGACCGGCACCGATTGCCCGACGTTCAAACGTGCTACCTGCCCCGGTCGCACGCGCAGATTCGGCGACGCCACAACCTTGAATCGCGAATCGCTATTCAATGCCGCAATCGCGGCCTCGAATCCACCTGCATGCAGCCGTATCACGTTCGAATCATCGCCAATGCTGTTCGCACCGACGAGGCCCAAGGCCCCGACGCGTTCGCCCAAGAGACTCGGCGCGAACTGGAGCGCGGAGTTGTTATCCGCCTGCTCGGTAACCTCGTACACTCGCGGCTTCCCGTCGTCGTAACCTCGCTCCTCGTCTCGGGCCTGTTCGCGCGGGCCGTGAGCCACCTCGTCGCGCGTCGACGCAGCGGCCAAGCTTTGCGCTGCGCGAGCGCTGCGAGATTTCGATGCAACCAACGGACGATGCAGGGGCGCCTTTCGATCTCCCTATCATTTTTGGTAGTTGCACCGCCAATTCAATTGCGAGCCCAATGAAAAGCGAGGGTGATGCGTCGGCGATGCGGCTGCCCGGCGTTTGTTACCCTTGCCAGAGATTCTAAATGTACGTGTACTCGGTAAAAGGAGAATCACATGAACATCAATGGAACTTATAAATCCCAGGACGGCGCTTTCACGTTGACGATCGCCAGCGCAAACGAAGGGAACGGGACATTCGGCGGAAGCTACGTTTCGAAATACACGCCGCAGGGGCAGCAGACCTTCAGCGTGCTCGCCGGAATCTGGAACTACGTAGGCAACGTGACCACGCCCAACAGCATCGCGTTCATCGCGAATATCCGGCCTGCCAACTGGCCCTATTGCATCCAGGATACGTGGAGCGGCGTCATGACTCAGCAAGGGCAGATTTTGCTGAACGGCGTTCGCTCATATCTGAACGCAGACGGTACGTACGTGCTGTCTTCGTTGGGAACGATGCCCTTTAGCGCCCAATAGGACAAGAGCCGGACGCAACGCGAGGTGGAACTCGGCCCGAGCGTCGCAACCGATGGTTCCCGGCGGAAACTGGCTCGCCGCAAGTCGACTGCGCGCGCGGCCTCCCGGCGTTGCAAGTGGAAAGCCCGCGACATTGCGGGCTTTTTCATGTGCGCCCAGCATGGGCGCACTTATATGGACGCCTCCCGGTTTGCCAGGTGATATTCATGTTCGGCGGACAGGATCAGGCTGCAGACTTATATCCGGCCTACGGTGCGGATGTCGGTCCGCTGACCCTGATGGAATTTGCTGGGGAAGGCCTCAACTCCGGGAAGTCCTCGAAGGACCTACGCCCATTCAGGCTTGCTTGCCCACGGTCCGACCTGTTTTGCCATCACGCGTACATCAACCTGCGCAACCTATTGGCGACCCATTCCCTATAGTGAGTTGAACAATTACGCAGCTCGCGCCGCGTCGCTGGTTTCGTACGTCCGATCGTGAGCAAGAAGCGCCCAGATCGTGCGCGCGATTTTGTTCGCCAGAGCGACGACCACCACGTTGAACGGTCGTCGCGCGAGCAGTCGTTGCAGCGCTTCGCTCAAATGCTTAGCGCGTGCGAGCACGGCGCGCGCACCGTGAATCAGCAAAGTACGCATGTAGATGTCGCCGCGCTGATGCCAAGCAGTTTTACTCGGCCACCCGTGCCGCTTTGTCGCGGCACCAGACCCAGGAATGCCGCAAATTCGCGCCCAGAGCGAAACATGCAGGCATCGCCGATTGTGGCCACGGCGGCGGTGGCGCTAAGCAGGGCGACGCCGGGGATGGCTGTGAGGCGCGTGGCCGCTTCGTTTTGTCGCTGCCAAACAGTCAATCTGCGTTCGATCTCGGCGATGTCCTTCGTGAGCATGCCGATGCGATGCAATTGCTCGCGCAGGGTATCGATCACCATCGCCGGCAGCGTATCGGCCAACTGCCCGAGCGCTTGCTCAGCTTCTCGCAGGCTATGTCGACCGGCCGACACGGCAACGCCGAATTCGTAGAGCAACCCATGGATTTGATTGACCTGCATGGTGCGCACCTTGACCAATTGCTCGCGCACGCGGCGCAGGGTCAGCACGCTTTGCTGCGCTTCGCTTTTGACTGCCACGAATCGCATCTCGGGCCGCTGAGCGGCTTCCCAGATCGCATGGGCATCAGCTACATCAGTTTTATTGCGCTTCACGAAAGGTCTGACGAAGTGCGCGGAGATCAGCCGCACCTCATGCCCCAGGCTGGCGAGTTGCCGGGCCCAGTAATGCGCGCTGCCGCAGGCTTCCATGGCAATGACCGCTGGCGCGCGATCGGTAGCGGCCCTCAGCCGTCGCTCGTGGCACAACAGCATGACCGGGCTGCATCACGTCCTGACGATTGCCTACTTTGATCGCCTGGGCAGGCCTCGCCTCACCTGACCTCAACTACTCGAACCGCCCGGTGCGGACCCGCATGCCGGGTGGTGTGGGAGGCGATCGGCTAGGTCACTGGCCGCCCCTATCCCGATACGCCACGGCTTTACGCCTTCCGGAACCACAGGATTTCCATGCCGCCGCCGCTCGATGTCCCTGCATCCCTGAAGGCAGGGCGCCCCAGGCCCGAAACCGATGCGCGTTGTCTCGTTCTGCGTCGGCCCGCCGATGAGCGCCGCGTCGCCCTCACTGATGCGGCCCGACGGTTCGGGCATTCGGCGCGGATGTGCGCGCGCGCATTTATCGTCCTCGTGTCGGCCGACCGGTTAAGCGATGTCCCGCCCGGGCGACGCGACATCTGACAAATCGTTTGTCGCATATTGCTGCGTCGCCGCATAAGCGCGAAACTGCGCATGATATCGCGCTTATCGACGACATTTCACAGTCATTCGAAAATTACGATTTGACTCATGCCCCGCTTTCGGTTGAAGCTAACGGCTTGCTGTCCGAAGGGGGCTGTGCCTGCATGAGTTCGACCTTGACTGTTCGTCGTATTGCCGCGGATCAGGGCGGCGTGTATCGCGAACTCCGCGCCGCCTCGCTGCGCGAGCCCTATGCGAGCGGCGAGACGCCGGAAGCCGAGCTGGCCGTCGACGCGGCGAGAGCGGCGGCGATCGCGCAGCAGCGCGCGACGTCCGACGAATCGACCACGTTCGTGCTGTACACCGAAGGCCATCCGGCCGGCATGATCGGCGCGTATTTCGACAGCACGCCCGCGCGGCGCGCGTTCGTCAGCGAGCTGTGGGTCGCGCACGCGGTCCGTCATCTGCGCGGCGGCGTGCTGCTCGTCGACACGGCGCGCGGGTGGCTTGCCGCGCGCGGCGCCGTCAAGATCTACGCGTGGATCGCCGATCAGAACCGCAGCGCGATCCGTTTCTACGAACATGTCGGCTTTGCCGATACCGGCGAACGCGCGCCGATTGCCCGCGTGCCGGGCGCAATGAAGTCGCTGTTCGTTTCGCGCGAGCACGCGTAAGCCGCGATGCGCGCCGATCCCGGACCCACCCTGCCGCGCCCGGATGGAGCGTTGCAGGCGGGCGGCCCGCGACGCGCGCTTCGGGCGCGCCCAAAAATGATGGCCCCGGGCGTGGACGCCTGTAAAATACGCAAAAATTTTTTGCAGAACGTCCATGTCGCTTAAAAAATCGCCATTCTTCGAACTGCGCAGCGGTTCGGTCGACACGTTGCTGTTCATCGTGAAAACCGCCGACCTCGATGCGTTGCGCGCCGAGTTGGTCAAGCGTTTCGAAGCGACTCCCGAGTTCTTTGCGGACGACGTCGTCGCGATCGACGTGCGTCGGCTCGCGGACGACGAGCGCGTCCCGCTCGACGACCTCCGTCGGATGCTGAACGACGTGCGGATGCGCGCGATCGGCGTCGTCGCGCAGCCGGGGCAACACACGTGGGCGGCGGGCGCCGGCCTGCCGCTTCTCGAGGCGCGGGATCGGCGCGCGCCGGCACCGAAGGCAGCGGGCGACGCACCCACGCAGCCGGAGGAGCAGGACACGCCGGCGGCCGGGCAGGCCGCGCTTTTTGCCGAAGCCGGTTCGTCCGGCGTCGATGCGGGCGCGCAGGCTTCGCCCGTCGCGCCCGTCGTCGCGCCACAATCGGCGACGCTCGTCATCGACAAGCCGCTGCGTTCAGGACAACAGATTTACGCGAAGGGAGATCTCGTGGTGCTCGGCCCGGTCAGCTACGGCGCCGAAGTCATCGCGGAAGGCAACATCCACATCTACGCGCCGTTGCGCGGCCGCGCTCTCGCGGGCGTGCACGGCAATCACGACGCGCGCATCTTCTGCACGTGTCTCGAACCGGAGCTGATCTCGATCGCGGGTATCTATCGGACCACCGAGAACCCGCTGCCGGCCGACGTGCTCGGCAAATCGGTGCAGATCCGGTTGGAACAGGAAAAACTGATGATCGAACCGCTGCGTCTCACCTGACACGCGTGGCGCACCAATCGGGTCGGTCGGTCCTCATTGACGAACACAGGGTAGGTAAATGGCAAAAATCATCGTGGTGACTTCGGGCAAGGGCGGCGTGGGCAAGACGACGACGAGCGCGAGCTTCGCTTCCGGTCTCGCGCTGCGCGGTCACAAGACGGCCGTGATCGACTTCGACGTCGGCCTGCGCAACCTCGACCTCATCATGGGCTGCGAGCGCCGCGTCGTGTACGACCTCGTCAACGTGATCCAGGGCGAAGCGAACCTGAACCAGGCGCTCATCAAGGACAAGAAGTGCGAGAACCTGCACATCCTGCCGGCGTCGCAGACGCGCGACAAGGATGCGCTCACGCGCGAGGGCGTCGAGAAGGTCATCAACGACCTGGTCGCGATGGACTTCGAGTTCATCGTCTGCGATTCGCCCGCCGGCATCGAGTCGGGCGCGCTGCACGCGATGTATTTCGCCGACGAGGCGCTCATCGTGACGAACCCGGAAGTGTCGTCGGTGCGCGACTCGGACCGCATCCTCGGCATCCTGTCGTCGAAGACGAAGCGCGCGACGGAAGGCAAGGAGCCGATCAAGGAACACCTGCTCATCACCCGCTACAACCCGAAGCGCGTGAACGAAGGCGAGATGCTGTCGCTCGACGATATCACCGAGATCCTGCGCATCAAGCTGATCGGCGTCGTGCCGGAGTCCGAAGCCGTGCTGCACGCGTCGAACCAGGGCCTGCCCGCCGTCCATATCGACGGTACGGACGTCGCGGAAGCCTATAAGGACATCGTTGCGCGCTTCCTCGGCGAGGACAAGCCGCTGCGGTTCACCGACTATCAGAAGCCGGGCCTGCTGCAACGCCTCTTCGGCACCAAGTAACGGAGGCGCGTCATGTCGATTCTGTCGTTTCTGCTCGGCGAGAAAAAGAAGTCCGCGGCTGTCGCGAAAGAGCGCTTGCAGCTCATCATCGCGCACGAGCGCGTGGGCGGCCGTCCGCCCGCCGATTACCTGCCCGCATTGCAAAAGGAGCTCGTCGCGGTCATTTCGAAATACGTGAAGATTTCGAACGATGACATCCGCGTGAGCCTCGAGCGCCAGGATGATCTGGAAGTGCTCGAAGTGAAGATCGAGATCCCGCAAGCCTGACGCGTTTTCTTCCGCATCGCGCGCGGCGCGTGGCCGCCGCGCGCGCTCTTACTTTTCGTTGCACTTTCGGGCCCGCGGTAACGCGGCGCCTGTCCGCCGTTACGCCCTCCTGAGCATTGAACGGATACGCTCTCGTCGCGTGTTCAACCGTTCTTGGAGGTCGTGATGTCTTTCTCTCTTCGTCGTGTCGTGCTGCCGTTCGTCGTCGCGGGTGCGGGCGTTGTCGCGGTCGCCGCGCCGCTTGCCGCGAGCGCGGACGAAATCCTCGTCGCGCAGGCGGCGCCCGGCGTCGTCGTCGAGCCGGCCGTGCGCGAGGTTGTCGTCGTTGCACCGACCGCGCCGCCGCCCGTGCGCTACGAGGTCGTGCCCGAACCGCGCGTCGGCTATGTATGGGATCGCGGTCACTGGCGCTGGGATCATGGCCGCTACGAGTGGATCACCGGGCATTGGGAAGTCGAGCGCGTCGGTATGCACTGGGAGCCGGGGCACTGGACGCAGCGCGGACCGAACTGGGTCTGGGTTCGCGGTCATTGGGCTTGAGGAGAACGAGCGATGAAACGAACCTTGTTCGCCCTCGTGCTCGTCGCGCTGACGCTGGCCGGCTGCGTCGTCGTGCCGGCGCGGCCGGTGTATTACCGGCCGGCGCCCGTCGTGATCTACTGAGCCGGGCGATGTGGCGGCTCGTGAGGCTGCGTGTCGTTCGGCTGCGGCGCGGCGCCGTCGGCGCGGGCCGCCGTCTCGCCGTCGGCGTCGCGCGTCGATGCGGCGCCCGCGTGCGCTGGCGGTTGCGCGGTCGTGCGTCCGGCGTCGGCCGCGTTTGCCGCATCGGCAGAGTGAGTCGCCGTGTCCGCGCCCGCGCGGCCCGCATTGGCCTCCCTATCGTTCGCGTTCGTCTCGGCTGCATTCGCGTCGTCGCGCAGTGTGTCGAGCGGATCAGCGGGTGCCGACTCGGCATCTTCGGGCATCTTGACTGCCGTGATGCCGGCATGCGCGGAAGCGGGGGCGGGGGCAGGGGCCGCCGTCGCGAGCTTCGGTTGTGGCGGCTTCAGATAGCGCTCGGCAAGCGTCTCGTACAGCGGCGGCACGAAGAAGCGCGACACGCGGCTCGCGATCAGCGCGGTCGCCATCAACGAGATCACGAGCGCGTGGCCGTTGATCATCTCCATCACGATCACGAACGACGTGATCGGCGACTGCGTGACGGCAGCGAGGTAGCCGACCATCGCGAGCGCGATCAGCATCGGCAGATGCATGCCGCTGAACACGAAGTGCAGCAGATTGCCGAAGCCCGCGCCGATCGACAGCGACGGCGCGAAGATCCCGCCCGGAATTCCCGGCAGATACGACGCGACCATCGAGATCATCTTCAGGAACGGATACAGGACCGACAACTGTTCGCGGCCGTCGAGGAGCCCGCGCGCCTCCGCGTAGCCGCTGCCGAACGTCGTGCCGCCCGATACGACGCCGACGGCGGCGATCGCGAAACCGCATGCCGCCGCAAACACGATCGGCCGTTCGCGGTAGAGCGTCAGCAGCCGCGCCGGCAGCCAGCGGCCGGTGTTCAGCAACAGCCAGCCGAACAGGCCGCCCGCGACGCCCGTGACGAGCGCCGTCAACAGCACGGCGGCGGCGAGCATCTTCGGAAAATGCTGGCCGATCTCGATCGTGCCGAAGTATGTGTAGTTGCCGTTCATGCCGAGCGCAATCACGCCGGCGATGATGATCGCGGTGATGAGCACGCCGCTCGCGCGCGCCGAGAAGCTGCGACTCAATTCCTCGATCGCGAACACGACGCCCGCGAGCGGCGTGTTGAACGCCGCGGACAGGCCCGCCGCCGCGCCCGCGAGCACGAGCTGCCGCTCGATCAGCGCGTTCGAGCGTGGATAGAAGCGGCGCAGGTTGAACATCAGCGACGCGCCGATCTGCACGGTCGGCCCTTCGCGGCCGATCGTGAAGCCGCCGACGATGCCGAACAACGAGATCAGGATCTTGCCGAACAGGATGCGCAGCGTCAGCAGTCGCGAGCCGAATGCACTCGGCTGCGCGTGCAGCGTCGCAATCACCTGCGGAATCCCGCTGCCTTCCGCGCCGCGAAAGAAGCGGCGCGTGAGCCACACGGACAGCGCGGCGACCGCTGGCGTCATCAGGAACGGCAGCCATGGGCGGCCGTGCTGAAGCGTCCGGAACACATCGTAGCCCCAGTCGATGAGCCGCGCGTACATTACTGCTATCAGGCCCACCGCGATCGCACCGAGCCAGAACACGCCGTATTGGCGCCAGATCCGCTGGGTGCGGCGCGTGAGAGAGGGAAGCAGACGAGGGCGTTGCATGGGACGTGACGCAGGTAAAGCGGCGATTATAAGTAGCTATGAGGGCGGTCGTGCGGCCGTCGAGCTATTTGTAATATGGTTGTAAATTTTGTCTTCCGCGTTTCTATGTAATTAGAATGCCAAACTAACAAGCTGGAGACATCCACATACAAATGAAACGTATTCTCATTGTGAAGGTGACATCGCTCGGCGACGTCGTGCAGACACTGCCCGTCGTGGCGGACATCCATCGCGCATTTCCGGGCGTGCAGGTGGATTGGGCCGTCGACGAGTCCTGCGCGGACATTGTGCGCTGGAGCACCGGCGTGAGCCGCGTGCTGTGCGCGCCGCTGCGTCGCTTCAAGAAGGCGCGCAACTGGGGCGATCTGAAGGCGATAGCGACGTCGATCGGCGAGTTGCGCGCGTACCGCTACGATGCGGTGATCGATCTTCACGGAGTCTACAAAAGCGCGATCATTTCATTTCTCGCGCGGGCGCGGCGGCGCTATGGCTATCGGAACCAGGATCTCGGCGAGTTCGGCGCGATGTTCGCGTATAACGGCCGCTTCGGCCCGCGCCCTCTTTGCGACGCTTGGCACGGCATGCGCGTGAGCGCCGGCGAAGCGCTCGGCTACGAGCCGCAGGGCCGCGCCGATTACCTGCTGGAGGTGCCGCCGGAGCCGTGGGAGCCGCATGCGGCGCCGCTCGCGGCGCACGCGGAACCGGATGGGCCGTATGTATTGTTCTTTCACGCGACGTCGAACGACGACAAGCGCTGGCCGACCGATCATTGGGGTGCGCTTGCTCGCGAGATGCTCGCCCGCGGACTGCACGTGCTGCTGCCGTGGGGCGGCGAGCATGAGCGCGAAGAGGCGCAGCGGATCGCGGCGCGCGCGCCGGGCGCAGTCGTGCTGCCCAAGCTGACGCTCACGGATCTCGCGCGCAAGATCGATCGCGCGACACTCGTGATCGGCGTCGATACCGGCTTCGTCCACATGTCACATGCGCTCGAGAAGCCGACCGTGATGATCTTTCGCGCGACGTCGCGCCAGCATCTGGGCGTGAACGGCGCGCCGCAGTCGGTGTCGATCGGCGACGACGGCTCGACGCCGAGCGTCGACGACGTGCTCGGCGCGATCGAGCACGTCTCTCCGGAACATGCGGTAGAGGAGCCGCGACGCGTCGCCGCGATGTAGGCGGGCACGGCGGGTGGCGGTCGCCTGCCGCGCGCCGGCTCGCTCAAGACAGCAGTAATTCGAACGCGATCACGGCCGCGATGGCCGCGAGGTTCGCGGCAAGCGCTTCGAGCGCGATGCCGAGCCAGCTCTTCGGCCTGAAGCGCGCCGCGAGCAGCAGCGCGCCGCCGAGCGACAGCGCGACGAACAAGACGAGGTCGGCGTTCTGCAGGTGGATGACGTCCATCGCGACGGCTCCTGTCGGCTGATACGGAAAGCGGCGCGCCCGTCGCCGCACGGCAGGCGCCCGTTCATCGAGTATAGACAGGACAATTCGCGACGAAAGCGCGCACGGCGGCCGCCATCCGAGGCGACCGGGGGCTTGATCCGGCGCGCGCTGCCCGCTCGCCCCGCTCTCGTTCAGGTCAGCTTCGCATCGCGCGTTTCGCGCATCGACAGCACGCCGACGAGACTGATCGCCGCCGCGACCGACACGTATCCGCCGACCCACGTGAGTCCGCCGCGCGCCGCGAGCAACTGCGCGATGTACGGCGCGATCGACGCGCCGAGAATGCCCCCCAGGTTGTACGCGACGCCCGCGCCCGTGTAGCGCACGTGGGTCGGGAACAGCTCGGGCAGCAGCGCGCCCATCGGCGCGAACGTCACGCCCATCAGGAACAGCTCGATCGTCAGGAACAGCGCGACGAGCGGCGTCGAGCCGCTGCCGAGGAGGGGCGCCATCGTGAAGCCCGACAGCAGCGCGACGACCGAGCCCGCGATCAGCACCGGCTTGCGGCCGAAGCGGTCGGCGGCCGCAGCCGACAGCGGCGTCGCGAGCGCCATGAACAGCACGGCGAAGCACAGCAGGCCGAGGAAGCTCTGGCGCGAGAAATGCAGTGTCGACACGCCATACGACAGCGAGAACACCGTCGAGATGTAAAAGAGCGTGTAGCAGACGACCATCGCGAGCGCGCCGAGCAGCGTCGGCCGCCAGTGGTGCGAGACGAGCGTCGCGATCGGCACGCGCACGCGCTCGTGCCGGTCGAGTGTGGCCTGGAACGCGGGCGTCTCGGCGATCTTCAGGCGGACGTACAGGCCGACCGCGACGAGCGCCGCGCTCACGAGAAACGGAATGCGCCAGCCCCACGCGCGGAACTGCTCGTCGGACAGCGTGAGCGCGAGCGCGAAGAAGAGGCCGTTCGACGCGAGAAAGCCGATCGACGGACCGAGCTGCGGGAACATCCCGAACCAGCCGCGCTTGCCGGCGGGCGCGTGCTCGGTCGCGAGGAGCGCGGCGCCGCCCCATTCGCCGCCGAGGCCGATGCCCTGGCCGAAACGCAGTACGCAGAGCAGCGCCGGCGCGAGCGCACCGATCATGTCGTAGCCGGGCACGAGGCCGATCGCCGTCGTCGAGACGCCCATCACGAGCAGCGAAGCGACGAGCGTCGATTTACGGCCGATCCGGTCGCCGAAGTGGCCGAACAGGAACGAGCCGATCGGACGGGCGATGAACGCGATGCCGAACGTGACGAATGCGGACAGCGCCTGGGCGGCCGCCGAGCCGTGCGGGAAGAACACGGGGCCGATCACGAGCGCGGCGGCCGTCGCGTACACGTAGAAGTCATAGAACTCGATCGCCGTGCCGATGAAGCTCGCGAATACGATGCGCCGATGGCTCGTCGTGTCGGTAGCGCGCGGCGCGGCGGCGGAAGCGGAAAGACGGGTATCCGACATGTGGGTCTCCGGTTGTGGCGGCTTAACGTTCGGCCGAGCGCGTATCGCGCGCGATCGGCGGCTGTTGCACCTTTGTTCGAATCGAGAGTGGGCGCGACGTGCGGCGGGCGACGCATGCCGGCGGTTCGCGCGCGGCCGTGCGAGAGCGTACGCAATGCCTGTGCGGGCCGTCGCGCGCCCGCGAGCCGGCCGCGCGCATGACGCGGCCGCGTGCCGTCGATGCGTTGCGCGGCTGACCGGATAGGCGCGCCGCGCAAGCTGGCCTTGCGGCCGAATGCGGATGCGGGAAATTATAGCGGCGTGGCCGCGAGCCGTCGCGCGCCGCGTGCAGCGGCGTGGCGGTTCGCGGACGCGGACGCGTTCAGTTGAGCGTCTGCGCCTGCGGCGCGGCTTTCGTGCGCAGCTGGAACTGACCGTTATCGTTGAAGAGCCAGCTTTCCATCAGCTCGACTTGACCGCGCCCGTCGAGCATTTTCGTGGGGGGCGGCGGCAATGGCGCGGCACGGCGCAGCGACGCGAGTGCGATCCCTTCCGCTTCGTCGTCGCCGTTGCTGCGATAGACGGCCGATTTCACGAGCTGCCCGTTGCGATCGACGGTGAACGCGACGACGACGAGCGAGCGCAGCATCGCCTGCGGCGTGCCGTGCAGGATGCGGTCCGAATTGCTATCGGAGATGCATTGCGCGACGGCCGCGCGATATTCGGTGGCGCTCATCGAGGGCACGCTCGGCACGACGATCGCGCCGTGCGGCGGCGGCAGCGTGATCGTGCATGCGGCGAGCGCGGCCACGCACGCGGACATGACGGCGCCGCGCAATGCGGCTCGGGTTCGAATGAAGTCGGAGCGAGTCGTCGTCATGATCGCCTCCCGGACGAACGGAGAAGTGCCGATTTCATGATAGGAGCGCTCGGGCCGACGTGCATTGGGACAAACGATCGCCATGATCCGAAGAATCGGTTTGCCACCTCGGGCGACCGTTCTGTATCCGTTCGAGGTGCGCAACGATGAGCGGTGTGGCGATGGCGATTGTTTCGGCGATGTCACGGAAACGGCGATGATGCGTCGCGTCGTTGCCGCTCGAGCGGCTTCTTGCTCGCGTGCGTTCGCCCCGACCAAAAAATCCCGCCAGGCGGTATTCGGCGCGGGCGGGATGTTTGTCCTGGCGGAAGCAATGTCTGGCAATTCAATGCCCTTATGGGTGGAGGCAGCCGCGCCTGCAATCTGGCCGCTATCCATACGCTGCAAATCGACCGGTTGCTCGTCGTTCCAGGCAAACCGCTGACGGCGCCGCACACGGTATTCATGATCGAACTGGAAGGGGCGGTGCTGGACGTGGGTGACGGATTGGAAAACACCGGACGCTCGCTTGCCGATCCGATGGTGCTGCGGATCGATGCGATTACCGACACGCTCTGGTCAAGCGGCGACGACAACCTCGACAGCGATTCCGCGGCGCTGTTTGCGTAAGGGGCGCGCGAGAAGACGAAGTGCCGGCCCAAGCGCGGCATGACGATAGCGCAATCTTCGTGCCGGGAACGATTCCGTGCCTGGGCGTTGACAAGAGCATCGCAGGAAGGTCGCCGCTTGACCCGCCAACCGAGAGTCCGACGGCGGCCCGACGTCGAACTCCCATCTGCGCCGCCTTCGTCCACGCCTATTCACAACGTTTCATCTTTAGGACGCGCGAAACCTGACCAATCGTGAACCCGCTGTTACGAACATATGGCGTGTAATCGAGCGGTGCGGTCAAGGATTCGTTAACGGCAAACAGGCCGACAAAACGAAACACGTCCATCTCCATCTTGATGAACACGGGGATCGCACCGCCCTGACCGGCAAGCATCCTGCCGGCTGCTCTCGCTGAAGCGCTGCCATTGCATATGATGATGTTCGGCGCTTGCGGGTTGAGATCCGTCCGCAGGCAAGCGGCAACGACTTTCCCGTTCTTCGTAGGTAGAAAGGCTTGCTTGCTGCCGCCACAGGCCGTGTGGATGAATTCACGCGTGTAATTCTTGTTGATTTCAAACATGTCGAAACTCCAGGATCGTTAATGCAATGCATGCAGGCGGGTATGCCTGTAAACCAAATTGTTCGAGCCGTCCGAAGCGCATTGCGGTTATGCACGATGGAGCATCTCGCGTGTTCGGCGAGGTGCTGTCGAAGTCAGGCTCGATAGGTAGGCGAAACGGCGTCTTCCCGTGTGATCAGTTCGCTCAGGATCCGCAACATGACCTTCCCCTTTCGCGTGATGGAGAATTTGGGCTTGCCCTTCTCTCGATCAATGAGTTCCGCAAGTCCCGCGTCGCGAAGCATGGTCATGTCGAGCGTTCCCCGCTCGACTTCGACCGGCGCGTGTTCGAGTAGCATCAGTGCCGCCATTTCGTGCGCGCTCAATCGCGGCATGTCCGATGGAGCCGAGGTTCTATGGAGCTCATTCATAAATAGTCCTTTTTTCACCAGGCACGCGGCGTGTGCCGATCGTGTCTTTCGCTACACGCGAAGGATGCGAGGTCTGAAAGGGTGGGCGAAAAGCAAGTGACCGCAATGTGCCGGCGATTGGCAAATCTCGGCTTGCCGGTTTCGGCTATAGACTTCGGTGTCGGGCGGACGCCAGAGCCCGATATCCGTTCAACGATGCCATGCTGTTTACGCATCGGGATGCGTAAACAGCACAAGCTCCGTAGTGCACGAACAAATTCAGTCCGCCTGGCACACTGCTGCCTGAACTGCTGCAGCCTGGGCATCGATGCGTGTAAAGGGAGTTCGGGAAAACCGGCTACCGGTGCGCACCACCCGCCTGTCGGCAAGACGATGGCTCAAGGAAGAGAGCAGGCGTCCCGCCTGTCAGGTAGCGAAGCGACTTGGAGGACGAGGACATCGGATGGTCATGTCACCAGCTCTCGATTGGATTACAGTTGATATTTTATTGAGCGGCAATCGAGTTACAAGTAAAAAGGTTGTAAAGGAGAGTTGGTTGAAGCGCGCTATTCAGCCCGTGCCCCAAGCGCAGCGCAGGGGGCGGTCGGTTGTTTTTGGGCTCGATACTTGGGCGCGTTCGCTCCGCAGGCACTCCGACACCATCTTGAGAACGCATCCGGTACGGTTGCATCGACGCGCGGAGCCGATTCCGGAACACGTCGCATCGCAACCGAATCGCGGCCTGCATGCGGCCGCAACGTTGCCAGTGGTTTCCGCTCACGCTTGAGGAGTGGTCACAGTACGTTCACACGAGTCCGCTCCACGAACCCGGCGGGCGGGCATCTTCCCATTGCCCGTGAACAGACGCGAGAGATTCCGCATGATCATGTTCACCATGTGCGCGCGAGAGCCTCTGCACCGGGGGGGGGAGGTGGCGAGGATCGCGAGCCCGCGCATTCACTCAATGGTCGAATCTCGAACCAAGAACGGCGGTGCACTGTGAGAGCCGTGAATTTTCAATATTGAGCGATACTGAACTTTGAGGCGGCTTCATTAGTACATCTGCAAAAGTTCCTGATTTCGAGAAAAAGCGGAATGAAGTCAAGCGGCATTTAACGTGTCGATCTGAAAATTCGAAGCCGATTGGCGAGTTGATCCACGTCAATTTTCTGGATAAACGCGACACTAAGCCGTGCCAGTGCGTCGGTGGCCAACGCAGGAGTGCTGCGCCGCAGTGATTAGATGTTCTTTTCATCATGTCTTGTACCGCCTGGAGCGCACGCGTGCCAACGCGCCGTGGCTTTCGCGTAACAGCCGTGCCGGCCGTTTCTGTTTACGCAATTTTTATATTCCTACGCTCCGGTTTGTCGGGAAGTTTACTGTGGCTCTCATACGCTGGGTTTAGCGGAAATCCGCTTGGAGGCGCGACCATGGATCTCCTTTATCTCATCGCCATCGGCGTGTTCACCGGCTTGATCGCCGCGATGATATTCGGCTGCGACAAACTGCGCCGCACATCGGGGGGGCGGTCATGAGCGCCTGGATGATGTGGCTTGCGGGTGCCGCGACGGCCATCTTGTTCGCCTATCTCCTCTATGCGCTTTTGCGCGCGGAGGAACTCGAATGAACCTGAACAATTCGATCCAGACCGTCCTTTATATCGTCTTACTGATCGCGCTGGCGATTCCGCTCGGTCAGTATATGGCGAACGTGCTCGACGGCACGTCGGCGATCGTGCGTCGCGTAGGGCGACCGATCGAAACTGTGTTGTACAAACTAGCCGGCGTCGACCCCACTGTGGAGATGTCGTGGCGGCAGTACGCGTTGGCCGTGGTTGCGTTCAATGCGCTCGGGATCGTCGTCGTGTACGGCGTGCTTCGCATCCAGCAATGGCTGCCGGGCAATCCGCAGGCTTTCGGCCCGATGACGCCGGACGCTGCATTCAACACTGCGGTGAGCTTCGTCACGAACACCAACTGGCAGGACTACACGCCTGAGCAGACGGTCAGCTATTTGACCCAGATGGCCGCACTGACCGTGCAGAACTTCTTCTCGGCCGCAACAGGCATTGCAGTCGTAATCGCACTGATTCGCGGTTTCGCACGCCATACGTCGAAGACGATCGGCAACTTCTGGGTCGACTTCACGCGCATTACGTTGTACATCCTGACGCCTGCCGCGCTTGTCGTCGCCCTGGTGCTCGTGAGTCAGGGCGCAATCCAGAACTTTTCGTCGTATGTCGATGTTCCGACCTTGCAGGTCACGCACTACCAGGCGCCCAAGACGGATGCGCAAGGCAACCCGGTCAAGGACGCGAAAGGCAATCCGGTGATGGCGGACTTCAAGGCCGAAAAGCAGACGATTGCGATGGGGCCGGTCGCATCGCAGGAAGCGATCAAGATGCTCGGCACGAATGGCGGCGGATTCTTCAATGCAAACTCCGCGCATCCTTATGAGAACCCGACGCCGTTCGCCAACTTCACGCAGATGATCGCGATACTGGTCATTCCCGCCGCGCTGTGCGTCGTCTTCGGCCGCATGGTCGGCGACCGTCGGCAGGGCCATGCGATTCTCGCAACGATGACGATTGCATTCGCACTTGCATGTTGGGGCGAAATATCCGCCGAGCAGGCCGGCAATCCCGTGTTCACGATGCTGAACGTCGATCAGCGCGCGTCGCCCGTTCAGGACGGCGGCAACATGGAAGGCAAGGAAACCCGTTTCGGCATCGCGCAGTCGGGCATCTTCACCGTCGCCACCACGGCGGCGTCGTGTGGCGCGACGAACAACACGCACGATTCGTTGACGCCGTTGGGCGGATTCGTTCCGCTGATGCTGATCCAACTCGGCGAAGTGATCTTTGGCGGCGTGGGCTCTGGCCTTTACGGCATGCTCGTTTTCGCATTGCTGGCGGTGTTCGTCGCCGGGCTGATGATCGGACGAACGCCGGAATACGTCGGCAAGAAGATCGAATCGTATGAAATGAAGATGGTGTCGATTGCCGTCTTGCTGACGCCGCTCCTCGTGCTGGCCGGCGCATCGGTTGCCGTGCTGTCGGCGGCCGGCGTGGCGGGCGTAGGCAATCCGGGGCCGCACGGCTTCTCGGAGATTCTATACGCGTACAGCTCGGCCGCGAACAACAACGGCAGCGCGTTCGCGGGCCTGTCGGTCAATACGCCGTTCTACAACGTGACGCTCGCGATTGCGATGTGGTTCGGCCGCCTTGGCTCGATTGTCCCGATGCTGGCGATTGCAGGCTCGCTCGCGGACAAGAAGCGCATTGCGGTCACGGCCGGCACGCTTCCGACGCATGGCCCGCTTTTCGTGGTGCTGCTCCTCGGCACCGTCGTGTTGGTCGGCGCGTTGACCTACGTGCCGGCGCTCGCGCTCGGCCCGGTCGTCGAGCATCTGATGATGATTGCCGGTCATTGACGTCGCTCATGACGAGGTACGTATGACTTCCGATACCCAACAATCGCAGCATCGCCCCGACAACCTCGGGCACGCGCGTCTTGCGGCGCGCTCGATGTTCGATCTGGCCATCGTCCGGCCGGCGTTGGTCGATTCGTTCAAGAAACTCAAGCCGCGTACGCAGTTGCGCAACCCGGTGATGTTCTGCGCGTACATCGGCAGCATTCTGACGACGATCCTGTGGATCGCCGCACTGCGTGGCGAGGCCGAGGCGCCCGCAGGTTTCATTCTCGCGGTCACGCTGTGGCTGTGGTTCACCGTGCTGTTCGCGAACTTCGCCGAGGCGCTCGCCGAAGGGCGCTCGAAAGCGCAGGCGGCATCGTTGCGCGCCGCCCGGCACGACGTGATGGCGAAAAAGCTCGAGACGCCGCATCCGAAATCGCCGATCCGCATCATGACCGCAAGCGATTTGCGCCGCGGCGACGTCGTGCTCGTCGAGGCGGGCGACACGATTCCCGCCGACGGCGAGGTGATCGAAGGCGTCGCGTCGGTCGACGAATCGGCGATCACCGGCGAATCGGCGCC
>NZ_LOWC01000069.1:0-4258 GCF_001522845.1 Burkholderia sp. BDU5 | reverse complement strand
AAGCGTCAGGCATCCGCAGCGTCGCTACCCCGCAAACATCATCTTCCAAGCACGGCCACTTCAAACGCTCAATTCCAAAACGCCGTCGTTTAGTGTCGGATTTGGACCGGCGTTCACAGCTGGGCGGGAAGGCAGTGGGCGGCGCTCAATCCGCTGCCCAGTCTGCCGCCCGCGCCGCTGCGCGTGCTGCAACCAGTCGCTTCCGCATGAACAGCGTCAAAGGGCTATAACGACTTGATGTGATTCGGCGATTCGACGATCAACAAGAGGACGGAAAATGAAGAAGCTTTCGTGTTACGCGCTTGTGCTATTAGTAAGCATCGTTCTCGGGGGCTGTAAGCACGATTCCGCCGATACGCTTGAGGGCGCGTACGGAGCGACGCAGAACGGAAGAATCGAGCCAGTTATTAAGGTGGAGAAGACGGAAGCCGGATACGTCTTCGACGATTTTCAAAACGGAAACTGGCGAACAGGGGTAGACGTCGTGGAGCCGGCGACCAAGGCGGAATTCGAGAAGCTGATTGGCGCGCCGGTGGATGGGCCTTTCATGGGGCTGAAGACGAAGATGGTGCTCGTGGCGAAGGTCCAGCCAGGTTTCACGGCGGGGAAGTTCAAGACATCGACGGGCTACCTCATGGTGTTCATGTTCGGCCCTGTCGAGCTGACCAAGCTGTAGGGAATGCAAGGATGAGGGACTTTGAACATCTACTCGATGAGCACGTATGCGCCGCGATGGCATCGCGCTCCCGCGCGATGCCGACCAGCAAAACCTATGATTGCAGAGGCGAGGGCGATGCCCTCGGCGGCGGCTCCCGCCGCTGCGGTTGAGGGGGCCGCTGTTACGTTACGCTACGTTATGATTGATACGTTACGTTATGGTATGAAATCAAAGACGCCTGATGTCAATATTCGAACTGCCTGTCCGATGCCTCGCTCCGAGCTCGAATACCTTGGTGATGCCCGATCACGATTTCGCCAGGAGGCAGTGACTTCATGGGAGCACTACTGCGAAACTGGCCTCCACCTGACAGGTGACGAGGTACATGCATGGCTCAATACATGGGGCACGGCGAATGAGAGCGCCGTGCCCGAATGTCACAAGTAGGTCGAAGACAAGCGCCATATGCCTTTTCCTTCCAAGGATGAGGCACCCTGAACACCGCAACTCGGAGTCACGAACGTTTGAGAAGGCCAGAACCGATTCGATTCACGCTCGACGAGCAAGTCGCGCGAGTGCGCCATGCTGCGGCGCGCATGGATGCTGGCTAACACTTCACGGACGAAGAGCTGGACGACGAGTTCGATGCGAGTCCGACCGCGAGCAGGGTGAAGTGTCACCCGTTGAAGGCTCAATGGGGCTGATCTAGACATCTAGACGCAGCGGGACGGGGGGCGCTCGCACTCGCCGCTTTCGGTTAGCTGGTTATGCGTCGCCACGGAAGCTTTCCTCGAACGCTCGCCTCAGTTGCTTTGCTGTAATCAGATTTCTCGACCAAAAGCAGGCTTCAAGGAACCAATTCCACTTGGAAAGCCAGGCCAGCAACGAGTACCAAGCGCGCGCGAACCTTTGGCCGTGAAACTCCGCGTAGAATGCCATGCCACAAAAGTTGACGCGGAATTCATGCTTCTCGCCTTCCAGGAAGTCGAGATTCCACCACTTCCCCCAGCGAAACACGTCACTCTTGCGGAGCCCCATCGCCGCTTCGAGGTTATCGATGGGGTGCCCATAGTCCGCGATTTTGCGTGGTAGCGGAATCGGTTCGCCATCTGCATCGATCACTTCTTTCAGTTCGGCGCGCACGGTGTTGTACGGAACATAGACCATATTGCCTCGCACCTCGACCTGTCGCAGCGGAATGCTTGGAACGGCAACGACAGTCGGCGTCTCACCGATGTCGTAAAGGGTTACGACCGATTGATAGCAAAGCGTTTCGAGCGAGGCCGTTACGCAAACGGTGACCCGCCGAAACGACCGTCCCTCCTTCGCCTTGATCCACAGCGTGCATGCCTGTTGTTCCTTTCCAAGAAACACCTTTCGCCAGTTCACGCTGTAGGCAAAGTGATCGCCGAGTTCGTCTCGCCATAAACCCTTGACGTCCCGGAAAGACCGATGCCGCGTCGATACCTCGTAGGCTGCATAAAAGAGAACCTGAGTGACGAGCTCGAACGGTTTTTTCAGCAGGCTCCAGATTGCCGATACGGTGCTCTTCGCTAAAATCGATGTTACGCTGAACGTAGGTTCCATTCGTATTGTTGGCGGTATCCGATGCCTTGAGCCACGGTTGCCCCGCCATGCGTCAACGGACTGTCAACGCAATAGTTAGCGAACGGCAATACGAAGTGGCGCGTGCATGGCTCCTCGCCCGTCTAGTAAGCGATAGTGGCGTATAGTGCCAGTTCGCTAGGCATTTGTAATCATCAGGTGGCGGGTTCGAGTCCTGCAGCCGGCACCAATAAAATCAAGGGGTTACGTGAGGTTCGCGTAACCCCTTGGCGTTTCCAAAACGCTTCTCACGTTTCCAAAACTCATCAGCGCGACGGTTTAACAGGGCGTGTGCCCCGCACGTAGCGCGCCGTCATGCCGGGGCCGCTATGCCCCGCCAAGCGCTGTCCAGCCTCCAATCCTTCGTCAATCGTTTTGTGCGTCACGCCGCGAGCGCGCAAGTCGCGGAACTGGAATTTCGCCTTGTCGATACCAGCCTTTTCGCGTGCTTTGTCGAACCGCGATCGTAGCTGGCCTTTCGTGAGGGGATAGCCTTCCTCGTCGCGCAGCAGATACGGGGAGACATCAACCTTTGAGCCGCGCCAAGCGAGCAAGCGCTCGATCAGTTTTGCCAGCTCGCCCGTAATCTGAATGGTGACGATAGCTTTGGTCTTGCGCGTGCGGAAGATGAGGTTGCCCTTCACGATGTTCGATCGTTGCACGCCGAGGATGTCCGCCGGGCGTTGTGCGCACAGGTCTGCCAAGTCCATCGCATTGCGGAGGGGCTCATCGGCCACAGCGTAGACGGACGCATACAACTCGTCATCGATGAGGATGTCCTGTCGGCCAGGCTCCTTCTTGCCACGCCCGCCCGCACATGGGTTCGCGATCGTTATCATGTCCCACAGCCGGCCGCAGTTCAGGACGAGCGATAGCACTGCTTTCGTGCGGTTCGCCGTCACGACGCCGCGCTTCTCGGCCGTGGCCCGCCAGACGGCCGCCACGTCAGCGGGCGTGAGCGTGTCGAGTTCGCGATCACCGATCACGGCCGCGAGTCGCGACAGGAAGAGGTCGTACATGCGCCGCGTCGCCAGTGATTTATGTGGAAGCTCGCGCAGGCGGTACGCGCGATCGAGCATCGCGAACGTATGCCGTGTCGTTTCGGACGAAGGCGCGCGTTTTCCTTCGAGCTCGGCCCACCGTTGGAGTGCGACGACGCGATCGGTGCCGAGGGGCTCCAGAAAGCGTCGGCCTTCGACCGCGCCGTGGTTGTAGTAGTAACGCTTGGTTCCGTCTGCGTTCGTGCGCGACCGAAAGCGCGGGATCGCTCCAGCGGTTTGTGCTCTGCGACCCATCACACAGCGCCAAGGTTGAGCGATGCGGGCGAGGTGAGCTGTAGCGAGCGCGTGTGCTTCGATTCGATGATGCTCATTTGTTTGTCGTGGTAGGCGCGTGCGACCAACACGCGTCCGTGCACGTCAACGACGTGCGGCCAACCCTGTTGAGCAAGCCACAGGATTTGGCGCGCGCGTTGCGGCGTGCCGGTCAATTCACGCAGTTCTTGGCGGCCGAGATATGCGCCTGCGCCGCGCTGCGGACCGCGGCGTGGATATTCTTGCATGGTGATATTCAACGCGTAAGGGGGGAACACGCAGAACAACTAGTGGATTCGTGGTTTCCGCCAAAATATCTCATAACTATTTGATTTGTAAGGCGTGTGTTCGCCATCAATTGCCATCATTCATGCATGGCGATACCGAAAAACTCGTGGCCTAAAAAATAGGCAGCGTCCGTAACTGATGGCAAAACGCCGGTGACTCGTGGCAGTCTGTTTCGGCCTATGCCTTGCCCTTCCTTGCTTTCTTTCTCTTTTTTTTCAATGAAATAGAGAGAGAAGAGAGAAGGACGGCGGCGGCCCGAGCAAAAAACGGACTCATGGCAAAAGCGGCTCGACTAGTGGCAAATCGAGGGAGACTGACGGCGGCACTCGCTTCAAGAATCAATGACTTACGAGCGGATACCATCGAAATCCACGATTCGCGTGCGCTGCCTGCC
>NZ_LOWC01000068.1:0-13049 GCF_001522845.1 Burkholderia sp. BDU5 | reverse complement strand
ACGCCGGCTTGCCGCCCCCGCCAACATGCGGACATTTCATTTGCTACAAAACCGGACATTTCTATTTGTCCGCGACACCCGCTGCCGCGCGGACGCCGACAGGCCGGGCCGCAACGTGTTTTTGTCCCGACACCGCATTCGCGACCGCCGCTACTTGCAACGGGGTGCGGCATGCTATGCGATCAGCATCTCCGGCCGCCACTCGATGCGCCGCCAGCCGCCCGGCGCATCAGAGCCGTCGTGCACCGCGCGGTTCACGCCGACGCGCGGCACGAACAGCAGCCGATCGCCAACATATAGCAACGGCACGTCGCGCTGCCACGCCGGCACGCCGCGCTCCTGGAACAGATTCTTCAGCGTGCGCCCGGGCCCGCCCTGCCAAGTGCGCATGCGCTCGCCGCCCGCGCGCGCGCGCGCATGCAGGTCGGCGGCGGCGAGGAGCCCCTCCGGCACTGCGTCGTGTTCGTGCGCATGCGCGGGATGAAACACATATGTGCCGCGCCATGCGGGCAGATGCCAGACTTCCTGACCGCGCCATGCAAGCACGCTTTCCGGCTGCGACGCGGCGCGGGCGGCATCGGTCGCGTCGTCACCGAACGCATCATCGTCGGCCGCTTGCGCCTCGGCGGATTGCGCAGCAGCCGATTCAGCGCCTTCGCCCGCTGCCCATTGAACGTCGTCGCGATAAAGACGCAAGCGCCACCCCGCGTGATCGACGCGCAGCGCATGCGCGTCGCGCGCCGCGCGCAACTGCTTCATCATCTCCGCAAGACGCGCGGCCGACGCGCCCGGCAGCCCGAGCGAGCGCATCCAGTAGCGCAGCAGATTCGCGCCGCGCTCGTCGTCGAGCGCGACGAGCGCATCGCGCGATAGCACGCGGCCGTCTTCGCGCGCGACCGCACGCAGATCGATCGCGGCGAGATCGTCGAGCAGCCGCTGCGCGGCCGCCGCGTGCTGCGCGGTGCGGCCGAGCGCGTCGCGAAAACCGGGAAAATGCGGCGCGAGTGCGGGCAGCACGTCGACGCGCAACGCATTGCGCGCATAGCGCGTGTTCGCGTTCGATTCGTCGTCGATCCAGCGCAGCGCGTGCTGCTGCGCGTAGCGCTCGAGCTGCGCGCGCAGCAAGTGCAGGAGCGGCCGCACGCGCACGACGTCAGTCGATGCCGGCCGATACTGCGGCGCCATCGCCGCCAGCCCGGCAATGCCCGCGCCGCGCAGCAATTGCAGCAGCACCGTCTCCGCCTGATCGTCCGCATGCTGCGCGAGCCACAGCGCGCGCGCGCCGTGCCGTACGCACATCGTCTCGAGCGCGCGATAGCGCGCATCGCGCGCGTTCGCCTCCACGCCCTGGCCGCTCGCGCGCGGCACGTCGACGTGCGCCGCGTCGAACCGCACGCCGAGCGCATCCGCCGTTTCCGCGCAATGCGCGAGCCACGCGTCGGCGTTCGGGCTCAAACCGTGGTGCACGTGCAGCGCGACACAGCGCTCGGCGCCCGCGACGCGCGCGGTCGCGTGCAGCAGCACGGTCGAATCGAGGCCGCCGCTATACGCGAGCGCGATCCGCGCATCGTCCGGCAACGCGGACAGCGCGACGCCGATCGCATCGAACACGACGCGATCGGCGGAAAATTCATGCGGAGGGATCACAGCGGGAAGGCGCGCCGCGCCTCGTCAGTCGACGCCCTGCGCTCACGCGCCCGGCGTCGTTTCCTTGAACTTGCCGTAGGCCATCAGACGTTCGAAGCGGCGCTCGCGCAGCGCGTCGATGCTCATGCCCTGGAACTGGCGCAGCGAATCGGCGAGCGCACGGCGCAGCAGCGCGGCCATCCCCTTCGGATCGCGGTGCGCACCGCCGAGCGGCTCGTTGACGATCTTGTCGACGAGGCCGAGCGCCTTCAAGCGATGCGCGGTCAGACCGAGTGCCTCGGCCGCTTCCGGCGCCTTCGCCGCGCTCTTCCATAGGATCGACGCGCAGCCTTCCGGCGAGATCACCGAGTATGTCGAGAACTGCAGCATCATGACCGTGTCGGCGACCGCGATCGCGAGCGCGCCGCCCGAGCCGCCCTCGCCGATCACCGTCGTGATGATCGGCGTCTTCAGCTCGGCCATCACGTACAGATTGTGGCCGATCGCCTCGGACTGGCCGCGCTCTTCCGCGCCGATGCCCGGATACGCGCCCGGCGTGTCGACGAACGTGAAGATCGGCAGCCCGAACTTTTCCGCGACGCGCATCAGACGTTCCGCCTTCCGATAGCCTTCGGGACGCGGCATCCCGAAATTGCGCGCGGCGCGCTCCTTCGTGTCGCGGCCCTTCTGATGACCGATTACCATGCACGCATGGCCGTTGAAGCGGGCGAGGCCGCCGACGATCGACTGATCGTCCGCGAACGCGCGATCGCCGTGCAACTCGTGGAAATCGGTGAAGAGCTCGCCAACGTAATCGAGCGTGTACGGCCGTTGCGGATGGCGCGCGATCTGTGACACCTGCCACGGCGTCAGGTTCGCGTACAGATCCTTCGTGAGTTGCTGGCTCTTTTTCGACAGCCGCTCGATCTCTTCCGAAATGTCGACAGCCGAGTCGTCCTGCACGAAACGCAGTTCCTCGATTTTCGCCTCGAGTTCGGCAATCGGCTGCTCGAAATCCAGAAATGTGGTCTTCATGTGTTTGAAATCCTTGAGTCTTGCGGCAGCGCGTATTCTAACCGTGCTCGCCTGATGCAAGACCGGGTCGCGACTATCGAATGGCGAAAAGCAATAGCCTCAATCAGCTATTGGCCGTCAGCGGATCGAGACTGCGCCACATATACCAGGTGGCGACCGTCCGCCACGGCTCCCAGTTCGCTGCCACCTCACGCGCCTCGCTGCGCGTGACGGGCTCCCCGCTGAAGTAATTGACGCTGATCGCGCGGATGAGTCCGAGATCGTCGAGTGGCAGCACGTCCGGCCGCGACAGGTTGAAGATGAGGAACATCTCGGCGGTCCAGCGGCCGATCCCGCGGATCTGCGTGAGCTCCGCGATCACGTCCTCGTCGTCCATCGTCGCCCATTTGTCGACGTGAAGCGCGCCCGACACAAAGTGCTGGGCCAGATCGAGAATATATTCCGACTTGCGCTTCGACAGACCGCACGCGATCAATTTTTCCTGGCCGAGCTTGATGACCTGCGGCGGCGCGAGCTTCGGGCAGGCGGTCTCGATCTTGACCCACACGGACTGCGCGGCCGCGACCGAGATCTGCTGGCCGACGACCGAGCGCGCGAGCGTGACGAACGAGTCGCCGCGCTTGACGAGATGCGCCGGGCCGAACTTCGGAATCAGTTTCTTCAGGATCCGGTCGCGCTTGACGAGATCGGCGCACGCCTTGTCCCAGTATGGCGGGCGCGCGACCATCTCGGCGTCGGAGAGTTGCACCGGCACGGCGGCCTCCGACACGCGCGCCTTGCGCACGCCCGCCTCCGCTGCCGACGCGACGATGGTCTCGCGCGGCAGCGCATCGGCGACCTGCTCGCCGTCGACCTTCGCGCGCGGCGACTTCGTGGCCGCCGCACGCAAGCTCGGCTTATGCGCGGCGCCGTTGGCCGCGCCGTTCGGCGCCGCGCGCTTCGCGCTCGCCTCGTGCACCGCCGGCGCACGCGCGCCGGCCCGCTTCGCCGCTATCGGCGGCTGCGCCGCCGCACGCTTAGCCGGCGCTTTTCTGGCCGTTGCCATCTAGCCTCCTACCTGGCGAGTCGATCAGTGGGACAGACCATGCGCGCTCATACGCGACGCCACTCGGTCGATCCGCCCGGTTTGTCTTCAAGTGCGATTCCGGCTTCGAGCAGCTCCGCCCGGATCCGGTCCGCTTCGGCAAAGTTCTTCGCCTGCTTCGCCGCGACGCGCGCGGCGATCTTCGCGTCGATCTCTTCCGGCTCGAGCGCGCCTGCGCGCGCCGTGCCCGCCGCCTGCTGCAGGAACTCGCGCGGCGCCCGGCCGAGCAGGCCGAGCAAGCCCGCGAGCCGCTCGAGCTGGCGCGCGAGCGCCGGATCGCGCGTGCGATTCACCTCGGTCGCGAGCTCGAACAGCACGGCGACTGCAATCGGCGTGTTGAAATCGTCGTTCATCGCGGCCGCGAAACGCCGCGCATGCGCCTCGTTCCAGTCGAGCGGCGCCGAATCGGGCGTCGCGTCCTTCAGCGCCGTGTAAAGACGCGTGAGCGACGCGCGCGCATCGTCGAGGTGAACGTCGCTGTAGTTGAGCGGCGAGCGATAGTGCGTGCGCGCGATGAAGAAGCGCACGACTTCGGCATCGAACTTCTCGAGCACTTCGCGGATCGTGAAGAAGTTGCCGAGCGACTTCGACATCTTCTCACTATCGACCTGCACGAAGCCGTTATGCATCCAATAATTGACGAAAGTTTGTCCGGTCGCACCCTCGCTCTGCGCGATCTCGTTCTCGTGGTGTGGGAACTGCAGATCCTGACCGCCGCCATGGATGTCGAAATGCTCGCCGAGCAGCGTGCAGCCCATCGCCGAGCATTCGATGTGCCAGCCCGGACGACCCAGACCGTACTTCGAATCCCACGACGCGCCGGCCGGCTCTTCCGGCTTCGCGCGCTTCCACAACACGAAATCGAGCGGATCTTCCTTCGCGTCGTTCGCGGCGACGCGCTCGCCCGCGCGCAAGTCCTCGAGCGACTTGCCGGACAGCTTGCCGTAGCCCGCGAACTTGCGCACCGAGTAATTGACGTCGCCGTCCTCCGCCAGGTACGCGTAGCCGTTCGCCTCGAGCTTCTCGATCATCCCGAGCATCTGCGGAATGAACTCGGTCGCGCGCGGCTCGATGTCCGGACGCTCGACGCCGAGCGCGTCGAAGTCCGCGTTCATCGCGTCGGTGAAGCGGCTCGTCAGCGACTTGATCGTCTCGCCGTTCTCGACCGCGCGGCGGATGATCTTGTCGTCGATGTCGGTAATGTTGCGCACGTATGTCACGCGATAGCCGATCGTGCGCAGCCAGCGCTGGACGAGATCGAACACGACCACCATCCGCGCGTGGCCGATATGGCAATAGTCATAGACGGTGATCCCGCAGACGTACATCCGCACTTCGCCGGGCTGCCGCGGCACGAAAACTTGCTTGTCACGCGCGAGCGTGTTGTAGATGCGCAGTGATTCCATAGAGACGAAAGTGAGCCGAAGGAAACCGCCTGGCGATGCTCGCCGTGCATGCGGCACCCGACAGGATCTCTGGCTGGGCCGCGTGCCGTGCGCTTCCTCGGATGACATGCGGCGATCGATCCGCAAGCGAAGCGGTGACGGCCGCGAGAGGCAAAGACAATCCGCGGCTCGCCGGAACGCGCGGACGATTTGTTAGAATGGGTCGGAGTATAACATTCCGATTTGAGCCTATGAAACCTTCCCGCGGCCGTGCGCCGAGCGCTGCGACCCTTGTTGCGACCGCCGCCGTGAGCGCCGCGCTCGCGCTCTTTCCAGGCGCGGCGGCCCTTGCGCAGAAAGCGCCCGCCCCCACGGACGGCACGCCGGAAATCGACGCGTCGATCGCGAGCCGGAACTGGACGCAGGCGCTCGCCCAGCTCGACGCGCGCATCGCGTCGAACCCGCGCGACGTGCAGGCGCAGTTCAAGCGCGGCACCGTGCTCGCGCGCCTGAACCGCGACGACGACGCGATCAAGCAGTTCGTCGAGCTGACGCAGGCCTATCCGGAACTGCCGGAACCCTACAACAACCTGGCGGCGCTCTATGCGAAGCACGGCCGCTACGACGAAGCGCGCAGCGCGCTCGTCACGGCGACGCAGGCGAACCCGAACTACGGCCTCGCCTACGAGAATCTGGGCGACCTGTACCTGCGCCTCGCGGCCGAATCGTACAAGCGCGCGCGCGCGCTCGGCCGCACGAGCGGCGCGACCGCGCAGCGCCTCGCGGACCTGCAGAAGATCATCACGCCGCCGAAGGCGAAATCGGCGGCCGCGCCGGCATCGTCCGCGCGCGACTATTCGGAGCGGGCGGCAGCGAACGTGACGACGACCACCCTGCCGCTTTCTCCGACGTTCCAGTTCGGCGGCCCAAGCGGTACGCTCGCGATGCCGCCTTACGTCGCGCCGTCGCAATAACGCGCTGCGGCGGCCGCGTCTTTCCTTCACCCACCCAGAGGACCGTTATGAAACGTCTGTTGCTGGCGCTCGGCAGCGCCGCCCTCCTCGCGACCGCTCCCGCGTTCGCGCAATCGGCCGCGACGCACCCCGTCGTGCAGCTAAAGACCACGCAGGGCGACATCCGCGTCGAGCTGTACCCGGAGAAGGCGCCGAAGACCGTCGCCAACTTCCTCGATTACGTGAAGGCGGGCCAGTACAACGGCACGATCTTCCATCGCGTGATCAAGGGCTTCATGATCCAGGGCGGCGGCTACAAGACGAACTTCGACGAGAAGCCGACCCGCGCGCCGATCCCGCTCGAGAGCAAGAACGGCCTGAAGAACGCGACGGGCACGATCGCCATGGCGCGCACGAGCGATCCGAACTCGGCGACCGCGCAGTTCTTCATCAACACCGTCGACAACGCGGGCCTCGACTATCCGAATCCGGACGGCAACGGCTACGCGGTGTTCGGCAAGGTCGTGTCGGGCATGGACGTCGTGAAGAAGATCGAAGCCACGTCGACGACCGTGCGCGGCCCGATGCGCGACGTGCCGGAAAAGCCGATCGTGATCGAATCGGCGACGATCGTCTCGAAATAAGCCAACCCGAACCTCCCGCGCGGCCGCGTCGTCCAGAGCGGCCGCGCGCCGTTTGAACCCTCCCCATCAAAGGAATCATCATGGTCGAACTGCATACGAACCACGGCGTCATCAAGCTCGAACTCGACGACGCGAAGGCGCCGAAGACGGTCGAGAACTTCCTCAACTACGTGAAGAAGGGCCACTACGACGGCACGGTCTTCCACCGCGTGATCAACGGCTTCATGATCCAAGGCGGCGGCTTCGAGCCGGGCCTGAAGCAAAAGCCGACCGACGCGCCGATCGCGAACGAAGCGAACAACGGCCTGAAGAACGACACGTACACGATCGCGATGGCGCGCACGAACGATCCGCACTCGGCGACCGCGCAGTTCTTCATCAACGTGAACGACAACGACTTCCTGAACCACTCGTCGCCGACGCCGCAGGGCTGGGGCTACGCGGTGTTCGGCAAGGTCGTCGAAGGCCAGGACGTCGTCGACAAGATCAAGGCCGTCAAGACGGGCAGCAAGGGCTTCCATCAGGACGTGCCGAACGACGACGTCGTGATCGAGAAGGCCGTCGTGGTCTGAGTAGTGTAGAGCGACGAGGCGCCGAGATGCTGCAGGAAACGCCGCCGCGAAGCGTCTTTGCGGGTGTGCCGGGCGAGCGCGGGCTCGCGCATGCGGCACGCCCGTTCCTGTTCGTCTCCGATCTGCACCTGAGCGATGCGATTCCGCGCACGGTCGCCGCGTTCGAGCACTTCGTGCGCGTGACGGCAGACAGCGCGGATTCGGTTTTCATCCTCGGCGACCTGTTCGAATACTGGATCGGCGACGACATCCTCGATCACGATCCGTTCGCGGCCCGTATGGCCGCGCTGCTGCACACGTTCTCCGAGCGCGGCATCGCGCTCTACGTGATGCGCGGCAATCGCGACTTCCTGCTCGGCAAGCGCTTCATGAAGGCGGCGGGCGCGCTTCTGATTCCGGATCCGTCCGTCGTCGTCGCGTTCGGCAACCGCATCGCGCTCGCGCACGGCGACGCGCAGTGCACGGCCGACCGCGGCTATCAATGGTTTCGCCGCTTCGCGCGCAACGGCGTCGCGCAGCGGCTCTTTCTCGCGTGGCCGTTCGCGTGGCGCCGCGCGCTCGCCGAGCGGATGCGCGCGTCGAGCGAAGCCGGCCGTATGCGTCCCGCATCGCCGCGCTACGACGTGACGCGCAAGGGCATCGCCGCCCTCTTTCGGCGCAGCGGCACGCGCACGATCATCCACGGCCACACGCACAAGCCGGCGAGGCACGTCGAAGCGGGCGGCGTGCGCTGGGTGCTGCCGGACTGGGAACTCGACCACGGACCGCGCCGCGGCGGGTATCTGTGCGTCGATGCACAAGGGATTCGCGCGCTGCCGCTCGATTGAGCATCGCGCGGTCAAATCGGATGGAGTTGGAGCGATAGCGCCTCGGCTGTCGACATCCGCGCAATTGCCGTCACGCAGCGCCGAGCCACGCAGCGCGCTCGCGCTCCGCGTTGGCAACGCGACGAACGATGCCGCAGGCAAGCTCCCAAGGTCCTCCAGGACACGTGCGCGACGAACGCGATGCCGATGCCTCTTCGCCCCCGCCCGAGAATTACGGCGCGTTACGGAACGCGTGCGGCGAGATCGCGTGCGCCGTACGTCGATCACGGCGCGCTCGGCGCCGCGCACGACTCAGCGCTCGATCGCCTTCCCGTCGAGCGCCTTGCCCTCGAACGCCGCGGACAGGCGACGCAAATCGAGCCGCGCACCGTCCGCCCCCTGCAGCGCGTCCAGATGCGCACCCAGCCGCTCGAGCGCCGCTACGATCTCGTCGACCCGCTGCGCTTCCTTCGCCGCATGATCAATGAGGCCGTGAATCGCAAGCGACATCGGATCGTCGGCGTTCGGCGTGATCCCGTAAGCGCAGAACGCGATGCGCTCAGGTATGCGCTTCGCGTCGGCCGGCATCACGACCCGCGCCGGATTGCCGACTGCCGTGCCGCCTGCCGGCACCGGCTTCACGACGACCGCATTCGAGCCGATCTTCGCCCCCGCACCGATCGTGAAGCCGCCCAGCACCTTCGCGCCGGCGCCGACGATCACGCCGCGCTCGAGCGTCGGGTGACGCTTCGCACCGCGCGTGAGCGACGTGCCGCCGAGCGTCACGCCCTGGTAGATCGTGCAGTCGTCGCCGACGACAGCCGTCTCGCCGATCACGACGCCCATCCCGTGATCGATGAACACGCGCCGGCCGAGCGTCGCGCCCGGATGGATCTCGATGCCGGTCAGGAAGCGGCCGACCTGCGACACGAACCGGCCGAGCCAGCGCCAGTCCGAGCGCCAGCATGCGTGCGAGATCCGATGGAACACGAGCGCGTGCAGCCCCGGATAACACGTGAGCACTTCCCAGGCGCTGCGGGCGGCGGGATCGCGCTCGCGGATCGTGGCGACGTCTTCGCGAAGTCTCGTGAACATGGTGGTGACGATGGAAGAAGAAAGCCCGGTGCGCGGCCGCCGGGCGGAGCCATTATCGTTTCGACAGCTTTTCTTATGACGTGCGATCGATTGTAGAACGGCCGTCGCGAGCGCGCAGCGGCTGCCGCGTTCTCCCTGCTGCGACCGCAGGTATAGCGCCGGCGGGCGAGCCGGCGCGCTCCGTCACTCGTCTCGCCCGGCGCCTGCGTCGTCCTTGTCGTCGCCCGCGCGTGCCTCCGCACCGCCCGCATTCAGCAGGATGTGCTTCGCGATCCCGCGCAAGATGTTCACCTCCTCGCGCTCGAGCCCCGTTCGCGCGAATAGCCGCCGCAGCCGCGGCATCAGCTTCTTCGGATTGCGGGGATCGAGAAAGTCGAGCGCGATCAGCGCATTCTCTAGATGAACGAACATCCGCTCGATCTCGTCACTTTGCGCGAGCGTGCCGAGCGCGGCGTCCCGCGGCACGACGGACTCCTCGTCTTCGAGCAGCGCGACGCGCAACTCGTACGCGAGCACCTGCACCGCCTGCGCGAGATTGAGCGAGCTGTATGCGGGGTTCGCCGGGATGTGCGCAATCGCGCTGCAACGCTCGACATGCTCGTTCGGCAGGCCCGTGCGCTCGTTGCCGAACACGAGCGCGATGTCGCCCGTTTGCAACTGGCGGCAGGCACTCGCGGCGGCCGCACGCGGCGCGAGCCGCGGCGGCCCATACTCGCGCGAACGCGCGGTGAGCGCGATCGACCACTGCACACCGTTCAGCGCATCGGCGAGCGTCGGTACCACGTGTGCGGACGCGAGCACGTCGTCGGCGCCGCTCGCCATCGCGAGCGCTTCCGGATCGCTCTGCACGTGGGGCACGCGCGGCGCGACGAGCACGAGACGTGAAAAGCCCATCGTTTTCAGCGCGCGCGCCGCTGCGCCGACGTTGCCGGGGTGACTCGGCTCGACGAGCACGAAGCGCGTCGACGTAAACCCGCCGCGCGTGGTCCGCGCCGGACGGGACGGGGCCGCGCCGGCGGACGGCGCGAACGGTTTCTGCTGAGATTCCAAGACGTTCATTCGACTAATCGGGATGCCGGTATGGTATCGCCAACTCGCGGACAAACCCACTCGTCCGAATGGCCAATCGAACAGTACACGCTACCGTTTCGCAAAAAAGCGCCGCGAGTCGGGTAAAATTGCACTCTCGATGCGGCGCCCACGCTGCCTGTTCGGCCCGCACCCCGCTCTTTGCCAATTCGTCTTCCGTCGGCGAAACGCCCGCCGGCCGCCTCATACGCGCCCGGTGTCGTTTCGCTGGTTCGATCACCATTCGTGGCGGCCTAGCGTCGCCAGCTTCAGGATTCAGGCCCATGCATCCCATGCTCAACATCGCTGTCAAGGCCGCTCGCCGCGCCGGACAGATCATCAATCGCGCATCGCTCGATCTCGATCTGATCGAGATCCGCAAGAAGCAGCAGAACGATTTCGTGACGGAAGTCGACAAGGCAGCGGAAGATGCGATCATCGAAACGCTGAAAACCGCCTACTCGGACCACGCAATCCTCGCCGAGGAATCCGGCGAGTCGGGCAACGAATCCGAATTCCAGTGGATCATCGATCCGCTCGACGGCACGACGAACTTCATCCACGGCTTTCCGTATTACTGCGTGTCGATTGCGCTCGCGCACAAGGGCGTCGTCACGCAAGCGGTGGTCTACGATCCGAACCACAACGACCTTTTCACCGCGACGCGTGGCCGCGGCGCGTACCTGAACGACCGCCGCATCCGCGTGGGACGGCGCGACCGCCTCGCCGACGCGCTGGTCGGCACGGGCTTTCCGTTCCGCGAGAAGGACGGCCTCGACGCATACGCGCGCCTCTTCGCCGACATGACGCAAGCATGCACCGGGCTGCGCCGCCCGGGCGCGGCCGCACTCGACCTCGCCAACGTCGCGGCGGGCCGTCTCGACGGCTTCTTCGAGCAAGGCATCAACGTGTGGGACGTGGCAGCGGGCAGCCTGCTCATCACCGAGGCGGGTGGCCTCGTCGGCAATTACACGGGCGATTCCGACTTCCTGCATCAGCGCGAGATCGTCGCCGCGAACCCGAAGATCTACGCGCAGATGATCCCGATCCTGAACCGCTACACGCACACGCGGCCGGCGAAGGAATGAGCGGCGTGGTCGCCGCCGCGTAACGCAGGTCGCGGCGGTGACGAGATCCGGCGGCCCGCGGCGCTTCGAGCGCCGCGGGCCATTTCATTTCCAGGCATTCGCGAGTTAGCCGGCTTGCGCCGCCGACGCTCTCCATCTACTCTGCCTCGCCGGGAACGCTCACGAGCGCGCCGCATCGCCACAAAGTGACCGACCGGCCAGTGCCCACCGGCCGGCATGCGACATCGCGACGCGAACTGCATCGCGCTCGAGCGATCTGCTTCATCGGCCTGCGTTACCGAACGGCAAAACCTCCCATCGACGTGCCCGGCTGGCAAGTGCTCGCGTAAATGTAGAACTGCTTACCCATCAGGAATGCCGAATTGATGAGCGGATACGCATCCTTGTTTCCGTTCAAGTAAGACAGGTTGCCGACGGTGACCTCCATGACCCCGTTCTTGTCGATGAAGAGCTTGTTAATCGTGCCCGACGTGCACAACGTATCCGCGTGCGCATAGGACGAAGCCAGAAGCAAGGTTGAAGCGATAACAGCGATAATCTTTTTCATTTCAATATCCTTAATTAAAAGATGACATTGCGATTGAAATGCTGACTACATGCACACTTGCACCACTCAATCAACTCCACCAACACCTAGACACTTGAATATTCGTCGCCGGTCGATCGGCGGCCGGATTCGACCTCCACGGATCGCGTGCGTCCGGCTGCGGCACGGCGCCGCCGTTGCCGACGTCGAAAGCACACTCGCATTCCGGCTCACACGCGTAGCGCTCGAAGTTTGCGGACGAGACAAAACGGCCCACCCGACTCCATGGACGTGCGGTGCATTGCGATGGATTCCGAATGCCGCGACTCATGGCAACGCCGCATTCACGATCGGCGCAACCTGTATCGGCAATAGAAAAATTACGATTCCGTCATCGTCGCGAGATCGATTGCAAAGCGAACCACCCGGCGCATTCGCATCGACCGCGACCGCGACAAACAGAAACGATTCGATGAGACATCATGAATCCCCTTTTTCACGGGAGACTACTCATATGCGCGACAACGTCACATCGTTCGATTAATCTATTTTCCCGCTACTTCCCCGACTGCATCCGAACTCATGTCATCTCGACATGATCACCCATGTCGAATGGTGAATATCGGCACCTGAACAATTTCGTTTCTGAATAAATACCCGACAACACCGCATTCCAATTTTTCATCGGCCAACGCCGCACGAGCATCATTCAATCAATACACCGACCAGACGATTTCACCATTTCGCCTCATATTTTTGGCGGCCACGCATCTCGCGGCGCACCCGATTTCGGCGCTCGATGGAGACTATTATCTCCACACCAGCAAGACCAATAATATTATCTTATTCATCATATATATCGATAGCATTCGACATCAATCGATCAGAAAACAGACAATATAAACATGATCATGCAAATATTCATCGCGCATGAAAAATAAAACAATGAATAATGCGATCCCGAATTAATGCGAGATGCATCAATCGCGCATTTGAATTCGCACCCGGAAATTGGCGGGCAGTCGCACCCGAACACATGCATCGCACGTTCATGAGAGCAATGCACGGTTGGAAAGCGTTCGCACGTACATAGTCGGCCCTGAACAATTCGTTTTGTCGCGCAGATGAAGCTACGCCGCCGACGGCGCAGCGGCTCGGAAGCTGAGC
>NZ_LOWC01000067.1:0-155208 GCF_001522845.1 Burkholderia sp. BDU5 | reverse complement strand
CTTCCTGCAAATCCAACAACACCGTTTCGGCCTCACCGCCTTTCCGTATAAGCCGTCCAGGATTGTTCAGGTTCGACTACGTATTCGTCGCGATCTTTCTCGTTACGCTCGTGCTGGGCGTCGCGCGACGGTGACGACCGCGTCGGGCATGCATGCGATCGGACGGCGGCGCATCGCGATGCCGACGGCCTGCGACGAGCGCTGTGCGTCAGGGCTTGCGGCCGAACGCCTCGCGCAGCCGCTTCTTCGCGCGTTCGAGCGTTTCGCGGCGCGCTTCGGGCAGATTGCGGCCCGCGCGGTTCATATAGAAATTGAGCATCGACATCGCCGACTGGAACGGCGTGCCTTTGCGTCGCGTGCTGCTGAGCGCGGAGCGCTTCAGCGATTGCGCGATCGCTTCGGGGTCGTCGGACTTGAAGACATCCGGTTCGAGGTCGAGCGCGTTACTGTGCTGCGTCACGTCGTTTGACCAGTAGCGGCCGGATTTCTGCTGCGCGATGCGGGCGCGCTTGCGGCCGGACGCTGGCGGACGGGACGCAGTCTTGGGCGAGAGGGGCTTCGGCGAAGTGGTTTTGCGGGCCGCCATCTCGCGCTCACAGCTTGATGCCGCCCGCTTCGGGCGCGTCCGACGAACCGGGTTCGACGTCGCCGGCGCCGAACCGCTCGGGCCGCCGGATCTCGACCAGCTGGCGCGTGCGCGATGCCTGCGGCGCAAGGCGGTGCGCGGCGCGCGGATGGCTGTCGGCGTGCGGGCGGCGCGGCGGGCAGGCGCGGTACGCGGTGCGCATGCCGGCGGGCACATCGGGAAGCGGCCGTCGGCCGGCGGCGCGCGAGAACAGCAGGGCGATTGCTTCGAGTATCCGCATCGCGTGCTCCTGACGGGCGGCGAGGACGCGCGAGACTCGGCTTGCGCGCCGCGTGCTCGCCGCGGTGGCGTTCGACCGACCCCGGCGGGCGGCCGTGAATCGAGAATGCAAGCAACGGACGTTCCGACGCGTACATGGCGTGTGCGTTGCGACGGACGGCGGCGTCCATCGTCGCATATATATTCCTGCGCGCGTGGACAGGCGAGCAAAGTCCGGCCCGGGCGCGCGGCGATGGTCAAAACAAGGGATACGCTCGGCCGGACTGCCGGCGTTTGCGAAACGGCGCGACATCGGAATGCGCGACATATGCCGAGAATCGTTTCGTTTCGGGAAACGATTGGGCGAATACGCTTTGAATGCCGAAAGTGGTGCGGCTAATGTGCACACATTGCGTGCATGAATGCGTAGCGGATTGACGGCGGCTGCGCGTGCGGACGGATGCCGGATATCTTCGGTATCGACGTCGTCGTCGAGCATCGGCCGTCGGCGAATGTCGTTGCCCGACGTTTGCCGAATGAATGCGCCGACGCCAAGGGAAGCGATGCGTCATCGATCGACAGACCCGACCATCAGCACGGCGTGGGCGGAACGCTTCCCCGTCCGCTCGCGCGGCAGATTCGATTCATGAATGGGTTCGGAGAATGGATTGAGCGAACGGTCTTCGGGTGCGGAGCTCGGCGTGCATCATGCGCGTTGCCCGCGTCGCGCGTTGTCGTCCGCACGCGCATATGAACCGGAAGCGGCATACATCGCCGGCGACGGCCGACGGCCCGCATATCGCGCATCAAACCTTGAACGATGGCAAATCCCGCACGATCCGCGTGAGGATTTCATTCGCCGCGCGCGGCAGCGCGCGTTCGTTATGAACGAGCACCTTGCCGCAAGGCGAGTTGAACAGCGGATTGCGCATCCGCAGCGCGACGATCCCGCCGCGTTCGAGATCTTCCTCGATCAGCAGACGCGTGAGGAACGCGACGCCGTTGCCCGAGCGCACGAAACGCCGCATCGCGGGCACCGAGTTCGTGACGAGCCGAGGCGCGAGCGGAATGTTCTCCGCATGCGCGACGGTGTGCACGATCTGTCCGACGCCGTAGTACGGCGCGGGCATCAGCGCGAGTGGATAGCCGACCGCCTCGCGCAGCTCGAGCGGCTCGCCGCGCATCGCGAGCGGATGAGCGGGCGCGACCGCGAGAAACGTCGGATGCGCGACGCTCAGGCATTCGCGAATCTCGGGCGGCAGTGACGGATTGTACGTGAGGCCGATATGCGCACGTTTGCGTAATACGTCATCTACGACGCCGTCCGCGGTGCGCACGTTCAGTTCGACGGCTACGTGCGGGTGGCGATGCAGAAATTCCGTGACGACGGAATCCATCAGATCCTCGACATAACCGACCGTCAGCGCGATTTCGACGCGCCCGCGCAGTTCGCCGTGCAGCGATTCGTGGAATTGCTCTAATCCGATCCGGCACGCGTGCGTGTATTCGACGAGGAGGGCGGCGGCTTCGGTCGCGATCATGCCGTGCTGCCGGCGCTCGAACAGCGGCGCGCCGATCTCGCTCTCGAGCAGCTGCAACTGCCGGCTGACGACGGATGGCGCGGTGTTCAGCCGTTCAGCCGCCGCGCGGATCGATCCGTGTTCGAGAGTCGCGTGGAAGTAACGCAGACGATTGAGATTGACCTGAAACGATTGATCCATACGCGTGTTGCCTTGCAAAGCAACGGCTGTACACCAAAGTTGCTGTCACTGGGATCATACAGTATGGAGATAATGAGCCAAGACAAATGAGCGCAGGAGTATGCGCATTCAGATTCCAATACGGGCCCTATGAGAGAACAGAACGCTTCCGGAAACGCGCGCTCGCGAATCTATCGAAAGGTCGACATCCGCATCCTCGGGTTTCTCGCAGTCTGTTACATCACGGCCTATATCGATCGCATCAACATCAGTTTCGCGAAGCTCGCGATGCAATCGGACCTCGGATGGAACGAGGCCGTGTACGGCTTCGGCGCGGGAATTTTCTTTCTCGGCTACATGGCGTTCGAGGTGCCGAGCAACCTGTGGCTGACCCGTATCGGCGCGCGGCTCACGCTGAGCCGCATCATGGTGCTGTGGGGGCTGACGTCGGTCGCGATGATGCTCGCGACCGACGTTACGACGTTCTACGTATTGCGTTTTCTGCTCGGCGTGTTCGAGGCGGGCTTCAGTCCCGGCATGCTGTTCTGTCTGACCCGCTGGTATCCGGAGGCGCGAATGGGACGCGCGATGGCGATGCTGCTGTGCGCGGGGCCCGTCGGCGCGGTGATCGGCGGACCGGTGTCGACGTTCATCATGACGCAGCTCTCGGGCGCGTATGGGCTGACCGGCTGGCAGTGGCTGTTCCTGCTCGAAGGATTGCCCGCGGTGCTGCTCGGCATCGTGCTGTTCTTCACGCTGTGCGAGCGGCCCGCCGATGCGAAGTGGCTGAGCGCCGACGAGAAGGCGATCCTGCTCGGCGAACTCGGTTCGGCGCCGCGCGCGGCGAGCCGGCACACCGCGTTTCGCGAGGTGCTGAAAGATCCACGAATCTATGCGATGGCGTTCTCCTACTTCGCGATCATCTGCGGCCTGTACGCGGTCAGCTTCTGGCTGCCGACGCTGCTGCGCGGCGCCGGCGTGAAGAACCTGCTGCACATCGGCGCGCTCACCGCGCTGCCGTATCTCGCGGCGATCGTCGCGATGCAGGTGATCGGTCGCCGGTCCGACAAGCGCAGCGAGCGGCGTCTGCACAGCGCGATCGCACTGCTCTTGAGCGCGGCGGCGCTGACGACGACGGTGGTCGCGGGCGACCGCTTCGTCGTCGCGATGGTCGCGCTCGTCGCGGCGACCGCGCTGATGTATTCGGCATACGCGGTGTTCTGGGCGATTCCCGCCGACTATCTGAAGGGCGATGTCGCTGCGGGCGGCATCGCGCTCATCAATTCGATCGGCCTGTTCGGCGGCTTCGTGAGCCCGACGATCATCGGCTGGATCAAGAACGAAACGGGCAGCCTGCAGGCCGGGCTGATGGTGATGGTTGCGCTGTTCGTCGCGGGCGCGATCGTGCTGCTCGCGAATCGCGTCGACGCGAAGAAATGGAGCGCCGCCGCATCATGAAGATCCTGGTCGCCGGATTCCGGCACGAGACGAACACGTTCGCTCCGAGCAAGGCGAGCTACGCGAGCTTCGCGGCGGACGGCGGGCGCTATCCGATGTCGCGCGGCGCCGAGATCCGCAAGCTGAAGGGCATGAACCTGCCGATCGCCGGCTGCCTCGCGGCGCTCGACGACGCCGGCCACGTCGCGCTGCCCGCGATCTGGGCCGACGCGATGCCGTCGGGCCGCGTCGAATCGGTCGCGTTCGAGCGGATCGCGGGCGAGATCGTCGATGCGGCGAAGCGATGCGGCGCCGACGGCATCTACGTCGATCTGCACGGCGCGATGGCGACCGAGCGCTACGACGACGGCGAAGGCGAGCTGCTGCGCCGGCTGCGCGGGGCGGTGGGCGCGCGCGTGCCGATCGTCGCGTCGCTCGACCTGCACGCGAACGTCACGCAGCGGATGCTCGACAGCGCGGACGGGCTCGTCACGTATCGCACGTATCCGCACGTCGACATGGCGGACACCGGACGCCGCGCGGCCGCATTGCTCGATGCGCTGCTCGGCAAGCGCAATCGCCATGTCCGGATCGCGCGGCGCGTGCCGTTCCTGATTCCGGTCAACGCGATGTGCACGTCGCTCGAGCCGTCGAAGAGTCTGTTCCGGCTGCTCGACCGGCTCGAGACGGGCAGCGTGCGGTCGCTGTCGTTCGCGCCGGGTTTTCCGGCAGCGGACTTCCCCGAATGCGGGCCGGCGATCTGGGGCTACGGCACGGATCCCGTCCAGCTGACGCGCGCGGTCGACGCGCTGTACGAGCATGTCATGTCGAGCGAGGCGGAGTGGTCGGTGCGCTTCATGTCGGCGGACGACGCGGTGAGGGAGGCGATCCGGATCGCGCGCTGCGCGGACAAGCCGGTCGTGATCGCCGACACGCAGGACAACCCGGGCGCGGGCGGCGGCTCGAACACGACGGGGCTGCTGCGCGCGCTCGTCAGGCATCGCGCGCCGGATGCGGCGATCGGGCTGTTCTTCGATCCGGCGGCCGCGTGCGCCGCGCATGCGGCGGGGCTCGGCGCGTCGGTCGAGCTCACGCTCGGCGTGGAGAGCGGGCTGCCGTTCACCGGGGCGTTTCGCGTCGAATCGCTGTCGAACGGCCGCTGCCGTTGCCACGGTCCGATGCTGAGGGGCGCGACGTTCGAGCTTGGTCCGACCGCGTGCGTGCGGATCGACAACGTGCGCGTCGTCGTCACGTCGGCGCGCGTGCAGATGACCGACCGGAGCTTCTATCGGATCGCGGGCGTCGCGCCCGAAACGATGAAGATTCTGGTCAACAAGAGCTCCGTCCATTTTCGGGCGGATTTCGATGCGATCGCAGATTCGGTGTTGATCGCGAAAGCCGGCGGCTGGATGGCCGCCGACCCGGCCGATTTACGCTGGACGTCGCTGGCCGACGGGATGCGCGTGAGCCCTTGCGGCGCACCGTTTTTCGGCTGCGGCGTGCGGCGCGCGCCGCACGCGGACGGGATCACGGGAGAGAGGTGGATTTAGGACGACGAATGCACTGATGCGAGCAGCCGCGCGAGGTGCGCCAACACCCGGCGCGGCCTGACCACGGAAGAATTTCAGCGAAGACCTCACCATGGCTGTCGGCATTGTACGGCAACGTCCATGCCTCGTCGCGCGCGCCGCTGCGACGAAGTTGCGCGTTGCGTTCCCTGAAGCATGCACCCGGGCGCGGTTCGCGTCCGGATGCGGCGTGCGCGCTTGCGCGGCGCACCGGCTGCGAGCATGCGGCCGTAGAGCCACTGCGCATGACGTCCGTGCGCCGCTCGTCGCCTGCACCAGTCAGTCCGTGGTCCTGCATCGACGCCGCCGCGCCGGCTCGGCGCGCGCGTCGTTCGGCCGTTCCCTGTTCTTCCGCGTCCCGCGTCCGCCCGGTCGCATCGAATCGATTGTCACGACGCGCACCGCGCCTGTCGTGCCCCATCTGCCGCCCGGTGGCCCAGTTGTCCGCGGCAGTGGCCTTGCGATCGGAACACGCTCCGATCGCGTTTTTTATTCCCGAGGCAGCGATTGCCGCAGCCGGCTTCGCCTTCGCATGCCGTCGTCGCGCCTTCCGTTTTCAGCGAAAAAACGCCGTTCCGCACATGGATGAGTCCGATGAACTCCTTAGATACCAACCATCTCCCTAGCCCGGCGCGTGCGCCGGCGAGACCGTTGAGCGACGCCGCCGAGCGCCGCTCGCTGAAGGCGTCCCCTCGCGTGCAGCGGGTGCTCGACGAACTCGTCACGCGTATCGTCGACGGCGAATTCACGTCCGGCCTGCTGCCGCCGCAGGACGTGCTCGCGCGCCAGCTCGGCGTGCCGCGCTCGGTGATGCGCGAAGTCACGCGCATGCTGACCGCGCGGCGGATGTTGCACGCCCGGACGAAAGCCGGCACGCGTCTCACGCCGCGCTGCGAATGGCGGCTCTTCGACGATCACGTGATGCAGTGGCGGATGCGGATCGCATCGGACACGGACTTCCTGCTCGACGTCACCGCGATGTGCGACCTGATCGAACCGGAGGCGGCCGCGCAGGTGGCGGTGCATTCGGACGACGTGCAGCGGCGCGCGATCCGCGCCGCGCATGCGGCGCTGCGCGAGGCGGTCGAGCCCGACGCGCTGCGCCGCTCGCTCGAACTGCTGCATGCGTCGATCGTCGAGGCGAGCCGCAATCAGTTCATCCGGCAGATGGCCGAGGTCGCGCGCGCGGGCGTGATGGCGATCGACCTGGACGCGGCGACGCTGTACGAGCGCAACGACGCGATCCGCGACGCGGCGGCGAGGCTCGTCGCGGCGATCGACGGCCGCGATGCGAACGGCGCGCGCACGGCGATGGTCGCGCTGCGCGCGGCCGTCAACGAGACGAGCCTCGACCCGGCCTGAGCAGACCCGGCCGGGCGCCGTGACGCGCGCCGTCGCGCACGCGGCGCGCGTGCGCGCACGACGGCGGCGCGCTCACCGCGATGGCGTTTCCGCTTGCGCGAGCGCCGCCGGCCGGCGGCGATATCGCACGAAGTACAGCACACTCAGCGCGACGAGGAACGGCACGCCGAACACGAGCGTCATGTGGAACTCGGGCGTGAAGTAAGTCGTCGCCATGATCGCGAGCATCAGCGCCGCGCCGGCGAGCGTCGCGAACGGGAAACCCGGCATCCGGAAGCCGGGCTGCGGCATCCCGAGCGCCGCGCGCTTGCGGCGGAAGAAGTAGTGCGTGACGAAGATCATCATCCACGTGAACATCGCGCCGAACATCGAGATCGCCATCATGATCGTGAACGACGCGTCCGGATAGACGATGCTCACGAGCGTCGCGATCGCGATGCCGACCGTCGACAGCAGCAGCGCGTTGAGCGGCACGCCGCGCCCGTTCAGCCTGCCGAGGCCGCGCGGCGCGTGGCCCGCGCACGCGAGGCTGAACATCATTCGCGTCGTGATGTAGAGCTGGCTGTTCATCGCGGACAGCGCAGCGATCAGCACGACGAAATTGATGACGCCCGCCGCGCCCGGCAGATGAATCGCGATCATCACCTTGACGAACGGGCTCTCGTCGCGGCCGGCCGCGGTCCACGGGACGATCGCGAGCATCAGCGCGAGCGTGACGAGATAGAACAGCACGAGGCGGATCACCGTCGAGCGGAACGCGCGCGTGACCGCGCGCTCCGGGTCCTGCGCCTCGCCAGCGGCGACCGCGATCATCTCGATGCTCAGATAGCTGAAGATCGACACGATCACCGCGACCCACATTCCCCACATGCCTTTCGGGAAAAAGCCGCCGTGCTCGAAGTAGTGATGAAGGCCCGGCGCGCCCGCGCCGCCGCTCGCGGTCGCATTTGAGCCCGCGCCCGCGCCCGCGACAAGCGACGGATCGACGAACACGACATAGCCGCCGATCGCGATGAACACGATGATCGCCGCGATCTTCACGACCGAGAACCCGTATTCGACCGAGCCGAACACGTCGACGCTCCGCGCATTGACGAGCACGAGCACGGCCGAGAAGCCGGCGATCCAGATCCAGCCCGGCACTGCGGGAAGCCAGTACTTCATGTACAGCGCGATCGCGGTGACTTCGGCGCCGACCGCGAGCACGATGCACGCCCAATACGCGTAGCGCACGAGAAAGCCCGCCCACGGGCTCAGGTAATGCTCGGCGTGCGCGCCGAACGAGCCTGACGTCGGGTGCGCGACCGTCATCTCCGCAAGACAGCCCATCAGCAGCAGCGAAATCAGCGCGCCGATCGCATAGCTGATCAACACGCTCGGCCCCGCGAAACTGATCGCGAAGCCGCTGCCGAGAAAGAGGCCCGTGCCGATCGCGCCGCCGATCGCGATCATCGACATCTGTCGCGCGCTCAGCGTGCGCCGCAGCCCGCCTTCGCGGGCCGCGATCGCGTGAAATTGTTCTTCCGAACTCATTGAATGCTCCTCCGATTCTCGTTATGGATCGCGGGCGCGTCGCGCGCCCGCCGGACCTGCGTGAACGATCGGAACCGTTCGTCAGAACATGTGCCGCAGCCCGACCGCGACGCCCGTCTGGTTGCCGCGGCCCGGCATCTCCGTGACGGCGCCGCCCGACACCTTGTTGTAGTCGACGGTCGCGTAGAGCTGCGTCGCCTTCGACAGTGCGTATTCCGCTTCGAGCACGCCCGCGTAGCGCTTGCCGCCGTTGCCGTCGACGCCGTTCACGTTGCGGATCGCATCGTAATAGAACGCGCCCGTGAGCGTGATCGCCGGATCGATCCGGTACGCGACGCCCGCGTAGCCGATCGCGTCGTAGCGCGGGTGATCGGCGAACGAGCCGTAGGCGAGAGCGCGGCCCGGATCGTTCAGGTAGTCGCGATCGATCGTGCCGGTCGCATCCTTGCCGCCGAGATAGCCGACGAACAGCGTCGCGGGCCCGGCGACGTAGCGGCCCGCCGCGCCCCACATCTGCTGTGCGCGGCCGTCGGCGTCGCGGGTCTGCTGATACACCGCGCCGACCGTCAGCGCGCCGTGCGTGTAGGCGGAGCGCACGCCCCAATAGGCGTTGCGGCTCATGCCGCCCGCGACGCCGCCGAAGCCGTAGCTTGCGCCGACCGCGAGGCCGCCGACCGTGTTCGCATAGCTGACGACGTTGCTCGCGTAGCCCTGCGTGAGAAAGTACGGCCACATGTTCGCCGTGTAGTTGCCGATCGTCAGCGGATCGAGATCGCCGAACAGATTGAAGCCCTCGGTCGTCTGGCGGCCGAGCTCGACCGTGCCGAAGCCGCCCGACAAGCCGACGTACGCGTAGCGGCCGAACAGGCGCCCGCCGTCCGCTTGTCCCGACTGCGGCTCGAAGCCGTTTTCGAGACGGAAGATCGCCTTCAGGCCGTTGCCGAGATCCTCGGCGCCCTTCAGGCCCCAGCGGCTGTTCGTGATCGCGCCGTTCGCCATCTGCACGGCGCCGTCGTTCGCGGCGCTGGCGTGCGTCGTGTAGCGGATGCTCTGGTCGGCGATCCCGTACAGCGTGACCGAGCTCTGCGCGAACGCAGGGCCCGACAGCGCGATGCCGATCGCGATCGGCCATGTCGATGCTCCAAACCTGTTCATCTTCGTTTCCTTGTCGATGTGGCATTGTGCCGGACGGCGGAAAGCCCTCGCCGCGCGGAACCTTGCCGCGGCGAGGCGAGCGGGCCGCCGCCGTCCGTGTTGCGACACGCTCCGCGTGCGCCGCCGCCGCCGGCGTCGTCGGCCGGCGGCGGTGCGTCGATCGAGTGACGGACTCGGGTCCGTTATTGGCGTGAACCGGCCCTAGCCTGCGGCGCGGCTCGCCGGCTGCCCGAGCGCGACGTACGCGACGAGCTCGATGCGCATGTCCGGATGCGCGAAGCCCTGCACGGCGACGCAGGCGCGGTTCGGATACGGCGCGTCGAAGCATTCGCGGTAGACGGTGTCGATGACGGGGATGTCGCGTGCGTCGGCGACGTACAGCAGCACCTGAACGACGTCCTGCATCCGAGCCTTGGCGGCGCGCACGGCCGATGCGAGGTTCGACAGCGCGAGACGCGCCTGCTGCGCGATGTCGCCGCCGACGATCGCGCCCGCCGCATCGACGGGACCGTGCGCGGTGAACATCAGGCCGTGTGCATGCGTGGCCCATGAGAACGGCTGTGCGGGCTCGGGCAGATCGACGGGGATCAGGTCGGGCATGGGGAAGCTCTTTCGGATATCTGATTGTCAGGGCGGGGCCGGGAGCGTCGCGGCGCTTGCGCGCCGCGGTTCACGCCGCCGGTTTCAGTCGGTTCCGGCTTCGACTTCGGTTCTTGTTTCGGTTTCGCTGTCGCGCGAAACGCGTCACGCCGCGGCGTGCATCCGGCGCGCCTTCAGCACCGCGGCAATCGCGTTCGCGACGTAGTCGACGTTCACGTCGCTCAGGCCCGCGACGCATGCGCGGCCGGAGCGCAGCAGGTAGACGCCGTTGTCTTCGCGCAGCGCGTCGACTTCGGCGGGGGCGAGGCCGGTATAGCTGAACATCCCGCGCTGCTCGATCAGGTAGCCGAACGACGCGCCGGGCAGCCGCGCCGCGAGCCGCTCGGCGAGCGCCGTGCGCATCCGCTTGATGCGCTCGCGCATCGCGGCGACGTCGCGATCCCACTGCTGCGCGAGCGCCGCGTCGTTCAGCACGGTCGAGATCAGCCGTGCGCCGTAGAGCGGCGGGCTCGAATAGATGCGGCGCACGCCCGCCTGAATCTGGCTCAGCACCTGCGCCGCTTCGCTTTCGTTCGCGCACGCGATCGACAGCCCGCCGCAGCGCTCGCCGTACAGCGAGAAGTTCTTCGAGAACGAGTTGCTGACGACGACGGGCAGCCCCGCGTCGGTCATCGCGCGGATCGGCCATGCGTCGTCGTCGAGGCCGTCGCCGAAGCCTTGATACGCGATGTCGAGAAACGGGATCAGCCCGCGCCGGCTGCACAGCGCGACGATGTCGCGCCACTGCTCGCGCGACAGATCGATGCCGGTCGGGTTGTGGCAGCACGGCTGCAGCAGCACGATCGCGCGCGCGGGCAGCGTGTCGAGCGTCGCCATCATCGCGTCGAAGCGGATGCCGTTCGTCGCCGCGTCGTAATACGGATACGTGTGCACGTCGAGGCCCGCCGCGGCGAACAGCACGCGGTGGTTGTCCCAGGTCGGATCGCCGATCCAGATCGCGCTGTCGGGGAAATAGCGCTTCATGAGGTCCGCGCCGAGACGCAGCGCGCCGGAGCCGCCGACCGTCTGCACCGTCGCGATCCGCTTGTCGCGCAGCGCGGCGCTGTCGGCGCCGAACACGAGCGATTGCAGCGCGCGCCGGTAGTCGGCCAAGCCTTCCATCGGCAGATACGTGTGCGCGTCGTGCCGCTCGCTCAGCCGCGCCGCCGCCGCGCGCACGCTGTCCAGCACCGGCACGGCGCCGCTTTCGTCGTAATAAAGGCCGATGCTCAGGTTGACCTTGCGCGGCTCGGGATCGCGCTGGAATGCCTGGAACAGCGACAGGATCGGGTCGCCGGGATATGCGTGAATGTGTTCGAACATGATGGAGGCTGTCTGCGGGCTGATGGGAACAGCGGCGGGGCCGCCGCGCGCCGCATCGCCCGAAGGCCGCGCCGGCGCGCCGCGGGCGGCCTTCCGGGCCGCCTTCGCTGCACGATTCATGGGGCGCATGTTATCGGCGAAAAAATGAAATGTGCTTCTGAAATCGTGCTTGAGATCGATTTGTGGTGATAGAGTCTGCGAATCGAAATCGACTTTTTGCGGGATTCTGCGAAATGAGCCTGGACCGTACCGATATGCGCATCCTTCGCGAACTGGAGAGCGACGGCCGCATCAGCAATCAGGACCTCGCGACGTCGGTCGCGCTGTCGCCGTCCGCGTGCCTGCGGCGCGTGAAGCTGATGGAAGAGCAGGGCGTGATCGAAGGCTATCGGTGCGTGATCGCGCCGAAGCGCATCGGCGTCGAATTCGAGGCGCTCGTGCACGTGGCGATGCGTCCCGACATCGACGACTGGCACGACTCGTTCGTCGCCGCGATCCAGTCGTGGCCGGAGGTCGTCGCCGCGCAGGTGGTCACGGGCGAATCGAACTACGTGCTGACCGTGCGCGCCCGCAGCCTCGATCACTTTTCCGATTTCGTGATGAACCGGCTGCATCGCGCGCGCGGTGTGATGTCGACGAATTCGAGCATCGTGCTCGCGACGCTCAAGCGCGACGGCTCGGTGCTGGATCTCGCGAGCAAGCCGGCGTAGGCGGAAGCGCGGCGGAGCGCCGTGCGCTTCTCTATTTCTATATAGGCAGTGAACGCCGTCGGGCGCGCGGCGAACGCGCCGTCGCCGAGCGCGGCGAGCGGCTTGCCGTCTACGCCCCACCCGCCGCGCGGCTTTGGGCTTGCTTGTTGTCGGCGCGGCGGGCTGACCGCCCGGACGGCGCCTGCGGCACGGCTAAGCCGCCCGGCGCCGCCGCGAGCGCCGCTCAACCTCCCGTCATCGTCGGCAGCAGCGTCCGGTAGATATGAATGAACGCGGGCCCGAGCAGCACCGTCAGCAGCGCCGGAAAGATGCAGAAGATCAGTGGAAACAGCAGCTTCAGCGCGATCTTCGCCGCGCGCTCCTCCGCGCGCATCCGCCGCTGCGTGCGCAGCGTGTCCGACAGCACGCGCAGCGACGCGCCGATGCTCGTTCCGAAGCGGTCCGCCTGGATCAGCATCGAGCTGAACGCGTCGACGTCTTCGGCGCCCGTGCGCAGCGCGAGGTTGCGCAGCGCGGTCTCCTTCGAGAAGCCGGAGCGCATCTCGAGCAGCATCAGCCCGAGCTCGTCCGCGACGATGGGGCTGCGCAGCCGCAACTCGTCGGCGACCTTCGTCAGCGCCGCGTCGAGCCCGAGTCCCGCTTCGACGCAAACGATCAGCAGGTCGAGCGCGTCCGGAAAATCCTCGATGATGACGCGCTGCCGCGACGCGATGTGGCGCGACAGCGCGGCGTTCGGCAGATAGAAGCCGAACGTGCCGATCAGCAAGAGCATCGCTGCCGGCACGTACGGAGTCTCTGCGAAGTCGGTGCCGATCAGGAACGGCATCGCGGCCGCAGGCAGCGCGAGTGCAAGCACGGTTTTCGCGGCGAAGTACAAGTGCGCCGCGCTCGGCGAGCGCCATCCGGCGTTGATGAGGCGCAGCCGCAGCGGCGAATTCTCCCAGCCGGATTTTGGCAGCGACAGCTTCGAGATCGGCAGCGAGATTTCGGCGAGCTTCTCGACCCAGACGGTCGGCGGCGTCGGGCCGTCGCCCGCCGCGACTGCGCCGCCGCCGATCTGCTCGAGACGCCGCGCGAGGCGGCGCGGCGCGAACGCGAACCACGCGGCCATCACGCCCGCGACGACGATCGCGAACAGGCCGAACAGCAGTAGGATGTGCGTGACGTTGAGATTTTCCATGACAGTCCCCGAATGTCGTTCAACGAATGATGGCTGGATGCGTCGTGCGCGGCTTCACACGCGAATCCGGATGATGTACCGCATCCACACGATGCCGAACGCCATCGACGCGATCGTGGCCCCGACGAGCAGGACGCCCGCCGGATCCTGCCAGAGCACCGCGATGAAGTCGGGATTCATGATCGCGAGGAGCGCCGCAGTGCCGAACGGCAGCAGCGTCAGGATCCACGCGGACAGCTTGCCTTCCGCCGACAGCACGCGGACCTTGTCGAACAGCTTGAAGCGCTCCCGGATCAGGAGCGCGATGCCGTCGAGCAGTTCGGCGAGGTTGCCGCCCGTCTCGCGCTGGATCAGCACCGCGATCACGAAGTAGCGCAGGTCGGGCACCGGTACGCGTGTCGCGAGATTCAGCAGCGCTTCCGGCAGCGGCACGCCGTAGTTGATCTCGTCGAACGTGATCCGGAATTCGCCGCCCATCGGCTCCGCAAATTCCCCGCCCACCATCGAGATCGCGCTCGAGAACGAGTGGCCCGCGCGCAGCGCGCGCGCGATCATGTCGCAGGCTTCCGGCAACTGCCGTTCGAGCCTGCGCATACGGCGCGTCCGGCAGCGCTGCACGAACAGCGTCGGCAGGCACGCGGTCGTGACGGCGACCGCGGCCGCGGTCCACAGCGGCAGCGGTGCGAAGCTGAGCGCGATGAACACGACGAACGGCATCGCGAGCGAGATGCAGGCAAGTTTCGCGACCGACCACGTGAGTCCCGACTGCTGGATCAGCAAGTCGAGCGTCTGCACGCGAGGCATGCGCATCAGCAGGCGGTCGAGCGGCTTCGCGTCGTTGAGCATCCGCTCCTTCAGGATCGACAGCCGCTCCTTCTGCACCTGGCCGCCCGCCGACATCGCGCGGATGCGCGCCTCGATACGCCGCGCGGCCGGGCCGTGGCGGGCGTTCCACCATTGATAGACGCCTTCGAACGCCAGCACCACGGCGACGAACAGCAGGAGAATGAAACCGTAGAAGATCGCATCCATGACAGGCTCCTTCATTCAGCGCGGGCTTACGCCACTTCGAAGCGGCGTGCGGGGTCGTACATCGCGTCCGGCAACTGGATGCCGAACGCGATCAGGCGCTCGGCGAACTTCGGCCGCACGCCCGTCGCGGTGAAGTAGCCGAGCACGTTGCCGTTTGCGTCGAGACCGGTGCGCTTGAACGTGAAGATCTCCTGCATGTTGATGATTTCGCCTTCCATGCCGGTCAGTTCCTGGATGCTCACGATCTTGCGCTTGCCGTCCGTGAGGCGTGTGGTCTGCACGACGACCGACAGCGCGGAGCTGATCTGCTGACGCATCGTCTTCGGCGGCAGCGAAAGGCCCGAGACGCCGATCATGTTTTCGAGCCGGGTCAGCGCGTCGCGCGGCGTGTTCGCGTGGATCGTCGCGAGCGAGCCTTCGTGGCCGGTGTTCATCGCGTTCAGCATGTCGAGCGCTTCGGCGCCGCGCACTTCGCCGAGGATGATGCGGTCGGGCCGCATCCGCAGCGCGTTGCGCACGAGCGTGCGCTGCGTGATCTCGCCCTTGCCTTCGATGTTCGGCGGCCGCGTTTCGAGCCGCAGCACGTGATGCTGCTGCAATTGCAGCTCCGCCGCGTCTTCGATCGTCACGATCCGTTCGTCATCCGGAATGCAGCCGGACAGGATGTTGAGGAGCGTCGTCTTGCCGCTGCCGGTGCCGCCCGACACGAGCACGTTGACCTTCGCGCGCGTGAGCGCCTCGAGCAACTGCGCCATCGGCGGCGTCAGCGTCTGGTAGTTGACGAGGTCGTCCATCTTCAGCGGATTGACGGCGAAGCGACGAATCGACATCAACGGGCCGTCGATCGCGGACGGCGGGATGATCGCGTTCACGCGCGAGCCGTCGGGCAGGCGCGCGTCGACCATCGGGCTCGATTCGTCGATCCGCCGGCCGACGCGCGACACGATCTTCTCGATCACCTTCATCAGGTGCGCGTCGTCGTAGAACGTGACGTCGGTCAGCTCGAGCCGGCCGTGCCGCTCGACGTAGACGGCGCTCGCCGTGTTGACGAGGATGTCCGACACGGTCGGGTCGCGCAGCAGCGATTCGAGCGGGCCGAAGCCGAACATTTCGTCGTAGATGTCGATCGTCAACTGCCGCCGCTCGAGATCGTTCGCGAGCAGCTTCTCGTCGTCGAGAATGCGCGCGATCAGCGACGCGATCTCGGTGCGCACCTGCTCGGCGGGCATCCGCGACAGGCGCTCGAGCTCGACGCGCTCGAGTACGGTGCCATGAATCTGGCGGCGCAGCTTCTGGTACGCTTCGTGCGCCATCGCGGTCGCCGCGCCGACGGCGTCGCTCCGGGACATGAACGGTTGCGTGTGCCGCACGGACATCTGGTCTCGCAATGACATGGTGATCTCCTCGAACGGTGTTACATCGATTTGAGTTTGGGCGTCGCGCTACGACTGAAGAGCCGTGCGATCAGCGGTGTGTCGTGCGCGCTCTCGCGGCACGGGCGCTGTCCGCCGTCGACGAGCTGCTTCGCGAACGCCTGCAGGCTGCGCGCGACGCCGCTATTGCGCGCGAGCCGGGAGAGCGGAACGCCCTGGTCGACTGCCTCGCCGACCGTGGCGGGATCGTCGGGAATCACGTGCGCCGCGCGCATGGCGAGCACTTCTTCGAGCGCCGCGCGCGCGCGGTCGGAGGCGCGCGTTTGCCGGTTCAGCACGAGCTGGATGCGGTCGGGCGGGCAGCCGAGCGACACGAGCAACTCCTGCAGGCGCCGGGCCGCGCGCACGTGCGGCATGCTCGGCTGCAGCACGACTTCGATGTGGTCGCTGCGGTCGAGCGCGACCATCGACACCGCGTTCAGGCTCACGCCGAGATCGAAGATCACGAAGTCGTAGCGCGGCGCGGCGACGCCGAGGATCCATTCGAGCGCGTCCTCGCGGAGGTCGGCGGCCTTGATCGGATCGCCCGCGCCCGCGAGCACGTGGAACGTGTCGGTCACGCGCACGACGCTCGCGTCGAGAAACGCGCCGTCCATCCGCTCGAGCTGCCCGCAGAGCTGTGCGACCGTCGACGGCGGCGTCTGGTCGCTGACGAGGAACGCGGCGTCGGCGAACTGCTGGTTCAGGTCGATCAGCAGGGTGCGGCGCTGCGAGCCTTCGGCGATCTCGTACGCGACGTTGCCCGCGACGAAGCTCGTGCCCGCGCCGCCCTTGCACGACATGAACGACACGATCCGCGTGTCGGGCGTATCGCGCTGCGTGCACTGCGCGGTCGCGCGCTTCAGCGCATCGTCGAGCGCGCGCGGCTCGATCGGCCAGTGCAGCACGTCGCGCACGCCGGCGCGCATCGCGTCGAGCAGCGTCTGCGACGTTGCGTCGGTCGTCACGAGCATGCACGTCAGGCCCGGATGCAGACGGCTCAGCCGCTCGATCGCGGCGAGCTCGGCGGTGTCGAGCGCAAGGCCGTCGATCATCAGGATGTCGAACGCATCGAGGCCGTCGGTGCGCTGCACGATCTGCGCGGCGCGGCCGACCGTGCGCGTGACGCGATAGTGGCCGGCGTCGCCGACGAGCCGCGCGAGATGCGCGAGCCGCGATGCGTCTTCGGAAGCTACGAGGATGTTGATCATGGTCGTTGACCTCGTGTGGGGTTCATTGGCAAACCGGGCCGCCCGTCGACGTCGCGAGACTTTCGCGGGGCAGCGTGGTGACGAAGGGCGGCATCGTGAGCGTGAGCGGCACGAACGGAATCAGCGTCCTGACCGTGACGTTCGTGACCGACACGGTGACGAGCGTGCAGGTGTTGCGCGCCGTCGCCGCATCGGAATCGCAGCCGGCGGGCGTATACGACAGGTTCACGTCCGCACTGCTGATGAGCGGCATCAGTTGGCTGATGCGGGTCTTCACGACGGACGCGTCGGCATCGCAAACGGTAGCCGTGCGCGCGCCGAGGCGGACCGCCTCGCTCGCGGTGTTCCAGTAGAACAGCACGCGGCCGAATTCGCAGATGCCGATCAGGATCGTGCAGAGGATCGCGGCGACGAGCGCGAACTCGACGGCCGCCATGCCGCGTTGCGCACGGCGCCGGATCAGGGAGAAGGGGCGCGCGTTCATGACACTTGCCTCATCACGGTGACGATGTTGCCGAAGGTCAAGGCCGGCAGCCCCGGAAACGCCGGGATCGGCTGGTACTGATAGCCCTTGATCTTGACCTCGACGAGATTCATGCTGCCTGCGAGATTCGCCGGATCGGGCGAGCCGTTGTTCGTGTCGTAGGTCGGCACGTTCGCGAACTGCGCCGGATCGGACGCGTCGCCGCAGTTCGTCGTGTGCGACGCATCGCACACGATGACCATCGACGTCGTCAGGCCCGGTGCGAGCTTGCTGCCGGTCGAGCCGCAGGTCGTGCTGCCGTAGACGGCGAGACATTGCGCCTGCGCGACCGGATACGCGGGGTCGTTCGACAGGTACGTCGACAGATAGCGCGTCGCGTCGCGCGTCGCCTTCGTCAGCGCTTCGTACTGGTAGATCGCGCGGCCGAATTCCGCGACGCCGGTCACGAGCAGCACGAGCGGGATCATCACGATCGCGAATTCGACCGCGACGGCGCCGCGCATCCGCGACGGACGGGGACGGAATGAGAGTCGGTTCATGATCACCTCTCGTTCATTGGAGCAGCACGGGCACTTGCGGGCCGACCGAACTGCCGTTGCCCGGCGTGCCCTGTGTCGCACACGGGCTGCCGGGCGCCGTCGACGCGCCGCGATATTCGAGATGGATCGGACCCGCACCGCCGCCGGAACCCATCGGATCGAGCATCAGCATGCAGTCCCACGACAGCACGGGCGCGCTGTGGCCGCTCAGCAGCACCGAGCAGTCGACTTCGGGCGCGAGTGCGAGACGCCTGTCGGCGCCCGCTTGGTAGTAGCTCGCGCTGTACGTGCCGCTCGTGGTGATGCCGGAAAGATGGTCGCCCTGGTAGCTCGTGAACGTCGTGCGCTTGGTCACGAAATCCGAATACGCGTTGCTCTGCGCGAGCCACGTGGTTGCGTCGTATGCGTAGCCGGTGAAATCGGGCGTGCCGTATGACGGGTCCTTGTACGGATTCGCGTAGATACCGAAGCGCGTGTTGTATGCGGCGCTGTCCGCGACCTTGTTGCCCGGCGAGCCGATCTGCGATCCGGTGGCGGGCAGCGCGCAGTAGTTGCCCGTCAGCTCGCTCTTGATCGACGACGCGCTGTTCGACCCGTCGAGCGCCGCCCACCCGAAGTTGCCCGCACCGAACGACGGCGGCGCGCCCGTCTTCGCGGCGAGCCAGTCGCCGATGTTGTACGACGCGCCGGCCACGGGCGGGCTCGTTTGCGTGCCGGCCTTGCAGACGAACACCGGGATCGCGCAGGTAGTCTGCGCGGCACCGACGGTCGCGACGGCCGTCGCGGATACCGACGCGTTCGCGACGGTCACGCCGGGCACCATGTCGAGCGTCTGGATGAACCAGTTGACGATGCCTGTTCGCGACGTCGTGCACTTCACGTACTTGATCGACGAGGGCGAGGCGATCGAGCTCTTCGGCTGAAACGGATTGCTGAGCGAATCGGTGAACGTGACGTTCGAGTTCGTCTGCAACTGAACCGGAAATTGCTCGAACTGCGCGTAGTTGAGGTGGCCGGCGGTGATGCCGGCCGCCTCGGACACGGACAAGTTGATCGTGGCGCCCGTCAGGTCGCGCGCCGCGGCGAGCGCGCATGCGTCCGCGCTGTTCTGCAGCTCGCTGCGCGTCACGTAGAGCTTGCCGAGATCCAGCGCGAGGCCGACGAAGCCGATCAGCACCGCGAGCATCAGCGCGACGAGAATCGATACGACGCCGCGCTGCCGGCGCCGCCCGCCGCGAAGGGCGGCGCTTGATGAAGAAGTGACGCGAGACATGACGGTCTCCCTGAGCGAGTGGTGGTTATTGACCGCCCGTCTTGCCGCCGCCGACGCCGATCACGAAAGCGTTCGGCGTGGGCTCGATCTGCTGGAACGACTTGTCGTAGTTCTCGAGCGCGGCGGCGGCTGACTTGCCGTCGATGCCGAGCGCCGACTTCGTGTGCTCGGCTGCGTGCGGATCGATGATCTGGGCCTGCATCACGGCGCGTACCGAATCGCCGAAGCGGCTGTCCCAGACGGGCGTGCTGTTCATGCAGCCGCCGAGCGAGGCGGCGAGCGACGCGGCGAGCACGAGGCGGCGCGTCAGCGTGAAGTAATCGAGGTTCATGTGCGTCCCCTTGCGGAAATTCAGTGGTCGACGGGCTGCGCGATCGCGCCTGCGTTGGCGAGCTGTTGCGACGGCTGTGCGGCGCCTTGGCGCTTCGCGGTCGCGCCGGCGGGAGCCGGCGCCGCGAGCGCGGCGGGCGTGGGCGATGCGGTGGCGGCCGCGGGTGCGGCGGGCACGGCCGGCGCGGCGCCCGGCACGGCGGCGCGCGCGCCTTGCCGCTGCGCGATCGCGGACGCGGACGGCAACGCGGGCGGCGGCGCGTGCACGGTCGCCGACGGACGCGCAGGCGCGGACGTCTGCGCGGCATCCTGCGCGACGTTCGCCGGTGCGGCGGTGGTCAGCGCGGCGTTCACGGGCGCAGCATTCGCGGGCGCAGCGGCAGCGGCGGGCGCGGTGCTCGTCGGCGCGGCGGCCGCCGGGGCGGCATCGACAGGGGCAGCGCTCATCGGCGCGGCATTCGCGGGTGCGGCGGCGCCGGCAGGCGCGGCATTCGCGGGTGCGGCTTCCCGCTTGCGCATCGCGCCACGGCCTTCCATGTTGCCCGTCGCATAGACGTCGACTTCATTCGGCTTCGTGAAGCTGTCGGTCGGCAGCGGCACGTCGGCGGTTTCGAGCGGCTTCACCAGATGCGGCGTGATGATGAACACGAGCTCGGTGCGATCCTGCTGGAACGACGTGCTGCGGAACAGCGCGCCGAGCACGGGCAGCTCGCCGATGCCGGGCAGCGCCTTCAGCGTGCCTTGCGCGTTGTCCTTGATGAGGCCGCCGATCGCGAACGTCTGGCCGTCGCCCATCTGCACCGTCGTCGATGCGCGCCGCGTCGTGATGAGCGGCAGGATCGACACGCCGCTCACGTTCGTCGCGGACAGCGTGACGCCCGTCGGCGACAGCTCGGACACTTCAGGCGCGACCTTCAGGCTGATCCGGCCGTTCGACAGCACGGTCGGCGTGAACTTCAGCCCGACGCCGAATTCCTCTTCCTGCAGCGTGATCGTCGTCGTGCCGGTGCCGCTGCTCTGCGGAACCGGGATGAAGATCTTGCCGCCCGCGAGGAACGTCGCTTCCTGGCCGCTGATCGTGACGAGCCGCGGTTCGGCGAGGATCTTGACCGGCTGGTCGGTGTTCTGCGCGTCGATCGAGCCGTTGAGCGGCAGCTTGTTCGACTTGCTCACGGCGATGCCGTTGCCGACGCCCGCGAGCAGGCTCGTCACGAGCGCACCCGTCCACGAGCCGAAGCCGCCCTGGATGTTGACGGCCGACCCCATCTGGTTGATCAGTGTCTTCGACACTTCGGCGACCTTCACCTCGAGCATCACCTGCTGCGGCGACGTGACGGTCAGCATGTTGAGCACGCCGCCGCGCGGGCCGCCCGCGCCCGCGCCGGCGCCCCCGCCGACATTCGTGCGGTCGCTGTACGCCTTCGCGATCGCGACCGCCTGCTGCGAGGCCTGCGCGCTCGACACGTTGCCCGCGAGGACGATCGTGTCGGCGGCGGTCGACACGCGGATGTCGCGTTCGGCGGGCATCAACTGGCGCAGCGACGTCTGCAGGCCGCCCGCGTCCGCGCCGACCGCGACGTCGATGATCTGGCACGCGCCGCTCCTGCCCTGAACGATCATGTTCGTCGTGCCGACCGACAGACCGACGAGGTAGAGCGTGCGCGGCGACACCATCGTCGCCTGCGCGACGGCGGGATTGCCGATCGTGCGGTTGCGCACCGGCTCGTCGAGCGGCACGAGCAGCGACTTGCCGAGCGGCACGCTGACGCTCGTCGCCTCGCGCATCTCGCCGACGCAGTTCGGACCGCGCAGCGGCGCTGCGGTTTCGGCGGCGGCTGCTGCGCCGGCGACGGGAGCGGGCGCCATGCTGATCGTCATCTGCATCGGCCCGCGGCCGATCGCCATCGGCGCTGCTGCGACGCCCTTCGTGATTGCGGCGTTTTCGACGGCGTCCTGCGCGGACGCGGCGAAGACGGTGAGGAGCCCGGCGCAGCACGCGGCGGTGAGCGCCGCGCCGCGCACGACGCGCGAGCGCGTCGGCGTCGGCCGGGAAAGTTGCGGTTTGGTGTCCATTTCGTGTGGTCCCCCAGTGCCCGGCGCAGTGCGCCGGGTTTGACTATCGAAAGCTGCCGGAACGCAAACGGGCAGCGGAAACGCCAGGCATCGTCAGTGCTTTGCCGCTTATGTCAGAAACATTCGACGCTGCCCGTCACGCCGGACAACACGCCGACGCAGTCGCGGCCGGCCGCGCCATGTGCATGCGCGACGACGACGCGCGTGCGCACGGGGCGCGGTTGCGCGGCGTGCACCGCGACGGGCGCTGGCACGGCCGCCGGCTGGCCGAGCAGCGTGTTCTTCGTCGCGCCGCCGGTATTCAGCGCGTCCTTGTCGACCTGGTTGCGCAGCACGAGCGACAGCGTGCCGACGCTGCGCGCGAGGTCGAGTTTTTCCGCCTGGTCGGGCGAGACTTCGAGCGTGACCGCGTTGACGACCTTCGGCGCGGTGTCGTCGCGGCTCACCTGCTGCGCGACGGCGAGCACGAGGATCTTCTCGAGCACGATCTTCGAGATGCTTTGCTGCGGATCGGCCTTCGATTGCTCCTGCGTGTTGACGATCACGTCGACGTAGTTGCCCGGCAGCGCGAAGCCCGCGACGCCGACGACGTCGTTCACGCGCACGGTGATCGCGCGGTCTCCCGGGGCGATCACGGCGGACAGGCCGCCCTTCGTGCCGATGGGCGCGAGCTTCGAACCGAGCACGGGCTCGCCGCGCGCGAGGCTCGTGCGCACGACGCGGCCTTCGAGCGACTTGACGTCGGTGAACGCGCCGGGCGGCACGCTGGCCGTCGGCCAGTTGATGACGCGGAGCTGGTTCGGGCCGAGCGGCTCGCCGAGGTTCACGTCGACCGCGGCGACCGCGACCGGCGTGACGGCACTGCTCGATGTCTGCACGAGCCATCGCGATGCGAAGGCGACGGCGGCCAGCCCCGCCAGGATGGCGATGGCGAGCATCGTGAATGCGCGACTGTTTTTCATGGCGGTACTCCTCACTAGTCGTATCAAGAGCCAATGGGCCGGACGGTTACCAATCGCGATTCGCATCCGGCGGGGTGAACGGCGGTTCATCGGGCGCAGAGCCGAAGAAGCTGCGCCACGCTTCGTGCAGCGCCTGCGGCGTGACCGTGGGCGCGTCGCCGCGGTAGCGGACGGATGCCGAGACGAGCCGCAGCAGGTCGCCCGGATAGCACGCGAGAAACGGCATCCGCGCGGGCGCGTGCAGGCGTTGCAGCAGGTAGTCGAACGTCGACGCGTCCGACGTCAGCGCGAGCGCGGCGCAGCTCGCGTCGTACACGGCGCGATAGCGGTCGACGGGCAGCGGTCCGACATGCAATTTCGAGCCGAGCCGCCGCAGGAACGCGTCGTCGCTGAACTGCGCGGGTGTGAGGTTGCTCGAGAACACCGGCCACACGTCGAACGGCATTTCGAGCCGCACGCCGCTCTGGAACGTCAATTGATCGACGTTGCGATCGAGCGGCAGCAGCCAGCGGTTCAGCAGATCGCGCGGCGCGATGCGCTGGCGGCCGAGATCGTCGACGATGTAGAGGCCCATGTTCGCCTTCACGTGCGGCGGCGCCTGGTAGTAGCCCGTCGTGTCGTCGCGGCGCAGGTCGAGCTCGGCGAGCGTCAGTTCGCCGCCCGACAGCACGATCGGCCGGCGGCACAGACGCCAGCGGCGGTCACCGCTCGCGCCGTCGGCCGCGCGCGGCGCATCGACGTGCACGAGCGGATCGTGGATATTGATGATCTCGCCCGACGCGTAGATCGCATGCGGAATCGGCACGTTGCCGCGCAGCAGCGCGCCGAGGCGCTCGGCGAGATAGGTCTTGCCGCTGCCCGCGGGGCCGTAGATCAGGAGCGGCCGGCCGGCGTTCATCGACGCGGCGGCCGCGTCGAGCATCGCCGGTTCGATCGCGATGCCTTCGAACGCCGCGTGTGCGTCGGCGCGCGCGATCGACACGCGGCGAACCGAGTGCGCGGCGACGTTCGCGACATACGCTTCGTGCGTGACGGGCGCCGGGCCGCAGTAACTGTTGCGCGCCTTCTCCTCGAGCGCGAGCGCGCGGCCGAGGTCGGTCAGGCGCAGCGTCATGTCGATGTCGGACAGGCCGCGATGCGTGACTTCGATCAGGCGCTCGCACGCAAGGAACGTCAGCACTTCATCGAGCACGACGGGCGGCAGGCAATGACGCTCGACGATCTCGGTCAGGCTCGAGCGCCCGTGCGCGAGCATCGATTTCAGCAGCAGCGCCGCGATGAAGGCTTCGTCCAGGCCGGTTTCCGCGAGCGAGCGCGGTGCGGCCGGCAGACGCGTGGCCTGCTTCATGCGGTACGCGCGCAGCGTCGGCGGCTCCGGCAGATGGGCGATCTGCGCGTCGTGTCGCGGTTCTGCTTGATCCAGGTTCATGGTTGCTCCAATCGTTGGGTGAGGGGCCGGCATGCGCCGCGTCAGGTCGCCGCCGTGAACAGCACGCCGAGCGTGCCGATGGCGATCGCAACGCCGTATGGCAGCATCCCGACCGATTCGATCTCGGGCGCGGCGCGCGCCGCTGACGGATCGCGCAGCAGCGCCGCGTGCGTGAACAGGTGGCGCAGGTTCGCGAGCAGCTTGCGGAACTGGCCGCGCTTCAGCACGACCGCGAGCGCCCATGCGCCGCCGACGATGAACGTCGCGAGCACGATGCGCAGCGCGAGCGGCGGTCCGACCCAAGAGCCGATCGCGAGCATCAGCTTCACGTCGCCCGCAGCCATGCCGCGCAGCAGATAGAAAGGCAGCAGCAGGCCGGCGCCCGTTGCCGCTCCGGCGAGCCAGGCGGCGAAGCCGGTGTGCGGGCCGGGCAGCCCGCATTGCGCGACGAGCGCGCTCGCGAGGCCGAGCGCGATCAGTCGATTGGGAATGTGCCGGCTCGACAGATCGATGCTGGCTGCGACGACTGCAAGTAAAGTCACGCAGAGCGGGATCGGTTGCGGCGGCAGAGCGGAAAGCATGACGAGCCTCGCGTCGTATTCAATCGTTCGATGAACCGCTTCGGTGACGCCAGCCGGCATGCCGGGCTGGCGCACCGTGGCGGGGCTGGAATTACACATCCGAAGCGACGGTGCTGAACACTGACTGCAGACTAGTGCCGACGATTTGCACCGCACCGATGATCACGATCGCAATGAGCGATGCAATCAGCGCGTATTCGATTGCCGACACGCCCGATTCATCGCGCAGCCAGCTCATGACAGCATGGGCGGGTTGCGCGTCGAGCCAGCGCGGACGGGTCGACTTTCGGCAAAAGGACTGGGTTCTCATGAATCGCTCCTCAGCGGCATCGAACGGAACTTCGAACAGGAACGAACGGACGGAAAGTGACGGACGGCGAGTTGCGCAGAACCATCCGTCCTTCCGGCGACGTGCCCTACAGATCGCTACCGATCGTCGTGAAGACGGAATTCAGGTCGGTACCGACCGTCTTTACCGCACCGATGATCACGATCGCGATCAAAGCAGCGATCAGGCCGTATTCGATGGCACTGACGCCGCCTTCGTCACGAACGAACTGCTTGGCGTATTGAACGAGGCTGGACATAACTCTCTCCTTTTGAATCACTAAGAAAAACCCTTGCCATCGATGGCGCGGGACGTACAACGGGAACTGCTCCAACTACTAGGCGCTGCGGGTGCTGCGGGCACAACAGGCACAACAGGCACAACAGGCACAACAGGCACAACAGGCACAACAGGCACAACAGGCACAACAGGCACAACAGGCACAACAAGGCACAACAAGGCACAACAAGGCACAACAAGGCACAACAAGGCACAACAAGGCACAACAAGGCACTACGGGTACTGCAAGGCACCGCTCAAAAGCGGACTGCGGATCAGAACAGCCGCAGCGGGACCTGCACGCGAACGCATGCGCCGGCGCGGACGGAACGATCTGCGGGATGGGGCTTGCCGGCGCGTGCGCATGAGTCGATGCGCGCCGCACGGCGCTGCCCGGGAAGAATGCGGAAGCGACGGCCGTTCCGACCGGCGGCTGGTTCATGAGCGGCGGCGCAGGTGTGCGCCGCTTCGCTGCTGGAGCGGCTGAGAGGCCGCTGGGTGGTATATGTGGACATTGCCTTTCCCCGGTATTCACAACGAGCAATCTTTTCCCGGCGCCCGGCCGTAGCCGGTGCACCGCTGGTCGAACGGCGACTCCCTGTACACATTCGGCGCCGCACTCGCGTGCATTGCGTCGAATGCGACCCCGTGGGTGACGTCGGCGAGATTCTTGTCTGTTGATCTGGCTGCTGCGAATCTTCCGATCGTCGCGTCGTCGTTTGCCGTGCAGCGCATTTCGCAAGGAGTGGGCCAGCTTTCGGGAAGTCACGGCGGGACAAGGGCAAGCGGCTCACAGGTGCAACACTGCGGGCATGACGCGGTGCAGAAGGTTTCGGATTTGATACACACGAGCGCGCGCCGCCGCGCCGCCGCCGCCCGCAAACGCCTGCCCGGCAAGGTCAAAAAAATTTTGTCGGGACTTTCCCGGATTCGAAACACGGCGAAGAGAGCCGTGCCAGACGACGCCGGCGGAGACGCGCTACGACGCAAAATGTTTCAACTCCGTAACGCGGCAGCCGCTGTTCGTCATTTTTCATGCGGAATTCGCTTTTTTGCGTGACCCGTGGCGATATCGCGCGTCGCCGCGATTTGCATCAACGCGCTTTTTTTTCTAACAATGGAAGCGCGGCGACGTCATGCAAATCGAAACGTCGTCGGATCGAACCCATAAAAAATATCGACGTGTTTAAACAAAACGCTTAATCACACATCGGGGCATCATGGATCTTGCAAATCGGGGAACATGCTTCGGCATGTTGCGTTCCGGCGGATGGCTGACGAGCGATCGCGTGCTCGCATACGGCGGCGCAACGCTGATTCTCAGCATCGCGCTGCTGGGCGCGTGGGGGTGGGCGACAAACGGGTTCATCGCGAACACGACCGTTCGGCCCGGCATCGACTTCACGGTGTTCTGGAGCGGATCGCACGTGATGCTGCACGGCGCGCCCGCGACCGTCTACGACTATCCTGCATTCTCACGTGTAGAAGCGGCGCAGCTCGGCGCATACGTGAATCGCAGTTTCCTGCCGTGGGTGTATCCGCCGACGCTGCTTCTGCTCGTTGCGCCGCTCGCGCTCGTGCCTTACGTGCCGTCGCTTCTGCTGTTCTGCACGGTCAGTCTCGTCGCGTATGCGAAGGGCGTCGGCGCGGTGTCGGGCTTGCGCAAGCGGCTGACGCAGCCGCGTTTCGCACCGTTCGTGATCCTGTCTTTCCCCGGCGTGCTCGTTGCCGCCGTCGCCGGGCAGAATTCGCTGCTCACGGCCGCGTGCGCGGTACTCGCGGTCCGGCTGCTCGCGAAGCGTCCGGTGATCGCCGGCCTCTGCATCAGCCTGCTCGCGATCAAGCCGCACATGGCGCTGTTGTTTCCGTTGCTGCTCGTCGCGACGCGCGCGTGGCGCGCGTTCTTCGCCGCCGCCGCCGGCACGCTGGTCTTCGCGGCGGCGAGCGTCGCCGTCTGCGGGACGGCGTCGGTGCACGCGTTCCTGTCCGGCACGACGATGCTGCGCGAGCTCGTGCTCGAGCGAGGCACACAATACTGGCTCGCGTCGCCCGCGCCGTTTTCGGCGATGCGGCTCGCCGGCGCGTCGCTGCACGTCGCGTACGCGGTGCAGATCGGCGTCGGCGCGCTCGCGGCCGTCGCGGCGCTGAACATCTGGCTGCGCACGAGCGACCTGCGTCTTCGCGCCGCGGCGCTCGCGATCGCGACGCTGCTCGTGACGCCCTATCTGTGGCATTACGAGCTCGCATGGCTCGGCGTCGCGCTGTTCTGCGTGCTCGCGTGCGCGCTCGATACCGGCTGGCTGCCCGGTGAGCAGCCGGTGTTCGTCGCCGGCTGGCTGCTGCCGTTCTTCGAGTTCTTCAATCGCGCGGCCCATCTTCCGCAGATCGGGCCCGTCGTGCTGCTCGCAGTGCTGCTGATCGTCGTGCGCCGCGCGCGGACGATGCCGGGAGTTGCGCGATGAAAGCCCATCCGCGCGGCCACGCGGCGGCGCATCGCGACGTCGAATGTCCAGAGCTGCCGGCGGCCGGTCCGCGCCGTCGCCCGCACTGGCTGGGCGCGAAACGGGTGCGGACCTATGCGGTCGCCGCGCTCGTCTGCTATGCGGCGTTCGGGAGCATCTACCTGTTCCGCTGGCTGTCCGGCGGAATCGGCTCGCCGCTGCCGCCGACGATGGATTTCGTGCCGACGTGGAGCGCCGCGCGGCTTGCGGTGCATGGCCACGCGGTCGACGCGTGGCGGTTCGCGGCGCTGCACGCCGTCGAGCTGCAGGCGATGCCTTCGATGCACGACTTGCGCGGCGTGCTGCTGTGGCTCTATCCGCCGCAGACGCTGCTGCTCGTAGCGCCGCTCGGCTGGCTGCCGTATCCGGCCGCGGCGATCGTGTGGATCGCCGGCACGGGCGCGCTGTTCGTCGCGACGGTGCGCGCGATCGTGCCGCGCCGGCTCGCGGTGCTTTGCGCGTTCGCGTTCCCCGGCACGTTTTTCGTCGCGCTCATCGGGCAGAACAGCCTGTTGACGGCCGCGCTCGCCGGCTTCGGCCTCGTCGTGCTGCGCCGCCGCCCGGCGCTCGCCGGATGTTGCTTCGGAATCCTCGTCATCAAGCCGCAGCTCGCGCTGCTGTTTCCGCTCGCGCTGCTGTGCGCTTCGCAGTGGCGTGCACTGCGCGCATGGGCGGCCACGGTCGCGCTCGTCGCCGCGTCGAGCACGCTCGCGTTCGGCCTCGGCGCATGGATTGCGTTCGCGCACGACGCGGCGTCCGCGCTGCGGACGATCGGCGCAGGGCAGGCGACGCTCGCGCGGATTCCGACGTTCTTCGCGTTGGCGACGTTTGCTGGACTGCCGCTCGTCGTCGCGCAACTGCTGCAAGCCGGCTCGATCGCGTTCGCGGCCGTCGCGGTGATCTATGCGTGGCGCGGCGCGACTTCGCACGCACTGCGTTCGGCCGCGCTCGCCTGCGCAAGCCTGCTCGTGAGTCCGTACCTGTACGACTACGACCTCGCCTGGTACGGAATCGTGATCGCGTGGGCGGTGCGCCACGCGCATGCGGAAGGCTGGCGGCCGCTCGAACGCGAAGGGCTCGCGCTGCTCGCGGTGATGCCGCTTGCGGGGCTCGTCGTCGTCGAGCCGCTGCGGTTCCAGTTCCTGCCGCTCGTGACGGCGGGCGCGCTCGCCGCCATCGTGAGCCGCATCGCACGCGAGCGCCACGGCGCGCCGAGTCTGCCCGGCGACGAAGATGCGGCGGATGCGATCGATTCAATTCGTTTCATTGCGGCGCGCGGCGCGTCGGTCGCCGCCCCGCGGCACACGCGAGCGGCGCCGCCGCTTGCCGGCCGCCGCTGCTACGGGGCCCAGGGAGAACCGCCATGCGGGATCAAATAAACATACCGCTCATTTCGCTCGTCGTACCGTTCTACAACGAGGGCGACGCAGTCACGCGATTTTTCGCGGAAGTCGTGCCGTTGATGGAGCGCATCGAATCGATCCGCTTCGAGATCGTCTGCGTGAACGACGGCAGCCGCGACGACACGCTCGACCAGCTCGTCGCCGTCGGCGCGCAGGATCCGCGCGTGCGCGTGATCGACTTGACGCGCAACTTCGGCAAGGAAGCCGCGCTGACGGCGGGCCTCGACGAAGCGAACGGCGATGCGGTGATACCGATCGACGCGGACTTGCAGGATCCGCCGAGCCTGATCCCGGTGATGATCGACCATTGGCGTGAAGGCGCCGAGGTCGTCGCGGCGAAGCGCAGCAACCGCGCGTGCGACACGTTCGCGAAGCGGACCGCGGCCTCGCTCTATTACCGCGTGCACAATGCGTTGTCCGAAGTGAAGCTGCCCGTCAACGTCGGCGATTTCCGGCTGATGGACCGGCAGGTCGTCAATGCGCTGTGCAGCTTGCCGGAGCGCCGCCGCTTCATGAAGGGGCTGTTTGCATGGGTCGGCTACCGGACGGTGATCGTCGAATATCAACGCGAGGCGCGCTGCGCCGGCCATTCGAAGTTCTCCGGCTGGAAGCTCTGGAACTTCGCGCTCGAAGGGATCACGAGCTTCAGCACGGTGCCGCTGCGCAGCTGGACCTACATCGGGCTTTGCATCGCCGCGCTCGCGTTCCTGTACGGCGGCTTCATCGTCGCGCGCACGCTGTGGATGGGCAATCCGGTGCCGGGCTACGCATCGCTGATCTCGGTGATGCTGTTCATCGGCGGGATCGAGCTCGTCGGCATCGGTGTCGTCGGCGAATATGTCGGACGCATCTATTACGAATCGAAGGAGCGGCCGATCTATCTCGTGCGCCGCCGCTATCAGGCGCGCACGAAGGTGACCGCGCTGCCCGTCGGCAGCGCCGCGCCGCGTGCCGCGCACGCCGCGCGAATCGATTTCTCACGGCGGCGCACGATGCCGCGCGCCCGCGCCGAAAGCCGCTGACCGACAGGAGGACGCCATGTCACCCGAAGCTTATCTGCAGATGGCCGAAACCGAGGCCACGCACTGGTGGTTCCGTGCACGGCGCGACATCCTGCGTGCATTGCTGGCGGGGCTCGCGCTGCCGGCCGGTGCACGCATTCTCGAGATCGGCTCCGGCACGGGCGGCAATCTCGGGATGCTCGAGGCGTTCGGCGCGGTGAGCGCGCTCGAGATGGACGAAACCGCGCGCGCGCTCGCGAACCAGAAGACCGGCTGGCGATTCGACATCCGCGCGGGCCGCTGCCCGGACAACGTGCCGTTCGGCGACCAGCGCTTCGATCTGATCTGCTTCTTCGATTGCCTCGAACACATCGAAGACGACGCGGCCGCGCTGCGCCGCGTGAGCGAGCATCTCGCGCCGGGCGGCGCGATCGTCGTCACCGTGCCCGCGTACCAGTGGCTGTGGAGCGCGCACGACACGTTTCTCCATCACTACCGGCGCTATGACCGCGCGGCGCTCGCACGCTGCGCGCAGGCGGCCGGCTGCACGATCGTACGGAGTTCGTACTTCAACACGCTGCTGTTTCCGCTTGCCGTCGCCGCGCGGATGGCCGACCGGCTGCTGCATCGAGCGCGCTCGAGCGGCGACGCGATCGGACCACGTGCGGTCAACTCGACGCTCTATCGCATCTTCCGCACGGAACGAGGCTGGCTGCCGAAGCATTCGCTGCCATTCGGCATGTCGCTGTTTGCGGTCCTGACGAAGCGGGACGCGCCGCGATGAGCTTCGTCGCCGACATCGGCATCGGCGCGCGGATCGTGCGCTTCGGCGTGTCCGGCGCGTTGTCCACCGTGCTGCACGCGACGATCGCCGGCACGCTGATGGGTGCGTTCACCACGACCGCGGTGCAGGCGAATGCGATCGCGTTCGTCAGCGCGACGGGCGCGTCGTACCTGCTGAACACGCTGTGGAGTTTTTCGGCACCGCTGCGCTGGCGCAACGTCATGCGCTTCCTGATCGTGTCGGCGGCCGGATTGATGCTGACGATGGCGATCTCGCGCGGCGTGCAGGCGCTCGGCGTCGCGGCCGCGTGGAGCATCGCGGCCGTCGTCGTGCTCGTGCCGCCGTTCACGTTCGCGATGCATCGAATCTGGACGTATCGCTGACGTCGGCGGTGTATATCGGCGCGGGCGGTGCTCTGCGCCGCTGCTCGCTGAACAGCGCGTCGAGCGCGATGCGTCTCGACGAACGGTGTCTTGCTGACGACGTAGCGGAAATGCTTGTCGATGCCGATGCCGCGATTGAGCCGCGCTTCGGCGAGGCTTGGGCCATGCGCGAGTCCACGGGCGACGAGCTTCAGCAGATAGTCGTGACCGCCGCTCGCGAGACGGCGCTCGACGCTCTCGTCGATGTCGAAGATCGCGGCGACGAAGCGGTCGAAATCTTCGCGACGAGAGGGCAAGCGTGCCTTTCATGAACACGGCTTGCGTGGTGCCGAGCGTTTCGAAGCGGATCCGCGCGCCGTAGCTGGCGATGTAGCCCGCTTGCTCGAGCCGCTTCACGCGGATCTGGGCGGGCTCGGCGACAGGCCGGCCACATCGGCGAGTTCGGTTTTCGTGATTCGGCTGTTTTTTTGGGGAGTTCTGAAAGGATGCGCCAATCTATCCGATCAAGCTTGCAGTCGCGGCTCATGGCCGAACACCGGCCGGTCGTCGGGAAAGGGACGGGGCGCGCGGCGCGGCGTCGCGGCGCGCGCCCGCCGGGCGCGTCGACTCGCCGGCTCGCGGGCATGCCGTCGACCGTGCGCATGCTACCCACGTCGCGCCCAGGCTGCGTCGTCAAAGTGCGCCGAAAAAAGCGTGCGCGCCGTGTTTCGGTTCCCGCAGGCTGTATTTTGTGCTGAGCGGTTCGTCCGGCGGGTGAGCAGACCGCGCCGACTCAGCGCTTGCTGAGCAAAATGCGCCCGGCGGCGTGCGGTCGCGCCGTCGATGCCCGCGTTCGGCTCGAAAGCGCCGCGCTGCACGGTACCGCGCCATGCCGCGCCCGGTCGCTCGATCGCGCGCTCGTCGCACTGTCACGGACTCCATATCAGATACGCGGCACCCGGCGCCCGGCTTCGGGTGTCCGTCGCGTCGCGCTCTGCATCGTCCGGCATCGTTCGTGCGCCGTTCGACTCCTTTCATCCGAATCTCCCGTTTTCGGCACGTCGCCTGGCTGACGATCCCGAATTGCCTGAAGAGCGGCTCCGGCGCGTTCACGGACGGCGGCGGCTCTGCCGCTCGATTGCATACGTGGATCAGGGTTATACCGGCGAAGCGGCTCAGCTGGCAGCGCAAAACCACGGCATTGAATTGGAAGTGGCCAAGCATACCGAGGCCAAACGCGGATTCGTGCTGCTGCCCAGACGCTGGGTGGTCGAGCGCAGCTTCGCGTGGGCCACGCGTTTTCGCCGCCTCGCGCGTGACTATGAACGCTGGCCCCAAACGCTGGCGGGATTCCGTTTCCTCGCCTTCACCTGTCTGATGCTGACAAAAATCATCGACCTCGTCCATATAGGTTCATGACATCTATAGTATTACTGTGTCACAAAGTAATTCGTGGATTGGCTTGTTCGCAGCATGGGCAACGCGCGAGTCTGGCGATGAGCGCCGAGGCGATGTGATGGCGCAGTGCAGTAATCGAATCAGGAACGTGACGCTGGGCGCGCTGGGCTTCCCCGTGGAATGTAATCTTCGGGTAGTGCAAAGACTTGGCGTGCGACGGCGTTTTTTGTAGCGCCGGGCGTCTTGCCGGCGGCGATTCGTTCAGCGACGAGAAACCCGTAAGCCGCGATGCTCAGGACCGCATGATGGTGGAATCCGCGCCAGCCACGGCCCTCGTAGTGGCCGAGACCCAGGTTCTGTTTCAGATCCTGATAGTCACGCTCGATGCGCCAGCGCATGTGTGCTTTGGCCACCAGTTCGGTTAATGGGATATCCGGCGGCAGCGTGGAGAGGAAATATTTCAGCGGCTCGGCATCGCCCGCGAGCCACTCGATCAACAACCATTGCTCAGCATGCAAACGGGCGCGGCCCCGGTCGCCTCCGGCGTGGCATACCCGTACTGCGGCAAATCGACCGCTGAGCATGTTGTTGCTGCCTTCGCGCCAGCGTACCGTCTGGAATACGGTTTCAGGCAGCGCGCGGGCCAGATCCTTGACCTTCATTGGCTTGCGCTGCGCTATTTCCCGCAGCCTCACGGGCGGGCGGCCACGACCATCATAGGGCTCAGTCGGCAGCGGTTCGATGCCGGGCGGCCAGACAACCACTGCCGATGTGATGCCCACGACATAGTCCAACCCCAGTTCGCCCAGACGCTGACGAAAAGAGGTGTCGACTCCATAACCTGCATCGGCCAGCACACAGTGCCGCGGTGCGCCTGCGGCCAGCAGGGCTTCCAGTTGTTGCAGGGCAATTTCCGTCTTCGTGGCAAATGTCACCTCCGGCGGCACGCCGGCCTTTTTACGCCGCTGCGCATCCTCAGCCCACTCCTGAGGCAGATACAGGCGCCACGCCACCGGGATGCTCGCCTGCTCGTTCGCCAGTGAAATGCTCACCGCGACCTGGCAGTTGTCCTGCTTGCCCGATACGCCGCAATACTGCCGCGCTACACCAACCGAATGCTTACCTTTCTTCGGAAAACCCGTGTCGTCAATGATCCAGAAGCCGCCTGTCGAGAAATTCATTTTCGGAACCACCCACTGACAGACCCTGCGCAACATCTCGTCGTCGGACCATTCCGCTTTCGCGACAAAGTGATGCAGAGCTTGGTGACGTGCGCTGACATGCAGCGGGTCGATTCCTGCGGCCATCGGCTCAACGCTCTTGCGCGACAGCGGCAACATCAATCCCGTGCAATAACCATGCAGCCCGGCACGCCGATCCGCGTGCCCGAGACCCGCCGCCAAATGCTCCATGTATCGCTCAAACCGCTCGCTCGCGCTCATCGCTTCTCATGAACAGTGCCAAGGTACGCTCATTATATATTTTTTGTGACACAGTAATGATATTTCGACGCGGCCCCTTCACTATCACTCAGTTGTGCCTCGACCAGTCGCAACACCGCCTGCGACTGAAAATTCGCCGCCAACTGATCGAGCTTATCCACCAAGGGCTGGTAGCAGGCATCGACTTTGACGATCTGCACCGCGCGACGACGCAGTTCGCCAAGTTTGCCCGCCAACGCCAGGGGCAAACGCGCTCTTAGGTCTGGAGTCAGAGTGCGAGCAGATAATCTCCAGGCCAGCCGAACAGCGGATCAGCTGCGAAGCCACGGAGGTTCAGAGGGCGATTCGGTTGAATGCAGCAGTAACCTTCGATGGTGCTGTCGAGCGTACCGGTCTTGTCCAGGATGATTGACGGGTGCAATCTGCGCACGACGACAGACGGGTCCCACGTCGTTTCCTTGCCGCGCCAGCGCGCGCCTTCCTTGATGAACGACGCGCGTATGGTCGTACAACTGCGACTCGTATTTGAACTTACAGCCCAATCCGAGTCGAAGCGGGCGCGAATCTCGATTGCACAACGTCCGGTGCAGCCGACCACGCGCTCCGCTCCCAGCGTCCGTCGTACTTCGACAACCGTGTCGCGGCGGCCGGTGACGATTGCAAGTGCGACCTGCGGCGGCGGGGTCTGCTTGAGCAGGTTTTTTGCATCGCTTCGCGCTGGACAGAGACTGCGGTTCATCCCGAGAGCTTTCGCTATCTTTGCAACTACCCGGCCGCCCGTGATGACATTTTCCCGACTGAATGCGCACATAACCGGAAGGCGTAGAAAAGCAAAGGGCAATGCACGGCGTATGATGTGCAAAGCAAATCCGTAACCGGGCAATAGCGAAAGCACCAAGCCATCGTCACTGGATTTTGTCCCAGCGGCGTTGCAAGCCATGAGTTTGCGATACGACCACGCTTTCAACTCAAGCAGTTCAGCGGTAAGCGTTTGGCGCCATATCGAGATCGGCATGCGCGAGTCTCTGGTCGCCAGAAGCAGGTTTTCCAATGCGGGTTGATCGTCCAGAAGCGTTTCGAGGGCGGCCAGCGCGTCCAAGTCGAGTTGACGCGCCCGAAGTGTATCGAGCGGTGCCGAATGGTTAACCGATCCACCCGATTCGCTGCGCAACTGAGGCCTCGTGTACGTAATGATCTGCGATTCCATCAAGGAAGCTCCAAGCCAGTTGTCCGATCAGTGCGCCATGTTCCAACGTCATCGGTTCCAGAGTGTACGGGCTGAGGAGCGTCGCAAGTTCGTCGGCGTCGTCGCAGTGTCCACAATCCCGATCGATGTGGTCGTGGTCGCGCATCCCGACAATGATCTGTGCGGCTCGCGCAGAGGTCTTCCCGACTGCCTCATAGAACGCATCGCTGTTGTCCCGCAAGGACCCCTGCAAACAGATCTGCGCCAGGCAGTAGGCTTTCCAGTCGGCCCGTGCCGCGTCGACCAGCGCGCCGACAAAAGATCTCGTGGTCGGAAGCGGACGCCAAGCTGCGAGATTGACACCTTCGGGCAAATGACGTTCCAGAATCGACGCGTGACCCTGCTCTTCCTTCATATGGTGCACCATCCAGTTTCTGATGCGCTGGTCGGGGCACGATGCGATCACGTTGGCGTTATGACGGGCGGCAGCCCGCAAATAGAAGATGTTCTCCACGATCCAACCCGTCGCGAGTGCAACGGCAGACTTGCCCTTTGCGCTGAGCATCAGATCCCACAGTCGGTGACCATCGATCAGACGCACCCAGTCCCGCGCATGGGTGGGCATAGGATGCACGTCAGGATGCCAACCGGAAGCTGCAAGTTCGCCAAGCGCGCGCGGAACGTCCGCCGGTGGCGCCTTTTCCAACAGAACCACGCTCGACAGCGCGGCGCGAACCGCAAATGTTTGATTCGCCGCGTAAGCCGTTGCATGCATGACACTTGCGGGCCAAACCGGAATGCCCGACCAGAAGCGGTCGCGATGCGCCGCCTGTTCATCGGTTCTTCTAGCGCCCGCATCGTCTTGGGAAAGCAGCAGCACGGCCATGCCCGAGCTTCCTTGCTGAAACGCGGAGAACCAGCGGAACAGCATTTCGGCAACCAGTGTGCTGGCGTTCAACGCGTTCGCAAGCCGGTCAGCGTGGACGGTCGGACCGAGCGCACGCAGAACCTCGCGCCAGGTTCGACCATGGCCAAGTTCATAATCTACGGCGACATGGCGCTTGAATGCCTCGACAGTCGATGCGGGCAACAGACGGCGCTGCACCAGCATGTCGTGCCACTGCAGGATGCAATCTCGATTGTTTGCGGTCGATTCCAACAGGCCGGAGCAGACCGCAGCGGAAAGAGGGTCGTGAGTTGCCACGTCACGCATCAGATGGATCAGCTCAATGGTGCGCGGATCGGGGCGAACCGATCGGGCTGTTTCGGCAGACACGCCCAATGTCTCAAGCGCATGCTCGAAGTAAATCGCATGATTGCTTTCTTCAAGCAGGTGGCGGGCAAGGATCTCTGTGATATCGCCGTCGGGATAACTGCAGGAAATGCCTGGGGCCATGCGGGCGGGAGCTGCCGCGAGATAATGCCGAGTTTCGATGAGGTAAGCGAGGAGTGGCTCGATGATATTCTCGCCAGAACGGAACTGTTCCCACAGAGGATGGGAGAACAGATAGTCCATAGCCGCATCGAATTGCTCTTCGATAATTGTCTCGGCGATCTCGATGGGAAGATCATGTTCGATCAGGCTTAGGTCGAGCGTCCGGCCGATGCGCGTGACAAGCTCAGGTTGAGGCGCCTCGCCATTGCCAATCAGTAAATTATCGATTCTGAAAACCCGCTTTCCCGAAATGTCCAAAAAAAACGGGACTGTTCGCCGAAGCTCCATCGCTATTTCCCCTTGCCGCAGGCGCCGAGGGACCATGGCGCCTGCGCGAGCTGAAGATGATCATTCGACGACTGCGGCACGCAACGCGGAAGCGGCTCGCTCAGTGGCGACGACGATCGCCTCGAGTTGCTGAATATCTTCCTCGCTAAGTTTTCCTTGGCGCAGGCGCGTTTTGACTTCGGCGAGCTTTTCGCGAGTCGGGAATTCAGTAATCTTTGAACTTTTTTGCTCCATGGCATTTCTCCTTTAGCTCGTGTTCGCGATGCCGGATGGCGCGTCGCTCTAGAAGCATAGAGCCTCTGGGATGAATATGCCAAATGTAAAAACCGATTTGACTTGCGAAACTTAAGTTTCAATTTTTCGATGGATTGATGATGAATGTGAAAAATTGTTGTAAAAATGTTTTATTTTGAGAAATAAATATTTATTTGTTCATTTCGGTAATTGCAGGATTGCTTGTTAGGGTATTCGATTTCATAAAAATGTACTTCGATATCGTCTTGAATTTCCATGCGTGCGTGCTAGTGTTGAATGGCTTCGGGCGTGCTTCGCGTCGTCGTCTGTCAGTGACGCGAAACGTCAGTTACGGAAGGAGCGCCTTGATTTTATGAATGACCAATAGGCTGACCCACCTTGCGATCCGAAAATAACGTTGCTTTTCTTCGTTTTAAAGGTGCTTTAATTCAATTGCGTAAACTAAGGAGAGTGAAAATGAGTGAATCCAGCGCAAAAGTTTCTGAATTGGGGGCAAGTGATCCGGCAGTGAATCTTGCAAAGAATCTGTCGACGGATCTTGCGCGCAACCTTGCGGAAGATTTGGGACGGAATTTCGCCCAGGATCTGTCTCGCAATCTGGCTCAGGATCTGGGACGAAATCTGGCGCAAGATCTGGCCCGCAATCTGGTGCACGATCTGAGCCGCAACTTCGCCCACGATATCTCCCGCAACCTTGCCCAAGATCTTGCGCGCAACGTCGCGCAGGATCTGAGCAGAAATCTTGGGCAGGAAGTAACGCGCAATGCGGCGACCGATGTGAGCCGCAATCTGGCCCAAGACCTGGCGCGCAACGTGGCAACCGACATCAGCCGCAATCTGGCCCAAGATCTGGCGCGAAACGTGGCAACCGACATCGGCCGCAATCTCGCCCAGGATCTGGGTCGAAATCTGGCGCAGGATCTGAGTCGTAATCTGGCCCAAGACCTTGCCAAGGCGCAGTACAAGGCTTGATTGATTTCGCGATCAGCTTGGCCTGATCACGGAATTCACATGCTCGAGTCGCTCGTGCCGAGCGCTCGAGCATTAACGGCGTGTAGATGCCCGATTGCCATCTCGGAGTTCAATACGGCATCAAGCAACGCTTCTTCGCTGTTCGCGTGGTAGTGCGTACACGGGTGACGTTGAACTCGTGGCACTCACTGTGTGTACCGCACTGCAGCGTCGCTGCCGCTTTCGCAATCGGACTATCGGTCGAGTTTGGGCGTGGACGTGCGTCCGGCTACGCCCGGTGCAGCATCCATTCTGTTGACGGAAGGCAAAGCCCTGAGTGCGGGCAGATGGTTTCCATCGTGCGTCGCGACAAAAACGAAAGCATTTTTTGCCGGATGTGTTGACTCAACCTCTTCGATTCTCGATAGGTGACTCCATATGGCAACAGACAACGCCCCGTTCACATTCTCCGATCTGATTGCCCCGCTCAGTGCAGATCAGTTCTTTTCCGAATATTGGGAAGCGAAGCCGATGCATCTCTCGAGGGGACATCAAAGGCACTACGCGCAATTGATTTCGGCGGGCGATGTTGAAACCATGCTAGCCAAGCACGACATTCGCCATCCGGGAATCCGGCTCGCGAAAGCGGGCCGCTATCTTGCCCCTGACACTTATTCAATAGATTTGCACTATGGAGACGATCTGTTTCGCGGCGTTCCTGATCTCGATACGGTATACGCTCACTATCGGACCGGCGCCTCAGTGATCTTGCCGGCCCTCCATCGAACGTGGCCCCCGCTGAATCTGCTTTGCGCCGCCATGGAGGCCGAACTCAATCATGTGGTGCACACCAACCTGTATATGACTCCAGGCGGCACGTCGGGGTTTTCCGCGCACTACGATGCTCATGAAGTGTTCATTTTGCAGATCGATGGCCTAAAGCACTGGCGAGTGTACGAGCCGCCTCTACTGCTTCCACACCATACGCAACCCTTTTCTCCCGCGGGATATCAGCTGCCCAAGCCCATGCTCGAAATCGATCTCATGCCGGGCGACGTTCTGTACCTGCCGCGTGGCTATGTTCACGATACGCTTACGAGCAGCGCCCATTCGGTCCATGTCACGCTTGGCATCAGTGTCTACACGTGGGTCGAATTGATCGCCGAAACACTGGCTGCCTGCAAGGAGCGAGTCGATCTTCGTCGGGCTTTGCCGCCCGGCTTTGCAAACAATCCGGAATCCGTTGCACATCTGGCATCGTCGCTCCACGAGATTCTCGGTACACTCCAATCCCTCGTTGAACCGCAGACCGTAGTCGATACCTTCACGAGAAAAGTGGCGCGCGGCACAATCAGGCGACGCGGTTTCTTCAAACCTCAGGCGACAACCATTGGATCCGATACGCGCCTTTATCGGCTGCCACCCGGTCGATTCCACGTTTCTCAAAACGAAGATCAGATCGTGCTTACCTTTGACGGCAAATCGATGACTTTGCCGGGTTATGTGCGCGACGCGATCGCCACCATCACGGAAAGCGAGTCGTTTCTGGTCCGGGATCTGGCGTCCGGACTCGGCATGGACGGTTCCGTAACGTTGGCGCACGCGCTCTTTCTTGCAGGGTTCGTCGCAGCGGAGCTAGAGCCGACGGGCACGTGATGTTTCAATGGGGTTGGGGCGTAAGGGGGGCGTGCGGATTCGGGCAGTTGGACCAAGAAGAGGTGAAGGGACTGCTTCTGTTTCATGGAGCCGGTTAGCATTATCTTCAGGATAGACAGACCAAGGAGACGGATAAGCCAATTATTGGCGACGAACGCGGGCGCTGATCGAATCGCTCCTGCCGCCAGCGAAGCCGTGCGGCTTCAAGTACCCGGGCCGCAAGCGAGTGCTGGACCTGGCGGTATTGACGGACGTCCTGTTCGTGCTGAGGGCAGGTATCGGTTTGCGCGGCTTGCCTGCGGAGATGAGGGGCGGTTCTGTAATGATTTGCGAGACCTGCGCAGGCTAAGCGGCTAACGGGAATACCACCCCGGCGTTTTCATCTTCAGCGCTTGTTGGGACGTCGATGGTTGCAGAGCTGAATCCGGCCGGCAATCACGTGGCAGGCATGCAGCCGTGTCTATCGTGATGGCCTGCAATCAGGAGATAGACGTATCGCCGATGGGCAAGGTGCGTGGCGAATTGCTGAATCGGGAATGGTTCCGTGCCGTGCCGAGGTCAAGGTACTCAGCCGCCAACGCCAATATGCGTGAAGGGGACAACCGGCTTCATGAACGAGCGTATTTCCACGACTTTCTCGAACACGCAGTCCCACCGCACTGATGAAATGCCCTTCGATCAGCCGCTTGCGATTGCAGGCGGTTGATCGATGTCTACTCTTCCCAGGCCCCGCCGGCGCTCGACCTCGATCGGCTCGCGTTCGTCCGGATCGACGTGCAGTCGCGTGATCGTCGCGATCGGCAGGGCCCTCGGCGCGCAAGCGCAGCGCCGTCAGTTCACTCCAGCGGCGCTCCACGCGCGCGCGACCGTTGCGCTCTCAACCGAATTCACGCCGTACAGGTCATTCGCCGCCTGGATCGATGCGCGCCTTGCGCTCGGGTAGCTGGAGTTGGTGGTCAGGTACACGGTCAGCGTCCGGTACCAGATCTTGCCGGCTTTGTCGCGACCGACGCCGCTGAAGCCGGTGTCGCCGTTGCAGACCAGTTGGCTCTTCGACAGTCCGGTGTCGGTCGCCGGCGCGACCGGGCCTTCCGACAGCAGATAGAAGAAGCGGTTGCCGACGCCCGACGAGTAGTGCGGATCGTGGCGCGGATTGAACCACGAGAAGCCGCCGGACGGATAGCAACTGTATGACCGGCCGTCGAGATCCTGCTTGTACATCTTGCGCAGGCCGCCGCTCGTCACGCGCGCGCCGATCACGTAGTTGCCCGGATCGTTCGGGTTGGCCGCGTAGAACTTGACGAGCGCGCCGAAAATGTCGGACGTCGACTCGTTAAGACCACCCGCATCGCCTGAATAGTTCAGGTTCGCGGTGGCTTCGGTTACGCCGTGGCTCATCTCGTGCCCGGCCACGTCGATCGACACGACTGGCTTCGGCAGGCGGCTGCCCGGCTCGCCGTCGCCGTACGCCATCACGCGCGACGACAGCCATGCCGCGTTCGCGCCGGTCGTGCCGCTGCCGGTGTTGAATACCACGTGGGCGTAGCTCTTCACACCGCGGCCGTCGTTGAAGATGCCGTTGCGGTTGTGCGTGGTCTTGTAGTAGTCCCAGGTCAGCGCGAGGCCGTAGTCGATGTCGGCTGCGACGGTCTGCCGGTCGCTGGTCGTGTTGTTGCCCCACACGTTCGTGCTGCTCGTGAAGATCGGCAGATCGGTGGCCCGCTCGACGTCGTCCGAGCTCAGGCCGCGGCCGTCGTACACCGAGCCGCTGCCGCGGGTCGGATCGAGCATCCGGTACGCGTTCGCGCCGGTCTGGTCGGTCGTCAGCGACAGGTCGCCGTAGTACAGCGAACGGCCGGTGCCGGTCGCGGAGGCGGTCTTGATCAGGTCCTGCGCATCGAGCACGTTGCCCGTGCGCGCGTCGACGTAGTAGAGCACGGCTTCGCCGTGGATGTCGGTCGCCTTGCCATACACGCGCACCGCGTAGGCGAGCGTCGGCGCGACGTCGCGCGCGAACACGACGAGATCCGCGCCCTCGACGCGGCGCACATCCGCGCCGAAGCGCGCGGACGCGACGCGTCGGGCCGCGTCCGCGCCTACGTCGGGCGCGTTGCGCACCACGAAGCGGTCGCCGACCTTGCCGATCTTGCCGGCGAGATTGATCGGCGTGGGCTGGGTCAGGTTCGCCTGCTTCAGTTGCCCCTGGCTCGAGTGGACGACGACGTCGCCGCCGATCACGGGCAGACCCGCGTAGAAGCGGTCGAAGCGCACGTGCTCGGTGCCGTCGGGGTCGATGATCACGTCGCGCACCTGGAACTGGTCGCCCTCCACCGGCGCGCTCGCCTGCGCGGCCGCGAACTTCAGCGTGCGCGCGGCGCTGCCTGCGGCCAGGTTGAAAGCGACCGGGTTCTGCTGGATCAGTTGCAGCGCCCGGTCGACTGCGGCCTGTTGGTCGCCGGCGTGCGCAAACGCGCTGAGACTGGCGAGGGAAATCGCAGTGACGGACAGCAGGCAAGATAGTTTCTTCATGTAGTCCTCCAGATAACGAATACGTAATTATTGAAAACGTATTGAGAGCAAGTACTAAACATGAGGGGTGCTGCGAACTGCAAAGGCATGCTAGGAGGTTAAATTAATATTTACAAGATAATTACCAATAAATTAAATTTTCATTGTGCCGGAATGAATCGAGTCAGGTGTTGGTGAGAAATTTGAAATGATCTCGTGCGGTGCGGCGGGCGCGGCGGGCGCGTCGGTGACACGGAGTCGGCGGCATGCGCCGAGCGAGCGTCAGGCGATTCGATCGTGGAGTGGCGTTGCGTGCGATGCGGCTCGAGCGAAACTTCAGGTGTGCTTGCAGACCAATAACGGCGGTCATGTTTTATTTCATTGGACATTCATTTCAATTGTTAATGGTATTTAGTGAATATTCAATTGACTTATAAAGGCGCGTTTGTCGATTCAGGCGGCCTTGATTTTCGAATGGGCGGCGGATGTCCGGCGAACTGGCCGGCGAACGAATGGCGAAATTGATTTGAAGCGCGAAACGGCGCGGCGTCCGATGACATGCAAAAAATGCGGCTCATCGCATGACGCGATGGCCGTCAACGGCGGACACCGAGGGAATATCCGTAGACACACGTGAGATCCCGCGCCGGATGCGTCCAGCGCGGGGAAGGTCAGTTTCTGCCGGTGATGCTGAGCGCACCGCAGGGGTTCGGCTTGAGCTACACCTTGCCGGCGGCCGGCTTCGTCGCGTCGAATTCGACTGCATGCCGCTGCGCTCGCCGATCTTCACGCTGCTGCCGTCGCGGGATAGCTGGTCAGCGAGCTGCTTGCTACAGACCGCGGGACAGGCGGTCTCCGTGGCGAGCGGCACTGGCGAATCCAGGTGTGACGGTAATACCTATGGCACGTCTCCGTCGTAGATGTGACGATGAGTAAAGCGGGATACCGCAGTCCGGCAAGCGAGATGCCTCGCGTGACGCAGTTCGCGATGGTGAACGGAGTGCTGGTCCGCGATGCAGCATGTAAAGCAGGCGATTGCGCGACAACCTGTCGCTCCTCGCGGGGAAAATCGAGCGGAAACGGTTCGATCGGGCGTCGTTGCAACGAATGCCGAATCAATGCGCGAGTACGGCGGGAGACTTGCCGGGCCAATCGCCGCGGCGGGTTCCGAATCGCCACCGATCCTCGTGGCCACTGGCGAACGAGTCGAAATACCGCCGCGCGTTGTCTACGGATGAAAACTCATTGTCGGTTCCGGCCCGGTATCATGTCGATGGCATACCTTGTTGAATCCGTGCGGGAGGAGAGCGTCGTGCATGTCGGTGAGCGTTTCAACAGCATTACCCATCTCGTTGGTGCAGTGCTGTCGGTGGTGGGGCTGGTGACGCTCGTGACGATGGGCGCGCTCGACGGCGACGCGTACAAGGTCGTGAGCTTCAGCGTGTACGGTGCGATGCTGTGCGTGCTCTATGCCATCTCGACGCTTTACCACAGCGTGCGCAGCCCGCGCCTGAAAGCCATTCTGCAGAAATGCGATCATTCGGCGATCTACCTGCTGATCGCCGGCAGCTATACCCCGTTCACGCTCGTCACGTTGCGCGGACCGTGGGGCTGGTCGCTATTCGGCGTCAGCTGGGGGCTCGCCGCTCTGGGCATCGCGCAGGAACTCACGCTCGGGCGGCGCACCCGCATTGTTTCGATGACGCTGTATGTCCTGATGGGATGGCTCGCGCTCGTCGCCATCCGCCCGCTGATCCATGCGTTACCGGCAGAGGGCACCGCCTGGCTCGTGGCTGGCGGCGTCATCTACAGCGCCGGCATCTACTTCTTCATCAACGATGAGCGCATCCGCCATGGGCATGGCATCTGGCATCTGTTCGTGCTGGCGGGCAGCCTGTGTCAATTCGTCAGCGTCGCGCGCTACGTTGCATGACGTACCGGCGATCATGAACGCCGGGTTGGCTGCCTGACGAAAAGCTGTCGTCCGCTTTGACGGTCCTTGCCCGCGTGACGGCGACAACGGTCGGTCTCGGGACGAAGCGGACCTCACGCGGCGGGAGGTCATCGATGTGGGCGGACGTGTGCGAGCGACGTCGCGCCGCATGCGATGAATGGCCGCTTACGGGAATGGCATCGATCTCGAGATCGGGATTGGCGGGATACGACACGCCGCATGCGGGTCAGGGGTTGCCTGTCGATGTTTCTTTCCAAGAACGACTTCTTCGAGCGTTTCATCGTCCAAGGACATCTGTTTTGAGGCGAGCGGAGCCGGCGTACCTCGGAGAAGATGTTTAATGGGGCGCTTCATGGAATGCCGAAGACGACTTTTCCGAAAGCCCCAACGCCGATAGCGTGCCGGGAGCCAGCCTATCGCACGCTTCGCGCCGCGTGACTGTCCGGCCGCTAGAACAACCGCCCCTGCCCCGAGATCACTGACTCGAAATCATCGCGCAGAAACGGGAGAATCGCGTCGGCGACGGGCTGCAACTGGCGGCTCACGTAGAACGTGTAATCGATCGGCGCACGCGGCGTCTCGAGCGGCTCGGGACCCGCCGCCGTCATCACGTAGCTGATCCATCCGCCATGCTGGTACTGGAGCGGGCGTCCCTGTTCGCGATTGAATGCGTCGGCAACGCGTGCGGCGCGGACGTGCGGCGGGACGTTGCGCTGGTAATCGCCCAGTGGCCGGCGCAGTCGTTTCCGATAGATCAGCAACGCATCGAATTCGCCGGCGAGCGTGCGGCGCACGTATTCCCGAATGAAGTCATGGTACGGCTCCCGCTTGAAGACCAGCCGATATAGCTCCCGCTGGAACCGCTGGGCCAACGGAGTCCAGTCGGTCCGCACGGTCTCGAGGCCCTTGAACACGAGTTCCTCGCCGCCGTCCGGTGCGACGGTTAGACCGGCGTAGCGCTTCTTGCTGCCTTCCTCCGTGCCGCGAACGGTCGGCATCAGGAATCGGTGGTAGTGCCGCTCGTATTGGATCTCGAGTGCGCTGTCGAGTCCGAAGCGGGCCTGCAGATGCGTCCGCCACCAGCGATTGATGTGGCCGACGAGCGCGCGGCCGATGCGATCGGCTTCTTCGCTGGCGTGCGGGCGTTTCAGCCAGACGAACGTCGAGTCGGTGTCGCCGTAGATGACGTCGTAACCCTGCGCCTCGATGAGCTTGCGCGTCTCGTGCATGATCTCGTGACCGCGCATCGTGATCGACGACGCGAGCCTCGGATCGAAGAACCGGCATCCGGACGAACCGAGCACGCCGTAGAACGCGTTCATGATGATCTTCAGGGCCTGTGACAGCGGCTGATTGCGCTGGCGCTTCGCGAGCTCGCGGCTTTCCCAGACGCGACGCACGATGTCCGGCAGGCAATGGCGGCTGCGCGAGAAGCGGGCGCCGAGAAAACCGGGCACCGATTCGCTGTCGTCGGGATGGCTGATGCCCTCGATGAGCCCGACCGGATCGATCAGGAAACTGCGGATGATCGACGGATACAGGCTTTTGTAGTCGAGCACGAGGACCGAATCGTAGAGTCCGGGCCGCGAATCCATCACGAAGCCGCCGGGGCTCGTCTGTCCGGTCACGTCGCCGAGATTCGGCGCGACGTAGCCCAGCCGGTGCATCTTCGGCATGTACAGATGCGTGAACGCCGCGACCGATCCGCCGATGCGGTCCGCCGGCAGTCCGGTGACGGTCGCGCGTTCGAGCATGAACGGCAGTAGATCCGCTTTCTCGAAAATGCGCGTGACGAGCTCGCAGTCCTTCAGGTTGTAGCGAGCGAGCGCGGGCTTGTCGTGATCGAACCGGCGCTGGATTTCGTCCATGCGCTGGTACGGGTTGTCGATCGCCTTTCCTTCACCGAGCAGCGATTGCGCGACATATTCGAGACTGAATGACGGGAAGGTCCAGGTCGCGGATTTCAGCGCGTCGATGCCGTCGATCACGAGCCGCCCGGCCGCCGTCGCGAAGAAATGATCGGGCTGCTGGCCGTGCGCCCGCCAGTCGAGCACGCTGCCGCCGCGTCCGAGCCGCAGCGGAACCCGATGCTGCTCGGCGTGCGCATGCAGCACGCGCAGGTCGAATTGCACGAGATTCCAGCCGATGATCACGTCGGGATCGTGCCGCGCGAGCCAGTCGTTCAGCCGCTCGATCAGCGCGGGCCGGCTTTCGCAGTATTCCAGCAGAAAATCGACGTTGCCGTTGCCGTTGCCGTTTCCGTTGCCGTTGCCATCGCCATCGCCATCGCCATCGCCGTTGGCCGGGCCGAGCATGAAGACCTGCCGCTGTCCGCATCCCTCGAGCGCGATCGAGTAGAGTTCGCTCTGGGCGCTCGTTTCGATGTCGAGCGACACGCATCGCAGTGTCGGGCGATAGTCGCTGCCGGTTTTCAGCTCGCCGTCGAGCAATGTGCCGTCGCTGTCCGGCACGCCGCGGAATCGGACCGGCGCGGTGATGAAGCGCTCCATCATATAGCGCTCCGGCGGAAGGACGTCGGATTCGTAGACGTCGACGCCCGACTGGTTCAGGCGCTTCTTCAGGGCGGCGAGATGGCGGTATCGCCGGCAATAGAGACCGACGACCGGGCGTCGGCGGAAGTCGCGCAGCGGGAGGGGGCGCAACACGGCGTCGGTGTCGCCGTTCAGCGTGCGTTCGGCCTGTTCCTGTTGCTCGGCGGGGATGAACGCGACCGATTCCTGCGTGCGCAAGCGGACCCGGCGCGGGCCGCGCTCGGTCGCCAGCCAGAACTCGACCTCGGTGCCCTTTGCCGTATCCCGCCAGTGGCGGGTGAGAATGAAGCCCTGTTCGAATTCCGTCAAACCATACTCTCGCTATCGACACGCAGCCGCGGGATTGTAGCGCCGGCGGCGGGGCGCGGCACGCGACGGCGCGCGGATTCGGATTTCGTCGGCTGATTGCGAGGCGAGGCGGCGCTCGTCGTCAGTGACGGCGGGCGTATGCCACATGCGGCTGCCGGAGGGTTCCGGCTGGGGCCGTTGCCGCGAAGGTTCATGAAGCCGCATACACGACAGGCTCTATGCGCTTGCACGATATATCGCATGCAACGCGCATCGGGCTCGTGCATCCGCCCGATGAATCCCCGGCGCGACATCCATACCATACGACTCACACGATATGAATGATCCGGAGACGCGTATGGACCACTCTTCTTCCGTTGCGGCGCGACCCGCGTCGGATCCGCTGAACGACGGCTATCGCAAGGTCACGTTCCGGCTGATCCCGCTGATCTTCGTCTGCTACCTGTTCAACTACCTCGACCGCGTCAACGTCGGCTTCGCGAAGCTGCAGATGCTGAGCGACCTGCAGATGAGCGAAACCGTCTACGGTCTCGGCGCGGGCATCTTCTTCGTCGGCTACGTGCTCGCGGGCGTGCCGAGCAATCTGATTTTGCGGCGCGTCGGCGCGCGCGTGTGGATCGCGATCATCATGGTCGCGTGGGGCGCGCTGTCCTCGTCGCTGCTGTTCGTGAAGACGCCGGCATCGTTCTACACGCTGCGCTTCCTTACCGGCATCGCGGAAGCCGGCTTCTTTCCGGGCATGGTGCTCTATCTGACGCAATGGTTCAGCGCCGAGCATCGCGGTCGCGCGATCGCGCTCTTCATGTCGGCGATTCCGATCTCCGGCGTGATCGGCGGCCCGCTGTCCGGCTGGATGCTCGACCACTTCTCGGTCGGGCAAGGCGGACTCGCGGGCTGGCAGTGGCTGTTCCTCTTGCAGGGCGCGCCGACGATCCTGCTCGGCGTCGCGGTGTTCGCGTTCCTGCAGGACCGGATCGACGACGCGCGCTGGCTGTCGGACGACGAGAAGGCGGCGCTCAGCCGCGCGCTCACGATCACCGCGACCGATGCCGCCCGGTCGTCGTCCGGACAGCCGCAGCGGATGCGCGACATCCTGTGCAACGCCGCCGTCTGGAAATTCGGCATCGTCTATTTCAGCATCCAGATGGGCGTGTACGCGATCAACTTCTGGCTGCCGTCGATCATCCGTTCGCTCGGCGTCGGCGGCAGCGGCGCCGTCGGCTGGTTGAGCGCGATCCCCTATCTGTTCGCGAGCATCGCGATGATCGCGGTCGGCAAATCCGCCGATGCGCGCCAGGAGCGCCGCTGGCATTTGAGTGTTCCGATGGCGGTGGGCGTCGCGGGTCTGCTGGTGGCCGCGCAGTCCGGCAATGCGATCGTGCCCGCGATGATCGGCCTCGTGCTCGCGACGGCAGGCGCGCTCACCGCGCTCGCGATGTTCTGGCCGCTGCCGACCCTGGTGCTGACGGGCACGGCGGCGGCGGGCGGCGTCGCGCTCATCAACTCGCTGGGACAGGTCGCGGGCTTCGTGAGTCCCTACATCGTCGGCTGGATCAAGGACGCGACGCAGCGCACCGATCTCGCGCTCTACATCCTGTCGAGCACGATGGTGGTGGGCATCGTCCTCGTGATGCGCACGCACGCGCGTCGCACCGGCCGCTGAAGGGCGGAAGGCCGCGCCTTTCGCCATTGCATTCGCACGCGACAGCGTGCGTCATCGAAGAGGTTCGCTCATGAAGATCGTGATAGCTCCCGACTCGTTCAAGGAAAGCCTGACCGCGGTCGAAACGGCGCGGCAGATCGAGGCCGGGTTCCGTGAAGTGTTCGCCGACGCCGATTACCGATGCCTGCCGATCGCCGACGGCGGCGAAGGCACGGTCGACGCGCTCGTGACGGCGGCGGGCGGCGAGCGCCGCGTCGCGAACGTCGGCGATCCGCTCGGCCGTGCGACGCGCGCCGCGTTCGGCATCCTGTCCGACGGCACCGCGGTCATCGAGATGGCCGAAGCGAGCGGCCTGCATCTCGTGTCCCCCGACCTGCGCGATCCGCGCATCACGTCGAGCCGGGGCACGGGCGAGCTGATCCGCGCGGCGCTCGACGCCGGCGCGCGGCGTTTCATCGTCGGTCTCGGCGGCAGCGCGACGAACGACGGCGGCGCGGGCATGCTGCAAGCGCTCGGCGCGCATTTCGCCGACGCCGACGGCGGGCCGATCGGCGCGGGCGGCGCGCAGCTCGAGCGCCTCGCGCGCATCGACGTCGCCGGTCTCGACAGCCGGCTCGCGGATTGCGCGTTCGAAGTCGCGTGCGACGTCGACAATCCGCTCGTCGGGCCGAACGGCGCGTCGGCGGTGTTCGGCCCGCAAAAGGGCGCGACGCCCGAGATGATCGCGCATCTCGATCGCAACCTCGCGCATTTCGCGGCGATCGTCGAGCGCGACGTCGGCCGGGCCGTTGCGCAGCTACCGGGCGGGGGGGCGGCGGGCGGTCTCGGCGCGGCGATGTCCGCGTTCCTGAATGCGACGCTGCGGCCGGGCGTCGAGATCGTGACCGACGCGCTGCGGCTGCGCGACGCGATTCGCGGCGCGAGCCTCGTCGTGACGGGCGAGGGCTGCATCGACGGCCAGACGCTGCGCGGCAAGGCGCCCATCGGCGTCGCGCGCATCGCGGCGGAATGCGGGGTGCCCGTCGTCGCGATCGGCGGCGCGGTGACGGGCCAGGCCGACGCGCTGTATCGGCACGGTATCGACGCGATCTTCGCGTCCGTCAGGCGCGCGTGTACGATCGACGAAGCCCTCCGCGACGCGGCGATCAACGTTCGCTTCGCTGCCCGCAACGTCGCGGCGGCGATTCGCGTCGGCTGGCATCTCGGCCGGCACGCGTCGTCGCGGCGCGTCGCGTAGCGCACACGCATCGGCCGCCCGGTCGCCGGCCGGCCGAATTCATCCGATCCACTTCTCTGCTCTGCACACGGATATGCGAAACGAAAGCCACACCGACCGCGCGCGCCGCCGTTCGACGAAGATCGTCGCCACGCTCGGCCCGTCGAGCTCGACGGAGACCGTCATCGAGGCCCTCGCGCGCGCGGGCGCCGACGTCTTCCGCCTCAATTTCAGCCACGGCACGCACGCCGACCACGCGTCGCGTCATGCGGCCATTCGCGCGATCGAGGCGCGCCTCGGACATCCGATCGGCGTTCTGCTCGACCTGCAGGGCCCGAAGCTGCGCGTCGGGCAATTCGCGGGCGGGCGCGCGTCGATCGTCAAGGGCCGGCCGTTCGCGTTCGACATGGACTCGGCGCCCGGCGACGCGCATCGCGTGGCGCTGCCTCATCCCGAGATTTTCGACGCCGTCCGGCCGGGCCATCTGCTCCTCGTCGACGACGGCAAGCTGCGGTTCCAGGTGCAGGCCGTGTCGGCGGGACGCATCGAGGCGGTCGCGCTGCTCGATGGAATCGTGTCCGACCGCAAGGGCGTCAGCGTGCCCGACGCGACGCTCGCGATTCCGGCGCTGTCGACGAAGGATCGCGACGATCTCGCGTTCGGGCTGTCGCTCGGCGTGGACTGGGTCGCGCTGTCGTTCGTGCAGACCGCGCAGGACGTGCACGACGCGCGCGCGCTGATCGGCTCGCGCGCCGCGATCGTCGCGAAGATCGAAAAGCCGCAGGCGGTCGAGAACATCGTCGACATCGTCGACGCCGCCGACGCGGTGATGGTCGCGCGCGGCGATCTCGGCGTCGAGATGTCGCTCGAAGACGTGCCGAGCGTACAGAAGCGGATCATCCGGCTCGCGCGCGCGGCGGGCAAGCCGGTGATCGTCGCGACGCAGATGCTCGAATCGATGACGCTCGCGCCGACGCCAACGCGCGCGGAAGCGTCCGACGTCGCCGCGGCCGTCTACGACGGCGCCGACGCGGTGATGCTGTCCGCGGAATCGGCGTCGGGCCAGTATCCGGTCGAGGCGGTCGACTTCATGCGGAAAATCGTCGCGACGACCGAGGCGGATCCGATCCAGCCGCAGTTGATGAAGGCGATCGGCGCCGCGCACGCGCCGAACGCGACCGATGCGATCGGCGCGGCGATCGAAGTGGTTTCGGATACACTGCGGCTCGGCGTCGCCGTCACGTACACGGCGTCGGGCGCCACGGCGATACGCCTGTCGCGCTTGCGGCCGGGCACGGCGATCCTGAGCCTCACGCCGCGCGCCGACATCGCGCGCCGGCTGACGCTCGCATGGGGCGTCCACTCGCGCGTGGCGGGAGAGGCGGCCGGTATCGAGAACATCGTCGAGATCGCGATCGAAGCCGCACACGCGGAAGGGTTCCCGACGGACGAATGTCCGATCGTCGTGGCCGCAGGCGTACCCTTCGGACATCCCGGCTCGACGAACCTGATGCGCATCGTCTGGCCGACCGAAATGACGCGACGATAGGCTTCGGGGTCCGCGCCGGTCCCGGGGCCGCCTCGACGCCGCTCCTGCTATTCGACCTGACCGCCATGATGATCGATGCCCGGCTCGCGACTGAAATCGTCGCACGCACCGTCGAAGTGATGCCGTTCGATGTGAACGTGATGGACGCGCACGGCCTGATCCTGGCGAGCAGCGACGCCGGCCGCGTGGGCGAGATCCACGCGGGCGCGCAGCTCGCCCTCGCCCGCGAGCGCGCGGTCGAGATCGACGACGTCATGGCCGCGAATCTGAGCGGCGTGCGGCCCGGTATCAACCTGCCGCTGAGCGTGCGCGGCAGGGTTTGCGGCGTGATCGGCGTCACCGGCGAGCCGGACCTTGTCCGCCGGTTCGGCGAGCTGCTTCGCGTCACGGCGGAATTGATCCTCGAGCGCGAGCAGCTGACGCTCGAATTGCGCCGCAACGCGCGCCATCGGGAGGAGTTCGTCCTCCAGCTTCTGAGACGCACCGCCACGTCCGCCGAGCTCGAGGCATGGGCCGATCGGCTCGGCATCGACGTGCGCCTCGCGCATGCGGCGATCGTGTGCCGCCTGATCGACGTCGACGCGGACCCGGAGGCCGGGGTCAGCCAGATCGAAACGATGCAGTCGCAACTGGCGGACGAGTGGCCGCAGTTGCTGACCGCGAAGACGTCGTATCGGGAGCTTGTGATGTTCGACACGATCGATACGCGCGCCGTGCACGACAGCGCGCTGGCGAGGCATGCGGGCAAGCGGCTCGCCGCGCTGGAGAGCACGCTGCGCAAGGTCGCGACGCACCCGTTCTCGCTTGCGCTCGGCATTGCGCTCGAAGGCATCGGCGGCTTCGAACGCTCGCATCAGTGCGCGCTCGCGACGCTTCGCGTCGGCGCGGTGCGGATGCCGCAAAGGGCCGCGCATTCGTACTACGAATTCGTGCTGCCCGTGTTGCTGTCGGCGCTGTCGCAGGGCTGGCAGGCCCAGCAGCTCCGCTTGCCGCTCACGCGCCTGCTCGCGCGTGAACGGCGTTCCGGCGCGCTGCTCGAAACGTTGAAGGCGTGGTACGCGAACGACGGCCACCCGAGCGCGACGGCGGAGGCGCTCGGCATCCATCGCAACACGCTCGATTACCGGTTGCAGCAGATTCGCGATGCGACGGGTCTCGATCTCGGGGCGATGGACGATCGGCTCTGGCTGTATATCGCGCTGCAGACGATGGTGAGCAGCCCTGACGGTTCCGGGGACGACCCCGACGACAAGCGTTCGTCGACTTGAGCGGCGCGGATCGGTCCGGGCCATGAGGGGGCGGGCGAGCCGCCGTCCGGCAAAGAGCGCGGCGGCGCGTCGAACGGAACCGCGCGTACGCGCTACCCGCCCGGAATGAACGGCGCGTGTCGTTCTGCTTGATGGCTACACGAAATCGAATGTGTCGCGGCGCCGCGATAGTTCGAGCGCGAGCGTCAGCATCGTTGCATGGCGCCCGGTCCGCGCGCAATTGCGCGTCCACACGCGGCCGTTCGGCTTGCTAGGCGCACTTCATGGAATTGCACTTGTCGGGCCATGCCCTGCCGCGTCTGATCCGCTCGCATCCCTGGCCGATACAAATATTCCGATTCGGTAATTTCCCGATTTTCATAATATCCGTAAAAAATACGGATATTTTTTATGAAACTATCCATTTAAAAAATGTTGTTTTGATGTCGTTTTCTGATGGTGAATTATTTCGGTTTGGATTGAATGGTTTCGTGGAAATGAACGACTCGATGAATTGGTGTGCAGATGGGTTTGTTTTGTAACAAAACACTTACTCCTATATAAACATACTCACACTAATCAAGTTTCAAATTTATTATTTTTGTCGTAGACTTCGCTTCGGTTCAATTATCCCGATTAATGCAGGGATGTCATCATCCGCAACTGGCGGCGCTTGATGACGGCGCCGGACGTTTCCGGTTTCGTTTCAATGCCTCTTGCTTGAACCGGTGCCAGCGCGTCAACGGCGCCGGAGCATCATCCGTTTGTCCCACAAAGTCTCGCCGGTCGTTGGCTGTAATCGTCCGCTCACGGTCGATGAATGGCGTTGCGCAATCCAGGCGTCGATCATTGCCGCACGGAAAAAATCGAATCGTTCAGCCTCTTCCATCAAGGTAATCGACGGATTATTTCACCAATCCAAACCGATGGTGCGCCTGATTTGAGATGAATTCGTGCATTTCAGGTTGTGGCGGCGAGCAGTGTTCGGATTCGTGCGAACAATCGAGCCCTTGCTGAATGATGAACTGAATCGTCTCACGCAGTCGAGTGTCAATCGGCTGCCGATTCGTCTTCGGATGTATCGGCGGCCAGTCAGGTAGGGATTCATCCGCAATTGTCCATCGAGGCGTCCGTGCGAACGCGCACGGACGCTTGCTCATAACTTGCAGCATAAGCATGGAGTACCTGCACCATGACGACATCAACCCTCGATTCGCCGCGCCTTTCCGAACACGAGGCGCGCACCCCGTCACCGCGGCACGTGGCCGATCTGCTGTTGCGGGCCGCGCGGCTGCATCCGCACACGGGCGTCCGTTTCGTTTCGGCGGAGTCCGCGGAAAAGGGCGTATTCCTGACGTATCCCGAACTGCTCGACCAGGCGCGCCGCATATTGGGCGGCCTTCGGGCGCGCGGCTATCGGCCCGGCATGAAGGTCGCGCTGCTGCTCGAGCACGCGAACGATTTCATTCCGGCATTCTGGGCTTGCGCGCTCGGCGGATTCGTCCCGTGTCCGCTCGTGCCGATTCGCAACGACCCGGAACGCTGGGCGAAGCATCTCGCGCATGTCGACACGCTGCTCGATCACCCGCTTCTCGTCACGACCGAGGCGCTGAAGAGCGATCTGCCGTGCGGCACGCTCGCCGTCAACCTGAACGCGCTGCGCGCGGGGGTGCCCGACGAGTCGGTTCACGCCGCGCAGCCGTCGGATCCCGCGGTCTTCGTGCTCACGTCCGGCTCCACCGGCAATTCGAAGGCGGTCGTGCTCACGCACGGCAACCTGCTGGCGTCGATGGCGGGCAAGAACGATCGTCAGCAGCTCACCGCCACGGACGTCACGCTCAACTGGATCTCGTTCGATCATGTCGCCGCGCTTCTGGAAGCACACTTGCTGCCGCTCTATGTCGGCGCCGTGCAGCTTCATGTCGAGTCCGCGGCGATCCTGACCGACACGCTGCTGTTCCTGCGCCTCATCAGCCGCTATCGCGTCACGATGACGTTCTCCCCGAATTTTCTGTTCGGGCAACTGAATGCCGCGCTCGAATCGATGGGCGACGAAGCGCTCGGGGCCTTGCGCCGCACGCTCGATCTGTCGCCGTTGCGGCACATCGTGTCGGGCGGCGAAGCCATCGTCGTCGCGACCGGGCAGCGCTTCCTCGATCTCCTCGCGCCTTGCGGACTCGCTCCCAATGCGATGTGGCCGGCTTTCGGCATGACGGAGACGTGCGCCGGCTCCGTGTATTCGCGCGAATTCCCGGAAGGCGACGCCGATCGCGAGTTCGCGTCGCTCGGCCTGCCGGTCCTCGGACTGCAGATGCGCATCGCGGACGATCGCAACAATCTGCTGCCGGACGGCGAGCCCGGCGAGTTCCAGCTGCGCGGCCCGATGATCTTCCATCGCTATCACAACAACGACGAAGCCACGCGCGCCGCATTCACCGATGACGGCTGGTTCCGCACCGGCGATCTCGGACGCATCGAGAACGGCAGGCTCTGGCTCGTCGGCCGCAGCAAGGACAGCGTCATCGTCAACGGCGTCAATTACTTCAGCCACGAACTCGAAACGACGCTCGAGGAGCTGGACGGCATCAAGCGCTCTTTCGTCGCGGCATTTCCGACGCGCAACAGCGGCGACGAATCGGAGCAGCTCGTCGTGACGTTCACGCCGTCGTTTCCGCTGGAAGACGAGGATCAGTTGCACCGGCTGATCATCGCGATCCGCAACGGCACGATCCTGCTGTGGGGCTTCCGGCCCGCACTGATCCTGCCGCTGCCGGAAGACGCGTTCCCGAAAACGAGCCTCGGCAAGACCCAGCGCACCATCATGCGCAAGCGCCTGGAGGCGGGCGGATATGACGGCTACAAGGCGTCCGTCGCCGACATGACGAATCGTCAGATCGGCGGCTACGTGGCGCCCGCCGGCGAGACCGAGACCGCGGTCGCCGCGATCTTCGCGGAGATGTTCCAGGTCGCGCCCGACGCCATCAGCGCGACCGCCAGCTTCTTCGATCTCGGCGGCACCTCGCTCGACATCCTCAAGCTCAAACGGCACGTCGAGCAGCGGCTGCACGTCGTCGATCTGCCGATCGTGACGATCCTCCAGAACCCGACGGTGCGCGCGCTGGCCGCACGTCTCGCGTCTGGCGAGCGCGTCGCGGCGGGCGAATACGATCCGGTCGTGCCGCTTCAGCTCACGGGCGCGAAGACGCCACTCTTCTGCGTGCATCCCGGCGTCGGCGAGGTGCTCGTGTTCGTCAATCTCGCGAAGTACTTCGTCAACGAACGTCCGTTCTATGCGTTGCGCGCCCGGGGATTCAACGAAGGCGAGACGTACTTCTCCAGCTTCGACGAGATGGTGAACACGTATGTCGAAGCGATCCGCAAGCGGCAGCCGCACGGACCCTATGCGGTCGCAGGCTATTCGTACGGCGGCGCTGTCGCGTTCGAAATTGCGAAGGTGCTCGAATCGCAAGGCGAGCGTGTGGACTTCGTCGGCAGCTTCAATCTGCCGCCGCACATCAAGTATCGGATGGACGAGCTCGACGAGGTGGAAGGGGCCGTCAACCTGGCGTTCTTCCTGTCGCTGATCGACAAGCAGCAATCCCTGACGCTGCCCCCGCAACTGCGCGCCGCGATGCCGGAGCAAGACCCGCTCGCGTATCTGATCGACAACGCACCGCCCGGGCGGCTCGCCGAACTCGATCTGGATCTGCTGAAGTTCCGCGCATGGGCCGGGCTCGCACAGTCGCTGCTGACGCTCGGACGTTCGTACGCACCGTCCGGCAACGTGCAGTCGATGTCGATCTTCTATGCGATTCCGCTGCGCGGCGCCAAGGAAGACTGGCTGAACAAGGAGCTGCGCCGCTGGGACGAGTTTACGCGCGCGCCGAATCGCTACATCGACGTGGCGGGCGAACACTACACGCTGATGGGGCCGGCGCACGTCGGCACGTTCCAGGCGGTGCTGCGCTCGGAACTCGACCGCGCGCTCGGCGGCAAATAACCTCGCGTTTCATGTGACGGATGACCGAAAAGAGGATTCTCATGACTGTGTCAGGCATCGATACGCGCGTTGACGCGAAGCGGAAGAATGCGGAGAAGAAAATCTTGATCACGGGCGCGACCGGCCAGGTGGCGCGGCCCGTCGCCGAGGCGCTGGCGGCGGAGCACGAAGTCTGGGCGATCGGCCGCTTCAGCGATGCGAGCGTCGAGGATGCGTTGCGCGCGAAGGGCGTCAACACATGGCGGTGGGACATGGAGCGCGACACGCTCGACGGCCTGCCCGACGACTTCACGCACGTGCTGCACGCGGCAGTCCGGCGCGGCGAGGACGGCGATTTCGACAAGGCGATCGAGGTCAACACGGTCGCCACCGGCCGCCTGATGACGCACTGCCGGACCGCCGGCGCGTTCATCTACGTGTCGAGCGGCAGCCTGTACGCGCGTCAGGCGCTCGACCATCCGTATGCGGAGACGGACCCGCTCAACGGCGTCGCGCACTGGCTGCCCGCTTATCCGATCGTCAAGATTTCATGCGAAGGCGTCGTGCGCGCGTTCTCGGCCGTGCTCGGCCTGCCGACGGTCATCGCGCGTCTGAACGTCGCGTACGGCCCGTACGGCCACGGCGGCGTGCCGGTGCTGCTGTACCGGCAACTGCTCGCCGGCAAGCCGGTTCCGATCCCGCAGGAAGGCCAGAACTGGGCGTCGCTGATCCATACCGACGATCTCGTCCGGCAAGTGCCGCTGCTGTGGGACGCCGCGACGTCGCCCGCGCTCGTGCTGAACTGGGGCGGGGACGACGCCGTCGGCATTCAGGACTGCCTCCAATACATCGCGGACATCACGGGCGTCGATGCGCGTTTCGAGCGCAGCGACGTGACGCGGGAAACGTACGCGTTCGACAACACGAAGCGGCGCGCGCTCATCGGCGATTGCATCGTGCATTGGAAAGAAGGCGTGCGCCGGACCATCGAAACCCACTTCCCCGGGGCGGTCAAGCCGCGCTCGGCCGTGCAATCGTAACGGGCGAGACAGGAGAGTTTTGCGATGTCGACCAACATGCAGACCGTACGGGCCTCGTACGAGGCCTTCCACAACCGCGACCTGCCCGGCGTGCTGGCCGCCCTCGCGCCGGACGTGCTCTGGACCCACCCGGACGGCATGAGCCCGTACGGGCTCGGCGGAACGAAGAAAGGTCACGACGAAGTGATCGCCTTCATCAAGCACGTGCCGACGCACATCGCCGAGATGCGGCTCGCGCCGGAGGCGTTCATCGAGTCCGGCGACCGCATCGTCGTGCTCGGCACGCGCCGCGTCACCGCAGTCAACGGTCGCAGCGGCACGTTGAAGTTCGTGCACGTATGGAAGTTCGCGAACGGCAAGGCGGTCACGTTCGAAGACCATTTCGATACGGCCGAAATGATCAATCTGATCGCGGCCTGACGGTCGCGGCTCGCGCGGCGACGACGACGCTTCGGGCGCCGTCCGGCCCGCCGCGTTTCTTCGCGTCGCCGCGCGAGCGCACGACGACAGGCCGAACCCATATCTCATGCAAAGGAGCAACTTCATGGCGGAAGTGGAAGCGAACCCGGCACCGCATATCGCGATACTGCAGATGATCACCGGCAAGTGGAACGCACAGGCGCTGTATGTCGCCGCCGAGCTGGGCATTGCCGATCTGCTGGCGGAGAAGGAACGGACGGCGGACGAGCTGGCCGCCGCGACGGATACCCATCCGGAAGCGCTTTACCGGGTGCTGCGCGCGCTCGGCAATCTGGGTGTTTTCGTCGAAGGAGACGGGCGGCGGTTTCGCAACAGCCCGCTCGGCGACACGCTGCGGCGCGACGTGCCGGGCTCGATGCGCGGGATGGCGCGCATGGCGGGCATGGATGTGGGCTGGCAGGCGTGGGGGCAACTGCTCTACAGCGTCAAGACCGGCCGGAGCGCGTTCGAGCACGTCGTGGGCGGACCGGGCTTCGAGTACATCGGCGCGCACCCGCAAGTCGCGCAGCTCGTCAATGATGCGATGACGAGCATCAGCGAACTGGAGTCGCCGACGGTGGCCCGCGCGTACGATTTTTCCGGAGCCCGAACGATCGTCGACGTCGGTGGCGGACACGGCTTTCTGCTGGCGACGCTCCTTCTCGCGAACCCGAACGCGAAAGGCGTGCTCTTCGAACTGCCGCACGCTTGCGATGGCGCGCGGCGGCTTTTCGCGAAGCACGGGCTGACCGAGCGCGTGGAGGTGGTGCCGGGCGACGCGAGCCGGTCGATCGACGCGCGCGGCGATATCTACGTGATGAAGCATGTCATCTGCGACTGGGACGACGAGCAGGCCATTCGGATCATGAAGAACTGCGCGGAAGCCATGCCGTCGGGTGGAAAGCTTTTGCTGGTGGAGGCCGTGCTCACGCCGCCCGGCGAGCCGCATTTCGCGAAGCTGCACGATCTGGAAATGCTCATCATGAGTTCCGGCGGACATGCGCGCACGGCCGACGGGTATCGGCGGCTCTACGAGGCAGCCGGGCTCTCGATGACGGCGGTTCATCCGGCAGAAGGCATGCACAGCGTCATCGAAGGCGTCAAGGCGTGACGCATGCCGCGGACCGCGCGGATCGGCGCGGTCCGCGGCCGTTCGGCTCGCCGGCAATCGGCGTGTGCTCGACGGTCGGTAGCGCGCACATGCGCGTGTAATGGGCGCGCGGCTCGATCCGATCGGGCCGATGCTGTGCGCACGACCGATGGCGAACGGCAAGCGCGCGGTGCGACGTCGATGGCGCTCGGTTCGAGGCCGGATGCCGGCGCACGATGCGCAGCGCCGGCTGCGCGGCTCTATGCGCGAGGTTTCATCACCATGCGGATAGGCCCATCGAGCGGATGATCATCGTCTATGGATACCAATCCGATCCGCAGCACGGACGGCGACAAGTACACGTAGCCGGAAAGCCCCGATAAACCTCCACCGTGGCGCTGCCTGTATCCGTCGGCATCGGCCGCAGGTCGGCATCGCGTCTCGTGCGCCTCATCGATTCCACGAGTTCGTCGGCAGCCGCGCAGGCGGAAGGAAACCAGCGGCGACGACGATCGTTCGTGCGGCACGCATCCGCTGTCACGCGCCGCACGGCGCGCCGAACAACTCGCCGGAGAGGTCGGCGAGGTTGCGACCGGCGACCTCGATCGTGCCGCGGGTCGGCCGGTTGAGGCCGACCACGCACTTCAGGAACGTCGACTTGCCGTAACCGTTGCTGCCGAGCCCATGAGCGGCGATGTCACGTCCGGCCACGAGAATCCCAACGAGCGCTCGCCATGCAAACGTCGCTGCGCGCGACTCGGTTCGACCGGCGTGATGTCCCGGACGACCGGTTCGCGACCGCGAGAACGTGCGCGACCTGAAATTCAGCGGCGCAGCGCTGCTTTGGGCGCTTCGAAGTGCGGCGCTGCAATGATGTTCCGGCCCAGCATCTTCGCGCGATAAAGCGCGCGTCGGCGGCCGCGACCAGCGTTTCCGGCGTTTCGAACGGATTGCCGCTGCTCGTCGCATAGCCCGCGCTCACCGTGACGTAGCTGGGCGTCATGTCGGCGGCGATACGCAGGCGTTCGACCGATTGCCGCACCTGCTCGGCGATCGTCGCCGCGCCGCGTTCGTCCGTGCCCGGCAGCACGACGGCGAATTCCTCTCCGCCATAGCGCGCGACAAAATCGTTAGGATGACTCGCCACGCCGGACAGCGCGGCCGCGACGGCGACGAGACACGTGTCCCCTTGCAAATGGCCGAATGCGTCGTTGTAGTGTTTGAAATGATCGACGTCGACTATCACGAGTGCGCTCGGTTGATTGTGCCGATTCGCATGGCGAAGGGTCTTTTCGAAGCGCTCGTATTCCGCGAACCGCTGCGTCGTTGCGTTACTTTAGTCGATTCGGGACGCATCGTCATTCGAGTGCGATGTGCGTCGCGCGGCGATGGATGAATGCGTTTTTTCGATTGCCGCACGCGCGAGCGAGTGTCGGACGACGAGATCGTCGGTGCGGTGCGTCAAAGGCTTTGCGCAAGTGGCGTGCTTCGACGGAGCGAGTTCGTTTCCGGCCTGACGCCGCGAGCGACGCGGTGCGGGCGCATGAAGCGCGCGGTGCTCGGCGTCTGGCCGGTATCCCGTTTTCATTTCCCGAGCCCGCGTGACGCGTGAATTCGACGCCGATGCCTCGCCCGCGATTCGAACGCCTGCGTTGCAAATGTTGCAGGGCCGATCGCCATCGTCGATCAGCAGGCCTACCATATCCGGGATGTCCGGATGCTGCCCGCGGCGCGGCCTCGAAGGCACGCGGATCGCTTGCGAGGCGGCATGCATTCCGTGCTGCAGCAACGAAGGAGAGCGCAATGACTCGACGCTTCGACGCAATCATCATCGGCACCGGTCAGTCCGGCCCCCCGCTCGCCGCCCGGCTGTCCGGCGCGGGCATGAAAGTGGCCGTCGTCGAGCGGGCGCGCTTCGGCGGGACGTGCGTGAACACCGGCTGCATCCCCACCAAGACGCTGATCGCGAGCGCGTACGCGGCGCACCTGGCTCGACGGGCCGGCGAATACGGCGTGGCGATCGGCGGGCCCGTCACGGTCGACATGAAAAAGGTGAAGGCGCGCAAGGACGAGATCTCGGCGCGTTCGAACCATGGTGTCGAACAGTGGGTCCGTGGTCTGGAGAATGGCGCGGTCTATCAGGGCCATGCCCGCTTCGAGAGCGCGCACGCCGTGCACGTCGGCGACGCACTGCTGGAAGCCGACCGGATCTTCATCAACGTCGGCGGGCGGGCGCTGATTCCGCCGATGCCGGGACTCGATCAGGTGCCCTATCTCACCAACTCGAGCATGATGGACGTGGACTTCCTGCCGGAGCATCTGGTCATCGTCGGCGGCAGCTACGTCGGGCTCGAGTTCGGCCAGATGTACCGGCGCTTCGGATCGCGCGTGACGATCGTGGAAAAAGGCGCGCGGCTGATCAAGCGCGAGGACGAGGACGTGTCGCAGGCGGTGCGGGCGATTCTGGAAGGCGAGGGAATCGACGTCCGGCTCGACGCCGATTGCCTGAGCGTGCGGCGCGACTCGGACAACGTGGTCGTCGGACTCGATTGCGCCGCCGGCGCGCGTGAAGTAGCGGGCTCGCATCTGCTGCTCGCCGTCGGGCGCGTGCCCAACACCGACGATCTCGGACTGGACAGGGCCGGCGTCGAAACCGACGCGCGCGGCTACATCAAAGTGGACGAGCAGTTGCGCACCAACGTCGAGGGCATCTGGGCGATGGGCGACTGCAACGGCCGCGGCGGATTCACCCATACGTCCTATAACGACTACGAGATCGTCTCGGCCAACCTCCTCGACAACGACTCACGCAGGGTGTCGGACCGCATCCCGGCCTACGCGATGTTCATCGATCCGCCGCTCGCCCGCGTGGGAATGACGCAGGCCGAAGCGGTTGGATCGGGGCGCAGGCTGCTGGTCGGCACGCGCCCGATGACGCGCGTCGGGCGCGCGATGGAAAAAGGCGAGAGCCAGGGATTCATGAAGGTGATCGTCGATGCGGACAGCGAAGCGATTCTGGGTGCGTCGATCCTCGGCGTGACGGGCGACGAAGTCGTGCATTCACTGCTCGACGTGATGTACGCGAAAGCGCCGTACACGACGGTCAGCCGCGCGATGCACATTCACCCGACCGTGTCCGAGCTGGTGCCGACGCTGCTTCAGGATTTGCATCCGCTGGAATAGCGTTGGGGGGATCGCCGGGACGCACGCGTGAGCGGAGCTTTGTTCCCGATCGAGCGAGCTTCCGCTCATGGCCGAGAGCCGGATGTTGAGCCCCCGGCGTTGCGCAAGCATCGGCGTTCGGGCCGACGCGTTGCGCCGGCCTGCGACTACCGCACATCATTCAGGCATCCGCACCATCGGGCGCATCGCCCCCGGGCGCGAGCGGCCGTGACGAATCAATGCGCGCTCCAGCCCTTGTAGCTCTTCACGTTGTCGCGCGTGATGAGCGTGGGTTCGAGCAGGATCATCGAATTGGCGGGCTTGTGCCCGTTCATGATCCCGTAGCCGACCGCGACGGCCTTCTTCGCCATCGCGAACGGGTCCTGGCTCGACGACGCCTGCACCTGCGTGTCGCTCTTGAGCGCGGTCTCGATATCGGGCGCGCCGTCGACCGACGTGATCACGATGCCGTTGCGATGCAACTGCTTCGCGGCGAGGTCGCTGCCGATCGCCTGCGGATCGTTGATCGTGAAGAGACCATCGACCCTCGGAAAGCGCGTCAGGTAGCCCTGCATCGCGTTCATCCCGCCTTCGCGCGAGCCCTTGCCGTCCTGATCGCTCGACAGCAGCTTGAGGCCCGGATTCTTCGTGAGCACAGCCTTGCAGCCGTTCACGCGATCGACGACCGCGGACACCTGCGGGCCGTTCTCGATGATCACGTTGCCCTTGCCGCCGAGCTTCTTCGCGAGGTAGTCGCAGGCGAGTTCGCCCGCCTTCACGTTGTTCGTCTGCACAGTCGCGTCCGCGCCGGCCGCCGCGACGTCGACCGCCACCACCGCGATGCCGGCCGCCTGCGCCTTGCGCACGGCGGGCTCGATCGCCTTCGGATCGGCGGCGTTCAGCAGGATCATGTCGACGCGTGCCGAGATGAAGTTGTCGATCTGCGTGAACTGCTTGTTCAGGTCGTAATCGGCGGAAACCGCGGTGACTTTCGCGTTCGGATTGATTTCCTTCGCCTGCGCTTCGGCGCCTTTCACGACGGTGACGAAGTACGGATTGCCGAGCGAGCCGACGGTGATGCCGATTGACTTGAGCGGCTTGTCGGCCGCGTGGGCGGCGCATGCCGCGAACGCGAGCGCGCATGCGAGGCCGGTCTGAACGAGCTTGTGCTTGATCTCCAACATGTCGTTGTCTCCGTATGGTCCGTGATGGAGGGCGCGCGCGAGGACCTGCGCGCGCGCCGCATGGCGGTTCGCTGCGTCAGGTGCGGGCCGATTCGTGCTGGCGGTAGCGGTCGAGCGCGACGGCGCCGATGATCACGAGCCCCTTGATGATGTACTGCCAGATGTCGGACACGCCGAGCAGCACGAGCCCGTTCGACAGCACCGCGATGATCAGCGCGCCGATCAGCGTGCCGACGATCGAGCCGACGCCGCCGACGAAACTCGTGCCGCCGAGGATCACCGCGGCGATCGCGTCGAGCTCGTACGACTGGCCGAGCTGCAGGCCGTTGGCCGCATAGAGCCGCGCGGCCGACATTAGCGCGCCGAGGCCGGCGAGCAGGCCCGACGTCGCGTAGACGAAGAGTTCGATGCCGCGCACGTTGATGCCGGACAGCCGTGCGGCTTCCGGGTTGCCGCCGACCGAATAGATTCGCATGCCGAGCACCGTGCGGCGCAGGATGAACCACGAGATCGCGACGACGGCGAGCGCGATCACGACGAGCCACGGCACACCGAGGATCGAACCGTTGCCGATGAACGCGAACGGCAGCTGCGGGTTGAAGATCGTCGCATCGTTGCCGATCAGGCGGGCGATCCCGCGCACGGCGGTCAGCGCGCCGAGCGTGACGATGAAGGGCGGCAGGCGCAGGAACGAGATCAGCCCGCCGTTGACGACGCCGAACGCGAGCCCGACCAGCAGCGCGACGGGAATCCCGAGCCAGCCCCAGCCGGGAATGTTCGATGCGAGAAGCGACGCGACCGCGGCGGCGGCGAGCACCGAGCCGACCGACAGGTCGATGCCACCCGTCAGGATCACGAACGTCATGCCGGCGGCGAGCACGATGTTGATCGACGCCTGCTGCGTGACGATCGACAGGTTCTGAAGCGTGAAGAAACCGTCAGTCATGAAGCCGAAGCCGATGCACAGGAGCATGAGGACGGGCAGCATGCCGGCCGTGCGCATCAGCGCCTGCATGCGCGCGCGGTGGTCGGCGGCGCGCTGCGGCGCGCGGTGCTGCGCCGGACCGGGCGGCACGGAAGCGATCTCGCTTTGCTTCATCTGTTGGGTCATGGCGATAACCTGAAAGTGAGATGACAAGTCGACGGTGGCCGCTCAGTGCGCGGCCGCCGCTTCGGTGCGGGAGCCGGTGGCGAGCGCGATGATCGCTTCCTGCGTGATCCGCTCGCCCGTGTGTCCGCCGAGCTCGCCGGCGATCCTGCCTTCGCGCATCACGAGAACGCGATCGGCGACGCCGATGATCTCCGGCAACTCGCTCGAGATCACGATGACGCCGACGCCGGCGCGCGCGAGATCGTTGATGATCCGGTAGATCTCCGATTTCGCGCCGATGTCGACGCCGCGCGTCGGCTCGTCGAGGATCAGCACGCGCGGCTTCGTCTCGAGCAGGCGCGACAGCAGGACTTTCTGCTGGTTGCCGCCCGACAGCGCGCCGACGTTGACGTTCGCATGCGGCACGCGGATCGACAGCGACGCGATCGCATCGCGCGCCCGCTGCGCGCCGCGCGCGAGATCGAGCGCGCCGAGCCGCGCGTCGCGCCCGCAGACCGAGATGTTGATGTTGTCGCGCACGCTCATGTCGAGGAACAGGCCCTGGCGCTTGCGATCCTCGGTCAGGTAGACGAGCCCGGCGTCGATCGCGTCGCGCGGAGAATGCGCATCGAACGTCTCGCCGCCGAGCTTGATTTCGCCGCGCACGCGCGGCTCCGCACCGAAGATGAGCCGCGCGAGCTCGGTGCGGCCCGCGCCGACGAGGCCCGCGATGCCGAGCACTTCGCCCGCGTGCAGATCGAGGCTGCAGCCGCGCACGCGGCCGCCGTCCGCGACGTCGCGCACCGACAGCAGCAGATTGCCGGGGTCGTACGGCGCGTGCGCTTTCTTGTAGAAGCCGGAGATGTCGCGGCCGACCATCATGCCGACGAGCCGCTCGGCCGACAGCGCGTCGCGGTCGAGCGTGCCGACGTACGCGCCGTCGCGCAGCACCGACACGCGGTCGGACAGCTCGTAGATCTCCGCCATCCGGTGGCTGATGTAGATGATCGCGAGGCCTTCGGCGCGCAGTTGCCGGATCAGCCGGAACAGGTTCTCGGTCTCCCGCGACGACAGCGGCGTGGTCGGTTCGTCCATCACGAGGATGCGCGCCTTCGTGTGGACGGCGCGCGCGATCTCGACGAGCTGCTGCTCGGCGATCGACAGCGTGCCGACGAGCGTGTTCGGCCCGAAGTCCGCGCCGAGTCGCTCGAGCACGTCCTGGCAGCCGCGCGCCATTGCGGCGCGGTCGATCGTGCCCCAGCGGCCGTTGCCGCGGCGCAGCTCGCGGCCCACGTAGATGTTCTCCGCGACGGTCAGGTTCGGCGCGAGGCACAGTTCCTGGTAGATCACGGCGACGCCGGCATCGCGGGCGGCGAGCGGGTCGTCGATCGCGACCGGCGCGCCGTCGATGAGAATTTCGCCGCCGGGATCGGCCTGGTACGCGCCCGACAGGATCTTGATGAGCGTCGACTTGCCCGCGCCGTTCTCGCCCATCAGCGAATGGATTTCGCCGGGACGGACGGTGAGGCTCACGTCGACGAGCGCGCGCACGGCGGGGAACGTCTTGCTGATGCCGCGCATCTCGAGCAACGGACGTGACGGATCAGAACGCCGCATATCTGGCCTCCTGCGATTCCGCGCTTGCGCCTCTGAGGATGCCGGCGCGGGGGGAGAAGTTGAAGAACATCGGCAGCGTCGCGGCGCCGATCGCGCCGGCGTCCGAGCCGAACGAGCCGCGCACCAGCGCGGGCGTGCCGCGCGCTTCCGGCGCGTTTGCCGCGAGCGCCGCGTGCAGGCGTGCGATCAGCGTGTCGATCAGGCCGGCGTCGGTGTCGGCGTCGAGCACGACGACGGGCGATTCGAGCACGGCGAGCGCCGCGCGCAGCGCGGGCGCGAGCGCGTCGACGCAATCGTCGATCCATTCGTCGACGGCCTTCGCGCCGCGCGCGATGCAGGCTTCGAGATCTGCGCGATTCTCGACGGGTTCGCCGCAGTAGCGCAGATGCCGGATGAGCCCGTTGAGCGACGCGCGCGTGATCAGGATGTCCCACGCGCCGCGCGGATTCGGCGCCGAAGGCAGGCGGCTCGGCGGCACCGGCATCATCGCGAAGTCGCCGGCGTTGCCGGTGACGCCGCGCAGGCAGTCGCCGTCGACCGCGATGCCGCCGCCGATCGCCGGCCCGAGGAACAGGTAGACGAAATCGTCGCGCTGCCGGCCGCAGCCGTAGAACAGCTCGGCGATCGCGGCGGCGTTGCCGTCGTTTTCGCTGAAGACGGGCAGCGCGATCGCACGATCGAGTTCGCTCGCGAAATCGACTTCGGCCCACGCGCCGAACGCGTCGGCTGGCAGGTCGAGCTCGCGCAGCCAACTGCCGAGGTTGTACGGCTGCGCGACGCCGACGCCCGTCAGGCGTTCGCGTTCGTGCGCGGAGAGGAGCTGCTGCATCGCGTCGACGTCTTCCCGGACGATGTCGAGCACGACGGCGGGCGGCGGGAGCAGCGTATCGTGCGAGCGGCGGCCGAGCACGTCGCCGGCGAAGTTGACGAGCGCCGTCTCGATGCGCATCCGGTCGAGGCGCACGCCGATACCGAACGCGCCGCGCGGATCGAGGCGGATCAGCGATGCGGGCTGGCCGCGCTGGCCTTCGACGCGGCGGCCGGCGAATTCGATCAGCTTCGCGTCGGCGAGCGACGCGATGATGCCGCCGACCGCGGTGCCCGTCAGATTGGCGAGCCGCGCGAGATCGGCCTTCGACGCGCTGCCCGCGCGCCGCAGGGCCTTCAGCAGGAGGCGCTCGTTGTAGCGGCGCACGTTGGCCGAATTGCTGCCCTGGCCGATGTGCGGACTCCTCATGATGTCTCCTCCGGGTTTGGCGCGATTCGCCAGAGGTTAAATAAATCAAGTTGATTTATTTAACTGCGAGACGTCGGACGTGTCTGCCTAGGGGATTCCCGGGGGCCGGGGATGGGGGTGTCGTCGATGACGATTTGCTTTCAGCAGGCTGTGTGCTCGCTGTCGAACGCCGCTTGCGAGCGTCCGGAATGGCCGAGCGCTTGGGCGGTTCGATCGCATTTCTGAATGGAATGTCGTCATCGGGGATGGCGTTGATTCGTCATCCAAAATGGATGAATCGTCGCGCGTACCGGATGAAGGCGTGGCTGAAATCGTATGGTCTCGATCTTCATCGAGGCATCGGGCGAATTCGAGATGTTGCGGCGAATATGACCGAACCGGTGACTTTCCGATGGATGGAAAGCCGGCGTCAGTCCGTCCGTCGACCGGGCATGCATGGCTCAATCGACGGACGTTCCCGGCAACATCAGGCGATGCCTGGGCCGTTCAAGCCGTGCTCATGGCGAAGCCGCCGCCGGCGGCCGCAACGGCTGAGCGCCGGGGATGTCGGGCGCACCGCGCTGCCCTTCGACGGGCGCCCGCGTCGTCGCCGGATCGGCGCTCCAACCGGTCCCGCCCTGCTTGACCTTGACGGGCGGCAGCGCCTTGACGAGCGGCCGGTTCGGCGGCGCGGGCGGAGGCGGCGGCGCGGGCTGCGCATGGCCGGGCGCAAGCGAGGTCGGCGCAGGCGCGGCCGCCGGCATCGGCTCCCGATTCGCAAGCAGTCCATAGCGCCAACCTGCCGCAGCCATTCCGAGCAGCATCGCCGCAGCAAGCGCCAGCCAACTCGCGCGCGAGCTCACCAGTTCACCTGATCGTTCAGCGTCAGCGTGCCGCTCGTCGGCGTCTGGAGCTGCCGATTGCCCGACCCGTTCTCCCACGTCACGCTGCCGTCCGCGTTCTTGCGATAGTACTTGTACTGAATCGCCTGACCGGCTGGCATGTTGACGGTGTTGCTCCACACCGGGTAATGGGTCGGGTCGACCGGAATGCCGAGATCGGTGTTCCAGTTCCCGAGTGCGGCGACGCTGCCCGTCACGTAGACCTGCTGGCCGAGCTGGGTGCTGGCGTTGACGTTGATCGCCACCGACACCTGCCCGCTCCGCAGCGGCGCGACGCAATTGTTGTAGCGCGCGCAGACGACCGACGGAATGTCGACGATGCGGCCGGCCTGAATCGACGCCAGCAGGCTGATGTACTCGCCCATCGCCCAGTTCAGCGGCGCGATCGACTTGGTCGGCTGGCCCGGCGCGTAGCCGGCCGGCGTGGTCACGGCCCAGCCGTCGGGCAGCGTCGTCGAATTCGACCACACTTGTTCCGGCAGGAAGCCCTCGGGCGTCGTCAATTGCTTGAGCGTCGAGAAATACGCGCTGCCCGCGCCGCCGCTGCCTTGACGCGCGATCTCGTACATGCCGCGCTCGGCGGTGAAGATCGGCCACAAGCGGCCGGCTCCGGCGCCGTCGAAGTTGCTGCCGTCGTTGTGCTCGCCGTAGCCGTCGAAGTTGTAGCGGAACCACGCGTTGGGCGAGAGCGCCGGCGTGTTCGCCAGGCTCAGCGACTGGCCGAGCACGCTGTCGTAGACCGAGATCGTGTTGACGATGGTCGAATCCGTCGCGCGCTTGACGCCCATCCGGACCAGTTCGAAGAAGCCGCCGTCGACGACGCGCCGCGCGTCGTGGCTGCCGCCGCCGTTCTTGACGGACAGCGTCTGCGGCGTGTCCGGGCCCGCTGTCGGCGCGAAGCTCGCGCGATCGGTGCCGGTGCCGGAGCGGCTCGCCGGATTGATCCGGATGTAGTAGCTGCCGTTGCCGAACGAGCCGGTCGACGTGTACGTCCACGCCGCGACGTTCTCCTGCCAGTAGTCGGCTGCGGCGAGGTAGCGCGCGGCGCTCGTCGTGTCGCCGTTCTGCGTCGCGATGTCGGCTGCCGTGACGAGGCCGGCGATCTCGGCGGCGATGGTCGACGGCGAATAGCCGGCGTTCTCCTCCCAGCGCTCCTGATAGGTCCACGGACCGGTGTCGACGATGTAGTTGGCGGTGAGCTTGATCTTCGGCCACAACGGATTGAACACGCTCGGGCCGAGCCGCCACGCGAGGATGATCGGCATCGCCTGCTCGTCCATCTGCGTGCCTTGCCAATACGGCCAGCCGTTCACCCACGCGTTCTGCGGGAAGCGCCCGACGCGGCTGTAGCCCTGTGAGCAGCCGGATGCGTTGTATTCGGCGGCGCCGCAGTCGGTCGTCTGTTGCAGCGTATTGAACAGATAATCGACGACGCTCGTGGCGGTCGACGTGTCGCCCGCCGTCGTCAGCGCGTTGGCGAACTTGAACAGATCGCGCGGCCAGACGAGGTGATAGCCGCCCGCATTCGCGTCGCCCTGCGTTTCCCCCCACGGCGTGCCGATGCCGGCGATCATCGCGCCGTTGCTCTTGTCCTGCATCGTCTTGAGCGTCATCGCGGCCAGATAGTAGCCGTCGTCGGCGGCGCCGTTCTGCGACGACAGGCCCGCCGCGTAGTTGTGCCACGCCGCGTCGTACTGCTGCTGCTCGCCGGCGAGATCGCTGCCGAGCACCGTGTTCGCCTCGCCGAGCGCCTGGTCCTGCGTGCCGCCGAAGCCGAGCACGACGTCGAACGACACGCTCGTCGCGGTCGGATCGCCGAGGTCGATCCAGCCCATCTGCGCGACGTTGCCGTTGGTGGCGGACGAGAAGGTCCAGTCCATCGTCTTGCCGGCGGTGCCGCCGAGCAGGTCGGTCCAGCCGTCGCTCTGTCCGACGAAGCCGTTCGACGTCATGCCGACGCCGTTGACCGCCTTCCACGGACGGCTCGTCACGAGCGCCGAATAGCGGCTGTTGTGATTGGCGACGAGCGCAGTGCCGCCGCTGCCCGACACCGTTTGCGCGGTGTTGTTGCTGCCGGCGTTGTCGAGGTACGGCTTCGACAGCATGTAGAGGTTGAAGTCGCCGACCTTGTGGCCGTTGAGCGCGGTGAAGGTGACGCGCTGGACGATCGCGTTGTAGTTCGGATCGGCGAAGACGATCTTGCGGATCTGCCAGTTGTGCGCGCTGTTGCTGGTGGTCACTTGCCAGCTCATCGTGCGCGTGTCAGTCTGCGCGGCCGAGTAGGCCTGCAGCTTTTCTTCGTCGACGAAGGTCTTGCCGCTATCGCCGACCAGGAACTGCAAGTCGACGGATTCGGGGGTGTCGAGGACCGGATAGTAGACCTCGGACAGGATGCCGCGATAGCCGGTGAAGTAGACCCGCGATGCGCCGTTGACCGCGGTGCCGAGGAACGACTTGGCCGCTGGGCCTCTCACCGGCGTCGCGCCGGGCGAACCGAACGCTTCGGCGGCCGACGCGGACGCTGGCAACGCTGCGACGCCCGCCATTACCGCCAAACTGCCAACCAGCACCGCCTGTTTGAATCTGAAGTGCTTTGCCGACATTTTCGTCTCCGTTATGAGTTCGTATGCTGTCGTTCTTGTAGCAAAACAACATGCGCTATATCTCATGAGAAGCCGAAAGAGTCAATATTTTCAATGTCTTGTAGTCGACTATGTATTGATACTACATCCGCTCGGCAGCGCCGCGGCGTTCAACGTCAATCGAGCGGCTTGCCCGCCTTGTCGTCCATCGAGCGCAGCGCGATCAACGTCAGCGCGCCGCAGCCGATCGCATAGTACGCGGGCGCGTTCGCGTCGCCGGTCGCGGCGATCAGCCACGTGACGAAGAACTGCGCGAATCCGCCGAAGATCGCGACGCCGATGCTGTAGACGAGCGCGCCGCCCGTCGCGCGCACCGCGCGCGGGAACAATTCGCCGAGCATCGCGCTCATCGCGCCGATGTTGATCGCATGCACGCACGAGAGCGCCGCGATGATCGTCAGCAGCGAGACGGCGCCCGGCCAGCGGTTCAGCGCGACGAATGCCGGATAGATCGTGAGCATCAGCGCGATGCGCGTCCACCAGACGATCCGGTTGCGCCCGTAGCGATCCGACAGGCAGCCGCCGATCGGCGTCACGATCGCGAGCGTCGCGCCCGCGATGCAGCCGGCCATCATCGACAGCCAGCTCGGCAGATGCAATACCTGCACGCCGTAGATCGCCATGTAGAACACGATGATGTAATGGATCGACGTGCCGCCGATCGTGATGCCGAGGCCGGTGAACACGGCTTTGCCGTGGTGGCGCAGTACATCCGCGAGCGGCAGCGATGCGGCGTCTTCGCGCGAAGCGGATGCGGAGCGCGCCGCGGCCGGCGTTTCGTCGACCGTGCGCCGCAGCCAGTAGCCGAGCGGCGCGAACAGCGTGCCGATGACGAACGGCACGCGCCATCCCCAGCTTTCGAGCTGCGCGGCGCTGAGCGTCGACGTCAGCACGACGCCCGTCAGCGCGCCGACGAGCGCCGCGAGTCCCTGGCTCGAGAACTGGAACGATGCGTAGAACCCGCGTTGCGCCTGCGGCGCCTGCTCGATCAGCAGCGTGGTCGATGCGCCGACTTCGCCGCCGGACGCGAAACCTTGCAGCAGTCGTGCGATCACGAGCAGCAGCGGCGCCGCGATGCCGGCTTGCGCGTAAGTCGGCGCGACCGCGATCGTCGCGGTGCCGAGCGCCATGATGAGCAGCGTTGCGATCATCGCGCGCTTGCGCCCGACGCGGTCCGCGTACATGCCGATCACGAGACCGCCGAGCGGGCGCGTGACGAATCCGACGCCGAAGCTCGCGACTGCGAGCATCAGCTGTCCGAACGAAGAGTGAACCGGAAAGAACAGCTTGCCGATCAGGATCGCGAAGAAACTGTAGACGGTGAAGTCGTAGAACTCGAGTGCGTTGCCGACCGCGGCTGCGGCGATCAGGCGGCGTTTTTTTGCGGCGGCGCGCGCGTCGGCCGGCGCGCCGGCGAAATTGAGCGTGGATGTTTCCATGTGATCCCCGAAGAACGCAAGACGGCGGGCGAGAAGGCGTCAGGCGACGAGCCAGGCTTCGGCCAGTCGGACCCAGTAGCTCGCGCCGATCGCGAGAATGTCGTCGTTGAAGTCGTAGCCGGGGTTGTGCACCATGCAGCCGCCCTTGCTGCCGATGCCGTTGCCGATGAACGCGTAGCAGCCGGGGCGCGCCTCGAGCATGTATGCGAAATCCTCGCTGCCCATCAGCGGCGCGGCGTCCGCTTCGACGCGATCCGCGCCGAGCATCGCGCGCGCGACGTCCAATGCGAACGCAGTCGGCTCGGGATGATTGACGAGCACCGGATAACCGTAGTCATACTGAATGTCCGCGGCAACGCCGAAGCTTTCCGCCTGGCCCTTCACGAGCGCTTCGATGCGGCGCGCGAGCAGCTCGCGCACGTCGGCGTTCAGCGCACGCACCGACAGCTTCATCACGACGGTCTCGGGGATGATGTTGAACGTCTCGCCGGCCTGGACGCTGCCCACGGTGATCACGGCCGCCTGCTGCGCATCGACTTCGCGCGCGATGATCGTCTGCAGCGCGACCATGATGCTGCCTGCCGCCGACATCGGATCGCGTGCGAAATGCGGCATCGCGCCGTGGCCGCCGAAGCCGCGCAGCGTGATCGTCACGCGGTCGGAGGACGCCATCGCGGCGCCCGCGCGGAACGTCATGTCGCCTGCCGCGCGGCCGGGCATGTTGTGGATCGCGAAGATCGCATCGCACGGAAAGCGTTCGAACAGGCCGTCGTCCATCATCGCCTTCGCACCGCCGAAATTCTCTTCGGCGGGCTGGAAGATGAGATTCAGCGTGCCGGAGAATCGCCGCGTCGCGGCGAGGTGGCGCGCTGCGCAGAGCAGCATCGCCGTGTGGCCGTCGTGTCCGCATGCATGCATCTTGTTCGTATGACGGCTCGCGTACGGCAGCCCCGTCGCTTCGGCGATCGGCAGCGCGTCCATGTCGGCGCGCAGGCCGAGCGTGCGCGCGCCTTGTCCTTCGCGCAGCACGCCGACGACGCCCGTCTTGCCGAGCCCGCGATGCACGTCGTAGCCCCAGCCGGCGAGCAGCTCGGCGACGAGATCGCTCGTGAGCGTCTCTTCGAATGCGAGTTCGGGATGCGCGTGGATCCGGCGGCGCACGTCGATCAGATCGGGCGCGATTGCGGCGATGCCGGGGATGACGGGATTCTCGGGCTGCATGCTGTCTCCTTGTGGGGCATGGGTGCGCGCTTGCGCGGACTTGTCGGCGAAGCATATGAATTTTTTTCGCGCACCATAAGCTGATAAATTGCGTCGGTGCTCACTGCGGGTTGCCTCTAGGGAACACCCTGATCCACTGCGGTGCAGCGAATGAAAGGCTTCTCCGAATCGCGCGTTCCGTATGAAATATCATCAGTTGAAAGCGTTCGTCGCCGTCGCCGACGAGGGAAGCATTCGCGCGGCCGCGCGCCGGCTGAACGTGTCGCCGGCGGCGTTGACGAAGGCGGTCAAGGAACTGGAGCTCGCGCTCGGCGTGTCGCTCGTCGTGCGCACGGCGCGCGGCGTGCAGCTCACCGGATTCGGCCAGCAGCTTCAGGTGCGCGCGCGCCTCATCGTCGCCGAAATGCAGCGTGCGCGCGACGACATCGAACAGGCGCAAGGCGCGACGACGGGCGCTGTCGCGGCGGCCATCACGCCTGCCGCAGCGGTGACGATCCTGCCGGACGCATTTCGCGCGTTTCGGCGGCGCTTTCCGGTCGCGCGCGTGAGCATCGTCGAAGGGTTTCCGGCTGTCGCGCTGCCGAAGTTGCACGACGGATCGCTCGATTTCGCCGTGTCGGTGGTGGTGCCGGAGCTGCTCGCCGCAGAGTTCGATCACTCGGAGCTGTATGCGAGCCGACACGTGATCGTCGCGCGCAAAGATCATCCGCTCGCGTCGGCGACGTCGCTCGCCGATCTTGTCGACGCCGACTGGCTGATGAATCCGTCGCCCGAAAGCTCGACGCAGCTCATGTTCAACTGCTTCGCCGAGCACGGCTTGCCGACGCCGATGCGTGTCGTCGAGTGCCCGAGCTATGCGATCGCGCACAGCCTCATTCAGGGCTCCGATCTGATTGCCGCGATGCCCGAGCAGTTGCTCGACGTCGAATGGTCGCGCGACCGGATCGCGGTGCTGCCGATACGCGAGACGATTCCGGCCGTGACCGTGCAGGTGGTGACGCGCCGTGACAGCCCGCTGACGCCGGCTGCGTCGATGCTGGTCGATTGCATGCGCGATGCGGCGCGGCGGCATGGATTGCGTTGACGCTGGACGCGTGCGGCTCGGTTCGTTCCGGTTGCCGTATCACGCGGTGGCGCTTGGTTGGGTTGTCGCGCGGCGCGGGTGGGTCAGGCATTTGCTGCGGGTCGATCGACATGCTCGGCCCCCGGCCTCTCGCCTCTCGCATCTCGTCGAAAGGCAAGCGAGGCGGACGCTCGTCGCGCGTTCCATGCCGATCGCGTCCGCTCCAGTTGCCCCGGTTGCGCGCTCGCGCGGCGCGTTGCGCGTTACGCGAGTGCCGGATAGCCGAGCGCGGCCGCGTCGCGCGCAAATCGTTCGATCTCCGAGTAATCGTCGGGCACGAGCCGCTCGAAGCCGCGTAGTCGCAACACGTGCGCGCGTTCGACGTCGGCCGCGACCGCCGCATCGAGTGCGTCGCGCAGTGACGCGGCTTGCTCGTCGCCGAGCGCGCGCGATGCGATGAACGGCAGGCTCGGCGCGGATGCCGTCGCGCCGATGATCCGCACACCGCGCAGCAGCTCGGGCAATGCATCGCGCACGTACGCGAGCGTCACGCAGTCGATGGCGGCAAGATCCGCTTCGCCCGCGTCGAGCGCGCGCAGCGCGCCCAGATGCGAGCCGGTGCATGTGACCGTCGAGAAGAAGCGTCCATCGCGCGCATGCCGCGAGACCGCGTGACGCAGCGCATTCATTCCGCTGTGCGAATCGTCTCCGTTATAGGCGGCGCGCAGGCCGCGGCAGGCGGCGAGCGTCGTCGCGCCGCGCGCGTGTGCGTCGCGCGATACGACGAGCGCGCTTCGGTAGCGTGCGCCGTCGCAGCCGTCGGCGTCGAATACGGGCGATGCGATCAGATGGACCGTGTCGGCGACGCCGAGCACTCGGTACGGATAGCCGCACGTCTGCGACAGCAGCAAATCGTCGCGGCGCCATAGCGGCAGCAGCTCGCCGAACGGCTCGTCGAGCAGCGTGACGTCGGCCGGGCCGCCCGCGCGCGCGAACCTGCGCAGCGCATCGCGCAGCAGCGCGCGCCACAGCGCGGCGTGGCGCGGCGTCACGTTATACATCGGCAGTCCGGCGATCCATCGAGTCATCCCGACATTCTACGGATTTCAGCGCATTCGGCGGGCGCGCGTCCCGCTTGCCGGGTCTGCGAACGCATCGCTGCTTCGACATCGACATCGACATCGACATCGCCGGAACCGATGCACCGTCCTTTTCGCGATTTCGCCACATCGAACGCCGATCCCGCCGCATAAGCAAATGCGAATCCATTGGTTGGTCCGGCGGCGGCGGTTGGTTACGGTGCGTGTTCCGCCGTGCGTATCGCGGGCGACGACGTTGTCGTTCGCGCTTGTCGACGTTCGGCCTCCGTCATTACTGAAACATGGCCGAATACTTCGACGTAGATCATGCGCGCGAGATCGAGGCGCTCGGCGGCCGTTTCGCCGCGCGCACCGAGTGGCCGACCTGGCTGCTGATCGTCGTCATCTACGGCGGCTGGCTCGGCGTGCTGCTGTGCGTGCGCGCCGGGCGACTGCCGCTCGCGGCCGCGACGCCGCCGCTGATCGCGCTGTGCGCATGGCACACGTCACTGCAGCATGAGCTGCTGCACGGCCATCCGACGCGCTCCGCGCGCTTGAGCAAGCTGCTCGGCTATCCGCCGCTGGCGGTTTGGTATCCGTACACGCTGTATCGCGATACCCATCTCGAGCATCACCGCGACGAAGACCTGACGGTGCCGGGCATCGATCCGGAAAGCAATTACGTGCCGCGTGCGCAGTGGGTGCGGCTCCCGCACTGGCGGCGCGCGCTGTGGCATGCGCGCAAGAGCTTCGTCGGGCGGTTCGTCGTCGGGCCGCCGGCGAGCGTCGCCGCGATGTGCGCGGATACGCTGCACGCATGGCGCGGCGGCGACTGGCGCTACGCGCCGATGTGGGCCGCGCACGGCGTGTCCGTCGTCATGTTGCTCGCGTGGCTGCATTTGTCGGTCGGCGTGCCGTGGTGGTACTACCTGTTCGCGATCACGTGGCCCGCGCAGTCGCTTGCGATGATTCGTTCGTTGTACGAGCATCGCGCAGCCGCGCATCCGAAGGCGCGCATCGCGATCAACGAAGCCGGCCCCGTGATGCGCCTCCTGTACCTGAACAACAACTACCATCTCGTGCATCACGATCTGCCGAAACTGCCCTGGTATCACCTGCCGCGCGCCTACCGGATGCGACGCGATGCGTATGCGCGAAAATGCGGCGGCTTCGTGATTCGCGGCGGCTATTGGGAACTGCTGAAACGCCATGCGTGGCGCGAGACAGATGCGCCCGCTCATCCGTTCGCGCACGACGATGCGTCGGCGCTGGCGCTGGCGAGACGCGGCGCGCGCGTCGCGGTGATCGACGATTGCGTGCAGATCGGCGGATGATGGCTACTTGAACGATATCGTGCGCTACGCGGACGTGATGTCCGGCGAACGGCGACGTCGGAGCACGCTGCCGCGACGCCTTCGATTCGTGGCAATGTCGTCGTCCGGTACCGACGGTCTCGCACCTACGTTGCGCGCGTGACCGATGCGTCGGCGGGATTAGACGCACGCTTTCCGCATCCGATTCCGCGTCATACGAAAACGCTACGGCGCGGTTCGCGTGTCGTCCGGCGGTCCCTGATTCGTTCCCCGAATTCCTGATCTTTTGCGGCTCGCGTCCGTGCCCATGCGCGCCGCCAAGCCGCGCCATACCAGCCGCGCACGGCCGGATCACTTTGTTACATCTCTTACCGCAGCCGCACCGAAAGGAAACAGATACCTTTCATTGCCCCGGTATACTCGCCGCTGCTTCAAACCTAAAACGAAAGAAGACCTTTCAATTATGTCGAAGAAACTCATCCAGATCGTTGCGATCGCGGCGCTGACTGCTGCTGCGTCGCTGCCGGCCGTCGCCGGCGACATGAACAATGCGCTCGGCGGCGCACTCGGCGGTGTGGCCGGCGCGGCGGTCGGCGGCGCAGTGGGCGGCAGCACGGGGGCGGTGATCGGCGGGGCGGTCGGCGGCGGCGCCGGCGGCGCGGTCACGTCGAATCGCCGCGAGCGCACGGGCGCGATCATCGGCGGCGCGCTCGGCGGCGGTGCGGGCACCGCGGCGGGCAACGCGATGGGCGGCCGCGGCGGCGGCCTGGTCGGCGCGGCCGTCGGCGGCGGCGCGGGTGCCGCGCTCGGCGGCAACATCTCGCGCTCGAATTCGTACAAAGACGACTACGACCGCGGCTATCGCCGGGGCAACCGTCACGGCAAGCATCACCATCGCCACTGAGCAGTGAAGCGAGTCCGATTGGCGTGATTCGATCCGAGGTCGCGCGCTGGGCGCGGAATGCCTGCTTCAGCGCGCGTCGGCCGATTTTCGTGCGATGCGAAATCGTTGCCGGGCGGATCATGCCAAGGCTCTCATGCACGATGGCGGCGTGCGGCTTCGCGCCGCGCGCATGCATCGAGATTCCCTCACCGACGCTGCGTCCGCGTTGCCCATTCGGCGGCCTTCGGTGAATCGAAGGGCTCGCGTTTTCGATCGGCGGCACCGCAGAAAAAGTCGCGGCAGTCGGCTGCCGTGTCGGCGCGCCGGACAGGATGCCGGCGACGCGTATCAGGCCGCACATTCAGGCCGCACATTCAGGCTCGCGTCCCGGCTTCACCCCAAATCGCGCAGGTCGGCCGTCGGCGCCTTGCCGAAGTCGTCGCTCAGCGCGTAGTCGACAAGCTGGCGCGCGGCGTCGTCCGGCGTCGTGAGCGCGCCGCTCGACTTGAGCTGCTCGAACCGCTCGCGCGACGGAAACCGGTCGCTGCTGCTGGCGCGGATCGTCGCCTGCATGCCGGTGTCCACGACGCCCGGCGCGACGCTGCAGATCCGCAGCGCGCGATTCGCATCCGCTGCGACCGCTCGCGCGTGATGATCGAGCGCGGCCTTGGTTGCGCAATAGACGCTCCAGCCTGCATACGCGTTGCGCGCGGCGCCGCTCGAGATGTGCACGATGCGGTGCTCGGCCGTTTCGGACGCGATCTTTGCGATCGCGCTCGCGAGCATCAGCGGCGTCGCGACGTTCAGGCCGACCGCGCGCGCGATCGCCGCCGCGTCCTGCGTGTCGAGCGGGCCGATCGGCTCGACGGTCCCCGCGTTGTTGAACAGCAGCACGCTGCTCGCGCCGGCGACGAAATCGCCGAGCGCGTCGCCGGCGAGCCACGCTTCGACGCGCGCCGGGTCCGACAGATCCAGCTCGGCTTCGACGAACCGGTCGCCCGCCTGCGCGCCGAGCGACGGATGACGGCTGCGCGACAGACCGAGCACCGCGATGTTCCGTTGAAGCAGATGTGCGGCGAGCGCCGCGCCGAGTCCGCGCGTGTGGCCGGTGACGATTGCGCGAACAGCCGGTAATTGAGAAGAGCGAGTGACCATATCGATTCGGAAAATAAAGAGAACTGAATGCGCGGTCTGCGCGATGCGGGACGCGATGGCCGACGATCTGTTTCAGCGGCGCTCGGCCAATCGATCGACGCGTGTCGAACGGCCGGCCGTTGCGGTCATCCCGTCGGCAGCCGGATCGGCGATGCGCGGCAGGATGACCGGATGAGCCGGTATCCTAACGTCGGCACCAACTTGGCGCAAATGCCGACCGATGAACTGCCGACCGATGAACCCGGTCCATAGCGGAATCGTCCGTCTTCGATCAGGACGCGAGCCATATCAAATGAATATCGTCATGACATGATTGCGTGCTAGCCTTGAGTCGGAATCATGGATGAAATGCCGAATGCGAAGCGAAAACGATTCGCAAACCGAACGATGCCAGGGACGCAAGCCGTTGAATGACGGTTGACGCCCGCCGGCTTATCTCAAGCAATCCTCGATACTCGCCCCCAATGGAACCCATCACGCAGGAATTCGCTCAGCAATTCGGCCGGGAATGGATCGACGCTTGGAATGCGCACGACCTCGACCGGATCCTGTCGCACTACGCCGACGGATTCGAAATGTCGTCGCCGATGATCGCACAGATCGCTGGCGAGCCCAGCGGGTGTCTTTGCGGCAAGGGCGCGGTCGGCGCGTACTGGTCGAAGGCGCTGCACATGATTCCGGATTTGCATTTCGAATGGATTGCAACGCTGGCCGGCGTCGACAGCGTCGCGATTCATTACCGTGGCGCGAAAGGGCGGCTGGCGCTCGAAGTGTTTCACTTCGGGCCGGATCGGCGAGTCGCAAAAGCGTTTGCTCATTACGCCGGATAATCGACTAGCGAGGCATCGAGGCGGCTGTATTTTCTACCGCTTTCGAATCGGACTTGCTGACGGTTTTACCGAATCAAGAAATAGGGCGTCGATCCAGACTCCTTAACAAATTCAATTGCGAGCGACAAGGCGAAACCCATCGTCATTCGACGACGGATCGACGGAGCGATCCGAAAAAGCAAGCGATACGGACACGAGACGAGTGTCGACGAGCCTGCCATGTCGCGTGGCGGCGCGAAGCAAATCGCGATGCGGCTGAAGATGCGTGGTGACCAATCAGCGAGGGCGGCGGCGATTCGCTCGCCGTACTCACTCATGTCATGCCCGGCAATCCATATTTCGACGGTTTCGACGGGCCAGGTCAGGAGAGCATCAATCATGGTCAAGAAACGCATCCATGCCGCATGGGTCGGCGCCGTGATCGCGATGATCGCGCCCGCGGCGCAGGCGCAATACACGACGGACTGGTTGGCGAACAGTTACGGAACCATTGCGTCGCACGTCGGCAACAACGCGCGGTCGATGTGGGTCTCGCCCGAAGGCGTCGTCTATACGGCTTCCTTCTGGGACGAAAACGAAGGCGGCGTCGCGATCTACCAGAACGGCAAGGGCCTCGGTTCGATCGGCACGCACGCCGAGTTCCAGGGCGGCGCGATTACGGGCAACGCGACATCGATCTTCGCGGCGTCGCAATACAGCACCTCGCAGGGCAGCGGCTCGGCCGCGCGCTACAACCGGACGACGCTCGCACGCGATCTCGTGATTCCCGTCAGCGTGTGGAACGCCGTCAGCCGGGCCGACGTGATCACCGGTCTCGCGACGGCGGGCACGCGCCTCTATGCAAGCGACTTCTTCGGCAACCGCGTGCGGGTTTTCACGACCGACGGCGTCTGGCAGCGCGACATCAGCATCGCGAATCCCGGCGCGCTCGCGCTCGACGGTGCGGGAAATATCTGGGTAGCCCAAAAGAACGCGGCCAAGATCGTCGAATTCAGTCCGGCGGGCGCGTTGATGAACACGATCCAGATGCCGACGACGTCGCGGCCGTCGTCGCTGTACTACGATGCATCGAAACGGCAACTGATGGTCGGCGATCAGGGGCCCGACATGAACATCAAGCTTTACGGTATCGCAGGCATTCCGAAGCAGGTCGGCACGTTCGGCGTGCTGGGCGGCTATCTCGACACCACGACGGGCATCAAAGGCCAGGTCGGCGACAAGCGCTTCACGCGCGTGGTCGGCATCGGCAAGGACGCCGCCGGCACGCTATACGTGCTCAACAATCCATGGGGCGGCGGTTGGGATCTCGGCCGCAACGGCGCCACCGACATTCGCGCATACGACACCTTCGGCAACACGTTGTGGAAGCTCCAGGCGCTCAACTTCGAGGCGATCGCCGCGCCGGATCCGACGACGGACGGCGCTTACTTCTATAGCGGGATGAACATCTACACAGGTACCGCGGGCGGCACCTTCGTCGCGAACACCGTCGATCCGTTCACGTACCCTTCCGATCCGCGTCTCGACATGAACGACTACCAGCGCGGCCAGCACTTCGGCCAGCTCGTCAGCGTCGGCGGCAACAAGATTCTCGTCGCATCGGGGCAGAATCCGGGCAACTTCAACTTCTATCACTTCAACGCGGCAAGCGGCTACATCGCGATCCCGGATGCGTCGCTGCCGGGCAAGGCGTTCAATACGACGCTGCAGGTGACGGCCGGATTCTCGATCGACGACAAGGGGGACGTGTGGGCCGGCCTCAACGGGACGAACGCCATCGCGCACTATCCGCTGACGGGCTTCGATGCGACCGGCAAGCCGATCTGGGGCGCGGCCGCTTCGATCCCGACGCCTGCGAGCATCCAGCCTTCGGCGCGCATCCTCCACATGTCCGAGAGCGATACGATGATCCTCGCGCAGGGGTTCGCGGGGAGCTGGGACTGGACGGCGATGAACGGGCGGATCGAGGTCTATCACGGCTGGAACGCCGGCAACGTCACCCAGCCGAATCCGGTCATCACGCTTACGAACCCCAATCCGAAGTCGATCGCGGCGGCCGGCAACTATCTGTTCGTCGGCTACGTGCACACCGTGCCGAACGTCGACGTCTTCGATCTCAACACGGGCCAGCTCGTCACCACGCTGATCAATTCGAACACAGGCACGATGGACGTCGGCAACGACGTCGATTCGATGTACGGCCTGAGAGCCTATCTGCGATCGACGGGCGAATACGTGATCACGAAAGACAACTACAACGGCTCGAGCATCGTCGTCTATCGATGGAGGCCGTGACGGCAGTGCGCTCGATCATGGCGGGCGAACGTCGGATGGCGCGGCGCCGCATCGAGCGCCGCCGGCGTTCATGTGCGACAACGCGGTGACGGTCGGCCAGGCCGTGATGTTGCCGCCGGGCTCGACGGGCAGCAGCGTCGTCGTGCTGGGCGCGTCGAACAACGGGCCGAGCGCGGGTATCGCGCGGCTGAACTTCGCGGACGGAACGAGTGCGCAGGTCACGCTGTCGTTCGACGACTGGACGCTGAACGGCGGCAGCGCGAGCGCGAAGTCGGCGATCGCGGCGACGGCCGCCTATCGCAACGCCGGCAGCGGGCAGACGGACAACGTGAAGACCTACATCTTCGCGCAGAAGATTCCGGTGCCGGCCGGCAAGGTCGTGACGAGCGTCACGCTGCCGCGGCAGGTGAGCGCGGGCAAGATGCACGTGTTCGGCATCGGCGTGGCGGCTTGATGTAGATGCTTGGGCGCGGGCGCATGCCGATGCGTGGCGCTCGCACGAGGCATGCGCGGGTTGGCCGTGGCCGGCGAAAGGCGGCGGCTTGCCGCTGCACGCCGTTCCGACGATCGATGAGCCGCGCTTCACATTTGGCGCGCTTGACGCGAGACGGCAGCGGTCGGGGCCATTGTCGCTTCGTTTCCCTTTCTTGTTCCCGGCGCAGTCATATCGGCGGCTCATCGGATGAATCGGAGTGTGTCGAGCGCGATCGATTGAATAAAAGCTGTTTGAATGGGCTATTTCCAGACTCTCCATCGATATCCGTTCTGATCGAATCCAGTTCGCAGAAGATGATGCACGTGGTCGTTCAAATGGCGAATTCAGTTTCTCGTTTCCGTCTCCCGCATATCGCCCATCATTCCAATCCTGGTCAGCATTTCAATCCGTTAATCAATCGATAAGCCAGAAACGCGTCATCAATCTGAATGAGCGCGGATGGCCGTATTTTTATTCGCCATGTAAGCAGATTCTCCGAACGGTTATTTCGATTAATCAGTATTTATCAAGTTTTAAACGAAAAATAGAATTTCCCTCGCCATTAACCTATTCGATCAGCGAGGTCGAAATTCATGAAAAACGACCGGAACAACGAGATTTCCCTGGCGATCCTGGGCGAAATTCTCAAGATCCATCGTCGATATCCCGAATACACGACGGATTCGGATATCCGTCACGAAATCGAGCAGATTCACGCCGTTCAGCTTCCCAGAATCCGTGTATTCGTCGATACGGCGCGGCCGGTGGAATTCGTCTTGCCGGCGTTCCCGTCCAAATCGCCGAATCCGAACAAGGTGTTGGGGCGCTTTCCGGACATGGCCGAGAAGCTCTCGCTGTCGTTCCTGAATGACCTGTGCGAGCGGATTCGAAGCTTCCATGCGCCCGGCGCGAAGCTGACCATTTGCTCGGACGGCCGGGTGTTCGGCGATCTGATCCGCGTCGACGATCGCGACATCACCGCGTATCAGGGCGCGCTGCGGCAGATCATCGCGGATCTGCATGCGGACCATCTGTCGACGTACAACCTCGAGAACTTCGAAGCGTTCGCGAACCGGACGTCGAGCTTCGGCGAAATGCGGCGGCTGCTCGTCGACGAATTCGCCGATCCGATCGACGCGATCAAGCGAAAGCTGACGAGCGAGGAGGAGGGCACGCTGCTGTATCGCGCGATCACCCGCTTCATGTTCGAAGACGGCTTCACGCCCGACTATCGCGGCTCGAAGGCCGCGCTGCAGAAGGATTCGAAGACGCGCGCGCTCGGCGTGATTCAGCGCAGCTGGGCATGGGGCGCGCTTCTCGCCACGCAATTTCCGGATGCGATTCGCCTGTCGATCCACCCGCAGCCCGCGGCGAGCCTGAAGATCGGCGTCCATATGATGCCGACGCGCGATAACTGGCTGACGCCATGGCACGGCGTCGCGGTCGATTTCGGCGATCAGTTCGTGCTGATGAAGCGCCGCGACGTCGAGCTGCTGGGTGGCCGCATCGTGATGCGCGACGAGCGGCCGAGCCACTACGAAATCGAGCGATCGCAAATCGGCGGCGGCGGTCTCCTTCCGCTTCCCGCCGCCGGCGGCGAAAGCGCTTCGGCCAACGCCGGCAGCCCCCGGATTCCTTTGGAGGCGGTATGAGCGATTTGTTCCTGCAGCGATCGGTGTCGCTCGAGCCGCTGGTCGGCGACGGCGGCGAACCGTGTTCGTTCGGCGTGCTGGTGAAGCCGCGCCGCGCGCATGTTCATGTCGGCGAGCTGTCGGTCGAGTGGCTGCGCGCACTGGTGCGCAGCCAGCAGCTCGTCGTGCTGCGCGGCTTCGACAGCTTCGTCGATGCGGAAAGCATGACCCGCTATTGCGCGACGTTCGGCGAAATCATGATGTGGCCGTTCGGCGCGGTGCTCGAACTGTGCGAGCAGGCGCACCCCGCCGATCATGTGTTCGCAAGCAGCTACGTGCCGCTGCATTGGGACGGCATGTATCTGGAAACCGTGCCGGAATTTCAGGTGTTCCAGTGCGTGCAGGCGATCGGCGAAGCGGATGGCGGGCGTACGACGTTCTCGAGCACGACGGAGGCGCTGCGCGTCGCGACGCCGGAGACGCGCGCGCTGTGGCGCCGCGCGCACGGACGCTATCAGCGCACGGTCGCGCTCTACAGCAACACGGTCGAAGCGCCGATTATCGAGCAGCATCCGCGCCGCGAATTTCCGATCCTGCGCTTCTGCGAGCCGCCGATCGCGGACGACAGCACGTTCATCAATCCGTCGAGCTACGTATTCGGCGGCATCGCCGACGACGAGAAAGAAGCGCTGCTCGGCAGCCTGAAGCGCGCGCTCTACGATCCGCGCGCGCATTACGCGCATCGCTGGCAGACGGGCGACGTCGTGCTCACCGACAACTTCACGCTGTTGCACGGACGCGAGCGCTTCACGAGCCGGACCGGTCGCCATCTGCGCCGCGTTCACATCCACGGTGAGCCGCCGCTGCGCAATCCGCACTTGCCGAAACAGCTGCAAGACGCCGAGACAACCCCCCATGCAGCAGCCTGACGATTTCGTCGACGGAGGAACGACCATGACGCTGATGACCGGAAACGATTATCTCGACAGCCTGCGCGACGGGCGCAACGTGTATCTCGGCGGCGAACGGATCGCCGACGTCACGTCGCACCGCGCGTTCCGCAACGCGGCCCGCAGCATTGCTTCGCTGTACGACGCATTGCATGGCGAGCATCGCGAGCGGCTGACCGCGCCCGATCGGCACGGGCAGGTTACGCATCGCTTCTTCAAGCCGAGCCAGTCGGTCGACGATCTGCTGTCGGCGCACGACGCGATCGAGCTGTGGTCGAAGATGACCTACGGTTTCATGGGCCGCACGCCCGATTACAAGGCGGCGTTCATGTCGGGACTCGAGGCGGGCGCCGACTACTACGGCGACTTTCGTCAGAACGCGGCCGACTGGTACAAGCGCTTCGCGGGGAACGGGCTGTATCTGAACCACGCGATCATCAATCCGCCGCTCGATCGCAGCAAGGCGATTCACGACATGCGCGACGTGTTCGTGCACGTCGTCGACGAGACCGATCGCGGCATTGTCGTGAGCGGCGTGAAGATGCTCGCGACCGCGGGCGCGCTGACCAATGCGACGTTCGTCGCGCCTGTCGCGTCGGCGCTGCTCGAGCCCGGCAAGGCTGACGACTTCGCTGTCGTGTTCTTCGCGCGGATGGACAACCCGGGCCTGAGCCTGATGTGCCGGCCGTCGTACGAAGCCGCCGCGACGAGCCCGTTCGACGCGCCGCTGTCGAGCCGTTTCGACGAGAACGACAGCGTGCTGATCTTCGATCGCGCGCTGATTCCATGGGAAGACGTGCTCGTCTATCGCGACGTGAAGCGCGCGACCGGCTTCTACGCGGCGTCGGGTTTCGCGAATCTCTACAACTTCCAATCCGGCATCCGGCTCGCGGTGAAGCTCGAACTGATGATCGGGCTGCTGTCGCTCGGCACGCACGCGAACGGCACGCAGCAGTTTCGCGGGATTCAGGCGGCGCTCGGCGAGCTGATTTCGCTGTGGCACCTGCTGAGGGCGATCACGTCCGCGATGGCGCGCGACCCCGTGCGCACGCAGGCCGGCGTCGTCGTGCCGAAGCTCGAATACGCATCGGCGCTGCGAATTCAGGTGCCGCAGATCTGGAAGCGCGTGCGCGAGCTGATGGAAACCGCGCTCGGCGGCTCGCCGCTCGTCACCGTATCCGGCGCGGCCGACCTGCTCGATCCGCAGGTGAAGGGGCTGATCGACGCGTACTACCGGGGCGCGGCGCTCGAACCGGAACAGCGGATCAAGCTCTTCAAGCTGATCTGGGACGCGACGGGCAGCGAGTTCGGCTCGCGTCATTCGGTCTACGAAACGCATTACTCCGGCAACTTCGATCAGATCCGTCTCGATTCGCTGACGTGGGCGACCCGGTTCGGCCAGCTCGCCGATTGCGAAGCGTTCGCGCAGCGCTGCATGGACGACTACGACGCGTCGGGCTGGTCGCGAGGGCCGTGGCTGCACGGCTGAATCGCGCCATCCGATCCCTATCGTTTCAACTCAAAGGAGCAATTATGTGCGGCATCACTGGATGGGTCGACTTCGCCCGCGATCTGCGCAACGAGGCGCAGATCGTCGACAGCATGACCGATACGCTCGCGCGCCGCGGCCCGGACGCGCGCGGCGTGTGGCTCGACACGCACGTCGCGCTGGGGCACCGGCGCCTGTCGATCATCGATCCCGAACGCGGCGCGCAGCCGATGCTCACGCCGGAGCGCGGCCCGCGCGATCTGCCGCGCGCGGCGATTTCGTATGCGGGCGAAACGTATAACTTCCGCGAGCTGCGGGCCGAGCTGACCGCGCTCGGCCATCGGTTCGACACGCATTGCGACACCGAGGTCGTGCTGCGCGCGTATCTCGAATGGGGCGAGTCGTTCGTCGATCGCCTCAACGGAATGTACTCGATCGCGATCTGGGACACCGCGCGCGACGAGCTGCTGCTCGTTCGCGACCGGCTCGGCGTGAAGCCGCTGTTCTATTACCCGACGGCAGACGGCGTGATCTTCGGCTCCGAGCCGAAGGCGATCCTCGCACATCCGGACGTGCGTGCGCGCACGTCGTCGGAAGGGCTGTGCGACGCGTTGCTGTTCCTGCGCACGCCGGGACAGGTGCCGTTCTCCGGCATGCGCGAACTGAAGCCCGGCCATGTGTTGCGCGTGCGGCGCGGCCGGATCGTCGAAGCGCGCTATTGGGCGCTCGAAGCGCGTCCGCATATCGACGATCTGCCGACGACGATCGCGACGATCCGCTCGCTGCTCGACGACATCGTGTCGCGCCAGATGATTGCCGACGTGCCGCTGTGCGCGCTGCTGTCGGGCGGCATCGATTCGAGCACCATCGCCGCGATCGCGCAGAAGCAGCGGCGCGCGAACGGCGGCGGCGCGCTGTCGACATTCTGCGTCGATTTCACCGGTCACACGCAGCACTTTCGAGCCGACCCGATTCGCCCGACGGCGGATGCGCCGTTTGCGCTCGAGGTTGCGCGGCACATCGGCAGCGACCATCACACGATCGAGCTGGACCAGGCCGGGCTGCTCGATCCTCAGGTGCGCGAAACAGTGATGCGCGCGTGGGACTTGCCGTTCAACTTCGCCGATCTCGACGTGTCGCTATATCGCCTCTTTGCCGAGGTCCGCAGGCACGCGACGGTCGCGCTGTCGGGCGAGGCGGCCGACGAAATCTTCGGCGGCTACCTGTGGTTCTCCGATCCGGCTGCGCGCGGCGCGCAGACGTTCCCATGGCTCAAGCTCGGCGCGCATCGCGGCCTCGATCCGCGTGCGCTGTTCCATCGATGGTTCATCGACGCGCTGAAGCTCGGCGAGTACGAAGCGGATCTCTATCGCGCGGCGCTCGCCGAGGTGCCGCGCCTCGACGGCGAAAACGCGGAGGATCGTCGCACGCGCGAGCTGCACTATCTGACGCTGACGCGCTGGCTGCCGGTGCTGCTCGACAAGAAGGACCGGATGGGCATGGCGAGCGGCCTGGAAGGGCGCGTGCCGTTCTGCGACCACCGGCTCGTCGAATACGTGTTCAACATCCCATGGGCGATGAAGACGTTCAGCGGCCAGGAGAAGGCGCTGTTGCGCGCGGCGGCCGCCGATCTGCTGCCGGAGTCGGTGCTGAACCGCAAGAAGGCCGCATATCCGTCGATTCAGGCGCCGGGCTACGACCGCGGTCTCATCGCGCGCCTCAATCAGGCGATCGACGGCGGTCGCGCGCCGCTGAAGCCGTTCCTCGACGGCGGCGCGCTGCGCAACCTGACCGCGAAGACCGCGACCGGCAGCCTTTCGGAATTCGAACGAATCCTGCTGGAGTCGAGCAGCCGGCTCAACGACTGGCTCGATCTCTATCGAATCGAACTCGACGGCGTCCCGGCGCGTTGATCCTTTGACGAACACTTGGAGCGAACTGATGCAAGCAATCGAGATCCGCGAGACGGGCGGCCCGGACGTCCTCAATTACGTGGCGCGCACCCGGCGCGAGCCCGGCGAAGGCGAGCTGCTCGTCGAGCTCGCCGCGGCCGGCGTGAACTTCATCGATCTGTACCGCCGCGAAGGCCGTTATCCGATGCCGCTGCCCGGCACGCCGGGCGAAGAGGGCGCGGGGCGCGTGCTCGCGGTCGGCCCGAACGTCACGCGTTTCAAGCCGGGCGATCGCGTCGCTTGGACGACCGTGATGGGCAGCTATGCGACACACGTGATCGTGCCGGAGGACAAGGCGATCGTCGCGCCGGACGCAATCGATCTGCAGACGGCCGCCGCCGCGCTCGTCCAGGGGATGACCGCGCACTATCTCGTCAATGATTCATACAAGGCCCGCGAAGGCGACGCCGTGCTCGTTCATGCGGCGTCGGGCGGCGTCGGGCTGCTGCTGACGCAGTGGCTGAAGCAGCGCGGGGTGCGGGTGATCGGCACCGTGTCGACCGAACAGAAGGCGGCGCTTGCGCGCAGCAACGGCGCGGACGACGTGATCCTGCACCACGCGGCCGACGATCTCGCCGCCGAGGTGCGCCGGTTGACGGACGGCAAGGGCGTGCATGCGGTGTACGACGGCATCGGCGCCGCGACGTTCGACGCGAGCCTCGCGAGTCTCAGGACGCGCGGCACGCTGGTGATTTTCGGCGGTGCGAGCGGCCCGGTGCCGCCCGTCGACGTGATGCGGCTCTTGTGGGGCGGCTCGCTCACGTTGACGCGTCCATATCTCGAACACTTCCGCGCGACCGTCGACGAATTTCTGTGGCGCGCGGGCGAAGTGTTCGACGCTGTCGCGGACGGTTCGCTCGAGATCAGGATCGGCGGCATCTATCCGCTCGCCGACGCGCGGCAGGCGCATGCCGATCTCGCCGCGCGCCGGACCACCGGCAAGCTGCTGCTCGTGCCGTGACGCCGTTGCGCCCGCTCGCTCACTCATTGAAAAGGATGCCTATCTATGGGAAAGATCATCGGCGCAGGCCTGATTTCGCATGCGCCCGTCGTGATGATGTCGGAGGCGACGCGGCTTCATGAAAACGGCGGCCGCGACTTCACGCTCGCGACCGGCCTCATGCAGCTTCGGCACGAAGTGTTCGACGCCGGCGACTACGACACGGTGCTCGTTTTCGACAGCCATTGGCGGACCACGACCGAGGCGGTCGTCACCGCGCACGCGCGGCGCGAGGGCCGCTTCACGTCGGACGAGATGCCGAACGCGATCCGGCAACTGCCGTACGATCTCGCCGGCGATCCCGAGCTCGCGCACGCGATCGCCGAACTGGCGCCGCGGCGCGCGTCATGGATCGCCGCGGTCGACGATCCGTGCCTGCCGATCCACTACGCGACGCTCAATCCGTGGACCTATCTCGGCCGGCCCGACAAGCGCTGGATTTCCGTTTCCGTGTGCCAGACCGCGACCACCGGCGATTACCTGCGGATGGGCGAGATCGTCGCGGAGGCGGTCGAGCGGCTCGCCCGCAACGTGCTGCTGATCGCGTCGGGCGGACTGTCGCACGTGTTCTGGCCGCTCGCGGAACTGCGCAACCGGATGGCGGGCGCTGCGTCGAACATCGTGACGCCGGCCGCGCGCGCGGCGGACGAGCGGCGGATCGCGTGGCTCGAAGAAGGGCGGCACGACCGGGTGATCGAAACGATGCCGGCGTTTCTGCATTTTCATCCGGAGGCGAACTTCGGCCACTATCTGATGATGGCGGGCGCGATCGGCGCGCACGCGTGCGCGGCGCGCGGGCGTTTCTTCAGCGAGTACGAGAACGGGATCGGCACCGGTCACGTTCATCTGTGGTTCAGTCCGGCCGATCGCGGGTGGACGCGGGCGGCGCCGCAGCGCCACGGGAAAGCGGCAGGCGCATGATCGGGACGATGCGCGGGCGGCGGCGCACGATCGCCTGGAGATCGCTGCGTGCATGAGCGGCGGACACGATGCCGCAGGCTTTCGATACGATCGCGGCCGACAGATCGAACTCGATGCGCGATATCCGTGCGGGCGACGGCCAGTCTGAACCCGTCGTCACCCCGCATGAAGCCGGAGAGCGGCGCGCTGCTCCGATGCTCGGCCCGACGTACACGAGCGAGCATCGAAGCGAGCGCCGTTCCGCATGAAGCGACAGAACGTGTTCGCCGCTAGGTCGGAGCCGCGCCTGCACGCATCTGTTCGCCGGACAGACCGGCCAGATACGCCTGAACCGCGCCGAGGAACAGTCGCTCCCGAACCGACGCATGCCGGGAAGACGTCCGAAACGCGTAGATGCCGCCTTTCGGCATCGTCCACGTCGGCAGCAGCCGGTGCAGGCGTCCCTCCCGCAAGTCCTCGGCGACCAGATAGTCGGGAAACGCGCTAACGCCCGCGCCTTCGAGCACCATCTGATGCGCGAGCAGCACGCATTTCACCTTGAGGCGGCCGTTCGTCTGGATCCGGACCGAGCGGCCGTCGTTGCCGAACACCGAATAGCTGAGGTTCGCGAGCCCGCCGTGCCCGATCCAATGCGAACTGGGCAGATCGTCAGGATGTCTTGGCACCGCGCGCTTGCGCAAATACTCGGGCGATGCGACGAGCACCTGGTCGAATGCGCCGAGCATCTTCATCCGGAAGCCCTTCTTCTTCGGCCAGCCCGTCTCGAACGCGAGATCGATGCGCTTGCCGACCAGATCGATTTCCTCGTCGTTGCATACGATCTCGAGCTCGATCTGCGGGTGCCGATGAATGAATGTCGCGGCGATCGAACTCAGATGCGCGGTGGAGAAACCGCTGGGCGCCGCGACGCGCAGCAGGCCGGTCGATTCGTGGCGCAGGCACCGGATGCTGCCGATCACGTCGTACAGGCCGCTGACGAACTCCTGGGACGCCGAATACAGCTTGTTGCCGGCGTCGGTAGGCGCAATCCTGCGAGTGCTTCTCATCACGAGCTGAGTGTCGATCTCCGCTTCGAGGCGGCTCAGGTATTCGCTGACCAGCGATTTCGACATGCACAGACATTCTGCTGCCGCAGTGAAACTACCCTTCTCGACAATCGCCATGAAAACGCGCAGGTGATTCAAATTTCTTATCCCCGCCTCGGACATATTTCCCACCTCAAGAACGGTCATGTTTCGAAATACCGGGCGGCGCACCCGTCCTGCTGCGGACGGAGCGCCGATGTCGCAACGGCATTGCATTGCAATAAGGCGGCATGAACCCGGTGCTGGATCTGGACGATGGCTGTTCCGACGCATGCGGCATGTGCCGTCGGGGAGTATCGTGGGAGGGCGCGACGTCGGGCGGGCAATGGGATGCGCGCGACCGCGCGCGATCCGCTCGTCGCGGACCGAGGCTGCCGACGTGCGCGTCGCCGTCGGCGGCACGGCGCGAATCAGGCGATCGGCGTCGCCGCGACGGCGATGGGCTACGACCGTCAAATTCGTCCTCCTTTGCATGCTCGAACCACGAAAGAGGATCCAAGCGAGCCAGAATTCATCGCAGCCCTTGTTTTTCACTTGCGGAAATCGGTTCATCGGCAAGGCAATGCGATGCAGCAGCAATCAAATTTCGCAGAATTCATGCTCCCTCGCATACGCTTTACAGCCATCGCCGCCAGTATTCCATAGCTGACTTAAGATCTTAATAAAAGAATGGTAAATAATTTTGTCTGAGACGACTATCTCTAAGATATCGCCTCGATCGCTGACGAAAAATTACAAATCGACTGGGACTGAATCGATTCATTGTTTCGGCTTCTTCAATCCTTTACGGCGCCTTCATGTTTGGCGTGTGATGCCGCGAGGGTGGTTTTTAAGCGCGGACGATGCGCCGGACTCGAGGTGGAGCGGCGGTGCGGCAGGCGGTGCAAGACCTGCGCCGCGATGGCGTGTGGACGCGGGATACCGCTACGGTATGGGGCGTGAGACAGTGAATTCGGATAAAAATGGCGTGATTTCGGTCGAACTCGGCGGAATTCATCCTGTTCGGATAAATGTGGAAATCTTGATCTTGGGTGGCCGAGAGACTGGTCTTATTTTGGAATTAAATTACCCGCAGGTTACTGACGGGAACGAATCGTTATTGTGATTCGGTTCTCTTTGGGTTACTAATAACGTGAATGCGAGATCCATTTGATGCGTGCTTAAAATACACATCGGCGATGTCGAAAGCAGTCCGTCATTTGACGGGCGTGATGAGCGATCAGGAATGGCCGATCGAAGCGGAGGCGGTGGAGGCGGTGGAGGCGCGAGCGCCACGTGCTCGCGCAATGCCCCGTCTCCATTGCGGCGCGCAGGAAGTGAATCGAGCGTGCCGCGACGTCGCACATGAACATGTCGGCGCAACGGGCCAGGCGATGCGATCGGCGCGGCGATGCGATGCGTGTCGACATATTGAATGCAGATGTCGGGTTGCCGGCCAGCGATGACAGGCATCGACGGCGCGCGGCGGTATTGGCCGCCGCCCGTCCGGCGGACGCGATTCCGGCTGATCGACGGGCTGTCGCCGTGCCGATTTCGCCGCGTTTTCTTCACATCAATCCGGCCTCTCACGTCGCCATGGGCCGCTGCGCATGAGCCGTCGGCGCGCGCTGCTTCACGTTCCGCGCGCGCGGAACGCGATCTCGCTTCATGCGAGGGAAAACCCCTCCATCCCATTCCCGTTTCATGGGAAATTCGGTTTTAATTTTTGAGAGTGGTCTGGCATGCTGACTTCGTTGTCACATGCATTGCTTTCGTCGTGAATTCAGGAACCACAGTCACTGGTGCGGAGCGCGTGCTGCTCGTGCTGGCCGCGCTTGCGAGCCATGGCAAGGCCATGTCGGTGAAGGATCTGCAGGGCGTCACGGGGCTCGCGCAAAGCACGCTGTATCGGCAGATCGCGTTGCTCAAGCGCTGGGGCTTCGTCGCTGAACATACGGGGCACTATGCGCCTGGTCCGATCAGTCTTCAGCTTGCGCTCGGCTTCGACGTCAACTCGATGCTTGTCGAAGCGAGCCGCATGGAGATGCAGCAGCTCGCACGGGCGTCGAAGGAGAGCGTCGGGCTCGTCGTCGCGGTGAAGAATCAGGCGATGTGCCTCGACAGGGTCGACAGCGAGCAGTCGCTGCGCTGCTCGTTCGAAAAGGGCCGCGCGGTGCCGCTGAAGGCGGGCGCGTCGGCGAAATCGCTGCTGGCCTTCATGGCGGAGAACGCGCGCAGCGAAGTGCTGGACTCGGTATTCGCCGGCGACCGCGCCGGGCGCGCGGCCATCGAAGCCGAACTGGAGCGGATTCGCGCGCAGGGCTATGCGGTGAGCGATAGCGAGGTCGACCCCGGCGTCTGGGGCGTCAGCGCGCCGATATTCCATCGCACATGGCGTGGCGTGAGCAGCTCCGCGTCGATCACGCTGATGGCGCCTTCGACGCGCGCGATCGGCCGCGAAAGCCAGTTCATCGACGGGACGCTGCGAACCGCTCGCGCGATTTCCCTGCATCTGCAAGCCGAATGATCCGTCTCACCCCGAGCCTCAAAGGAGTTTTTCGATGAAATTGCAACGTCTGCTGTCCCTTGCCTGCTTCGCGCTGGCGACCACCTTCGCCGGCTTTTGCGGCAACGCCGCGGCGCAAACCCCTGACGTTTTGCGCGTGGCGACCGACGCCACGTTCGCGCCGATGGAGTACACCGAAAACGGTGTGCGAACCGGCTTCGACATCGACATGATGAATGCGCTCGCCAAAGCAATGGGCAAGAGCGTGCAGTGGACGGACATCGACTTCAAGGGATTGATTCCCGGCCTGATCGCGCATCGTTTCGACGCGGCGATCTCGGCGATATACATCACCGACGAGCGCGCCAAGGTCGTCGATTTCGCCGGCCCGTACTACGCGGGCGGTCTCGTCGCGCTGGTGAAGCGCGATTCGCCGATCAAGACGGTGGCCGATCTGAGCGGCAAGAAGGTGTCGGTGCAGGTGGGCACCAAGTCGGTGAACTTCCTGCGCGACAACTTCCCGCAGATCACGCGCGTCGAAGTGGAAAAGAACCAGGAAATGTTCGACCTCGTCGGCATCGGCCGCGCCGATGCCGCCGTCACCGGCAAGCCGGCCGCCTATCAGCTGGTCCGTACGCGCGGTGGCTTCCGCGTGCTCGACAAGCCGCTGACGACCGAGCAGTACGGCATCGCCGTGCGCAAGGACGAGCCGCAATTGAAGGCCGCGCTCGACGCCGCGTTGGCGAAGATCAAGGCCGACGGCACGTATGCGGCGATCGTCCGCAAGTGGTTCGGCGCCGGCGCGCAATAACCGGCCGAGTCACGCACATGGAACTCGATTTCTCGCCGGTGATCGCCGGCTGGACGGATATTGCGCATGGTGCGCTCGTCACGGTGGAAGTGACGGCGGCCGCGCTCGCGCTCAGCTGCGTGCTCGGGCTGCTGATCGGCATCGGGCGGCTCGCGCCGCAGCGGCGATTCGTCTACGGCTTTTGCACCGCCTACCTGACGTTCTTTCGCGGCACGCCGCTGCTCGTGCAACTGTTTCTGTTGTTCTTCGGCTTGCCCCAATTCAACATTCTGCTGCCCGCTTTCGTGTGCGGGATGCTCGGGCTGGGTTTCTATTCGGCTGCCTACGTATCGGAGATCGTGCGCGGCGCGATCCAGTCGGTCGATCGCGGCCAGATGGAGGCGGCCCGCTCGATCGGCATGTCGTCGGGGCAGGCGATGCGCACGATCATCCTGCCGCAAGCCATCGTCCGCATGATTCCGCCGCTCGGCAACGAGTTCATCGCGCTCATCAAGAATTCGGCGCTCGTGTCGCTGCTGACGATCGACGATCTGATGCATGAAGGCCAGAAGATCATCAGCGTGTCGTACCGATCGCTCGAAGTGTATCTGGCCATCGCGTTGGTCTATCTCGTGCTGACCCAGGCGACCAATTACGCGCTGCATCGCGTCGAGCGGCGCCTGCGTGCAGGAGGAATGGTGCAATGAACAAGACGTCCGAACCCATCGTCCGGATCCGTGGCCTGACCAAGTCGTTCGGTTCGCACGTCGTGCTGAACGGCATCGACTTCGACATCCAGCCGCAACAGGTGGTGGTCGTCATCGGGCCGAGCGGCTCGGGCAAGAGCACCTTCTTGCGGTGCTGCAACGGCCTCGAGCAACCGGAAGGCGGCACCATCGACATCTGCGGCCATCGTCTCATCGATCGCGGCGCGATGCTCGGCGAACGCTCGCTGAATGCGTTGCGCACCGAAGTCGGCATGGTGTTCCAGTCGTTCAATCTGTTTCCGCATCTGTCCGTCTTGCACAACATCACCGTGGGCCCGCGCATGCTGCGCGGCGTGAGCAAGGCCGATGCCGAAGCGGGCGCGTTGGCGCTGCTGGAGAAAGTGGGCCTTGCGCACAAGGCGCACGTGATGCCGGCGAGCCTGTCGGGCGGCCAGAAGCAGCGCGTCGCGATCGCCCGGGCGCTGGCGATGCAGCCGCGCGTCATGCTGTTCGACGAACCGACTTCGGCGCTCGATCCGGAGCTCGTCGGCGAAGTACTGCAAGTCATGAAACTGCTCGCGAGCGAAGGCATGACGATGGTGGTCGTGACGCACGAAATGGGGTTTGCGAAGGAAGTCGCGGATGTGGTGGTGGTGATGGACGGCGGTGCGATCGTCGAGGCCGGGCCGCCTTCGGAAATCTTCTCCGCGCCATCGCAGCCGCGCACGCGCGCTTTCCTGCAAGCCGTGTTGTCGCGTGCATGAAGGCGCCGTTCGATAACGGGGTCTGGCGCGGCCGTTCCGACGACGGGGAGCCCGGCGACACCCGGCGCTTGTTCGATCAGATCGAGCCCTTCACCGGCGCGGCCCTGTCAAGCGATGCGGCGGTGATCGTGGGCTTCGGCTCGGATGAAGGCGTGCGGCGGAACAAGGGACGCGTCGGCGCCGCGCACGGGCCCGGGGAGTTGCGCCGCGCGCTGGCGGGCCTGCCGGCCAAGCCGGCGGTGACGTTGCGCGATGCGGGCGATGTGGTCTGCGACAACGGCGATCTGGAGGGCGCGCAGGCCGAGCTCGCGAAGGTGGTGTGCGAGACGCTCGCCTGCGGCGGGCGGCCGCTCGTGCTCGGCGGTGGCCACGAGGTCGCGTGGGGCACGTATGGCGGCTTGCGCGCGTGGCTCGGCGACGGCGGCGCGCGTCGTCTGACGATCGTGAATTTCGACGCGCATTTCGATCTGCGGCAGGCGCGTCCTGCAAATTCGGGTACGCCGTTCGATCAGATCGCCTGCGATTGCGCCGCTCGAGGGCTCGCTTTCGATTATGTCTGCCTCGGCATCAGCGATCTGGCCAATACGGCAGCGCTGTTCGAGCGCGCACGGCAGCTCGGTGTGCAGTACGTCGCCGATGCGCAGATGCAGGAGCGTCATCTTCCCGGTCTGCTCGATCGGCTCGATCGGCTGCTCGACGCAGCCGACGCGCTGTACCTGTCGATCGACCTCGACGTGCTGCCGGCCGCCACGGCGCCGGGCGTGTCCGCGCCGGCGTCCCTCGGCGTGCCGTTGTCCGTGGTCGAAGCGATGGTGCTGCGCATTCGGGCGTCGGGCAAGCTGCTGGCGGCGGACATTGCCGAATACAACCCGGCCCTCGATCAGGACCGGCGTACGGCTCGTGCGGCCGCGCGGCTCGCGTATCGGTTGTTGTGAGGCGGGCAGCAATCGAGCCGCGTACCGGGGCGCGCGGCAAACCGCCATCATGTGCGCGCACGCATGCCGAATCCGCTCCCGAAAAACGAAACGCGGCGGGTTTCCAGTCCGTCGGCTGGTCGATCTGACCAAAATTGACAGACGTCTTGCGAGTAATCGTCTAACTTTTACGTCGGGGAGGCTGTTCGACGTCCGGCCTTTCCGAACTCAAATCAGCACTTCAATCAATAGCAATCGGCCCACGTTGTGTTGTTGATCGACCTGCCGTCTTGCGTCCTGTGTCCTTTGTCTTGCCGGACGGCGGGTCATCTTTTCTCATCGGCCGCATTGAAGGTCATGTCTGCTCCATTCGGGGCGAGCAACGCACGGACTCGGCGGCAGGCGTCGCTGTCGGATTCCGCTTCGTTGCCGAGCATTCGCGGTGTGTCGCCGTCGGTTCAGCGTGACCGCAGCCTGAGATCGCGGCTCGATCGAGATACGCGTCGCCCATGCGTGTCGCCCCAAGCACGCTCCAGCCGATCGACTTCGCAACCCGCGTGCAAACCCCTCCTTCGCCGTCGATCCCATTGCCTAAAATCAAGTTACGCGCGAGACGGTTCCGATCGTATTGGCGCGAAGGCGTCCGGCGACGCCGCTCGCGCGTTCGAATTTCGATACGTTTCAATCGTAAGGGGAATCGTCATGGCGACTTACGTGGTGCTTGCAAACTTTACGGATCAGGGCATCCGCACCGTGAAGAACAGCTCGCAGCGGGCCGGTCAGGTGGCGGAAATGGCCAAGAGCTTCGGCTGTGAAATGAAGGAGGTCTACTGGACGCTGGGCGCGTTCGACATCGTCGCGGTCGTCGAAGCGACCGACGAGCAAAGTCTCACCGCATTCGGCTTCGCGCTCGGCTCGGCGGGCAACGTCCGCACGCAGACGCTGCGCGCGTTCACGAAGAACGAAATCGGCGCGATCATCGGCAGATTGCCGTAACGCGCAAGCCGCACGCACCGTCGTCGGCCGCTCGAACGCGAGTCGCAGAGCAGGCCGAAGCCGGATCGCAGGCAAAGGGCTGGAAGAAGGAGAAAGCCCATGTCGAATACGCAAGGCGACGCGGGATCGCCGTTCGCGGCGTCCGTCGAAGCAGGCAGCTACCGCATCGCGCGGCCGGCCAGCGTGAGCGATGTGATCGAACTGGTGCGCACGCATGGCATCCAGATCGTCGATCTGAAGTTCACCGATCTGCCGGGGCTCTGGCAGCACTTCTCGATTACGCTCCCTGAACTCCACGCGGATCTGTTCGGCGCCGGAATCGGTTTCGACGGCTCGTCGATCCGCGGCTTCCAGGAGATCCACGAATCCGACATGCTGCTGTGTCCCGATCCGGCGACCGCGTTCGTCGATCCGGTCTGCGAGACGCCGACGCTGTCGATTCTCTGCGACGTGATCGATCCGGCGACGCACGGGCCGTACTCGCGCGATCCGCGCTACGTCGCGAAAAAAGCGGAAGCGCATTTGCGCGGGACGGGCATCGCGACGACCTGCTACGTCGGGCCGGAACTCGAATTCTTCATTTTCGATTCGATCCGCTACGGCCAGGATCAGCACTGCGGCTATTACTACGTCGAATCGGCCGAGGGCGACTGGGCCGCGGGCCGAGACGAGGGCGCATACGGCGGCGGCAATCTCGGCTACAAGCAGCGCTACAAGGAAGGTTATTTCCCGACGCCGCCGAACGACACGCTGCAGGACATCCGCTCGGAAATCGCGCTGACGCTGCAGCGCGCAGGCGTGCAGGTCGAAGTGCACCATCACGAGGTCGCGACCGCCGGCCAGAACGAAATCGACATGCGTTTCGCGACGCTCACGCGAATGGCCGACAACGTGATGATCTACAAGTACGTGTGCAAGAACGTCGCGCGCCGGCACGGCAAGGTCGCGACGTTCATGCCGAAGCCGCTGTTCGCGGACAACGCGAGCGGCATGCATTGCCATCAGAGCCTGTGGGACGACGAACGCAATCTGTTCTACGACGCGAACGGCTGGGCGCTGACGTCCGACCTGTGCCGCTGGTACATCGGCGGGCTGCTCGAGCACGCCCCGGCGCTGATGGCGTTCTGCGCGCCGACGACGAATTCGTACAAGCGTCTCGTGCCGGGCTATGAAGCGCCCGTCAATCTGGCGATGTCGCAGCGCAACCGCTCGGCCGCGGCGAGGATTCCGATGGTGTCGGACGCGCCCGCCGCGCGCCGCGTGGAGTTTCGCTGTCCCGATCCGTCGGCGAACGCGTATCTCGCGTTCGCGGCGATGCTGATGGCCGGGCTCGACGGCATCGAGAACAAGATCGATCCGGGTGCGCCGCTCGACAAGAACATCTACGAGCTGCCGCTGGAGGAAGCATCGAAGATCCGGCAGGTGCCGGGCTCGCTCGACGCGTCGCTTGCCGCGCTCGAAGCCGACAGCGCGTTCCTGCGCAAGGGCGACGTGTTCACCGGCGACGTGATTCGCACGTGGATCGACTACAAGCGCAAGCGCGAGCTCGATACGATCAAGCTGCGTCCGCATCCTTGGGAGTTCTATCTGTATTTCGACGTCTAGAAAAACGAGGGGCCCGCGATGACCACGGTCGGCCGCTTCGACATCGACTATACGCAATACCTCGGCCCCGACGGCGAGCCGGTCCAGCCGTTGCCCGCGTTCGCGCAGGACGCGGCCGCGCTGCTGCCGCTCTATCGCGCGATGGTGCTGACGCGGGCGTTCGACACGAAAGCGGTTGCGCTGCAGCGCACCGGCAAGATCGGCACGTTCGCGTCGTCGGTCGGGCAGGAAGCGATCGGCGTGGGCGTCGCGAGCGCGATGCGCGCCGACGACGTGCTGTTTCCGTCGTACCGCGATCACGCCGCGCAATTCCTGCGCGGCGTCACGATGACGGAAAGCCTGCTGTACTGGGGCGGCGACGAGCGCGGCAGCGATTTCGCGGCGGCGCGCCAGGATTTTCCGAACTGCGTGCCGATCGGCACGCAGGTGTGCCATGCGGCGGGCGCCGCGTATGCGTTCATGCTGCGCGGCGAAGCGCGCGTCGCGGTGGCGATCCTCGGCGACGGCGGCACGTCGAAAGGCGACTTCTATGAGGCGATGAACATGGCGGGCGCGTGGCGCGCGCCGCTCGTCATCGTCGTCAACAACAACCAGTGGGCGATCTCGATGCCGCGCGCCCGCCAGACCGCGGCGCAAACGCTCGCGCAAAAGGCGATCGCCGCGGGAATCGAGGGGCGGCAGGTCGACGGCAACGACATCGTCGCCGTGCGTCAGGTGGTCGGCGACGCGCTCGAGCGCGCGCGGGGCGGCGGCGGTCCGACGCTCGTCGAAGCGCTCAGCTACCGGCTGGGCGATCACACGACGGCCGACGATGCGACGCGCTATCGCGATTCCGACGCCGTCGGCAAGCAATGGGAATTCGAGCCGCTGCTGCGTCTGCGCAAATACCTGATGCATCGCAACGTGTGGGACAAGGCGCTGGACGAGCAGCTCGGCAAGGCGTGCTACGCGCAGGTCGAAGAAGCAGTGGAGGCTTATCTCGCGACGCCGCAGCCGGACACGTCGGCGATGTTCGACCATTTGTATGCGAGCCTGCCGCAGGCAATGCAGGAACAGTTGGCGACGGCGCTCGCATTTGCGCCGGCTGCGGGGAATCATCATGGCTGATCTGAACCTCGTCGAGGCGGTCAATCTGGCGCTCGCGTACGCGCTCGCGCACGATCCGTCCGTCGTGCTGCTCGGCGAGGACATCGGCGCGAACGGCGGCGTGTTTCGTGCAACCGTCGACTTGCAGGCGCGCTTCGGCGCGCGGCGCGTGATCGACACGCCGCTCGCGGAAACGGCGATCGCGGGCGCCGCGATCGGCATGGCGGCGATGGGTCTCAAGCCCGTCGCGGAGATCCAGTTCACCGGCTTCGTCTATCCGACGATCGATCAGGTCCTCAATCACGCGTCGCGGCTGCGTCATCGCACGCGTGGACGGCTGTCGTGTCCGCTCGTGATCCGCGCGCCGTGCGGCGGCGGCATTCACGCGCCGGAACATCATTCGGAAAGCCCCGAAGCGTTGTTCGCGCATATCCCCGGCCTGCGCGTCGTGATTCCGTCGACGCCCGCGCGCGCCTATGGGCTGCTGCTCGCCGCGATTCGCGATCCGGATCCGGTGATGTTCTTCGAGCCTTCGCGCCTGTATCGGCTGTTCCGACAGCCGGTCGAAGACAACGGGGAGGCGCTGCCGCTCGATACGTGCTTCACGCTGCGCGACGGCTCCGACGTCACGCTGGTGAGCTGGGGCGCGACGCTGCAGGAAGTGCAGACGGCCGCCGATCAGCTCGCGCAGGAAGGCGTGATGGCCGAAGTGATCGACGTCGCGACGCTGAAGCCGCTCGATGCCGATACGATCGTCGCGTCGGTCGCGAGGACGGGCCGCTGCGTGATCGTCCACGAGGCGCCGCGCACGGCGGGCGTCGGCGCGGAGATCGCCGCGCTCGTCGCCGAGCACTGTCTGTATTCGCTGCTCGCGCCCGTGCAGCGCGTGACCGGCTACGACGTCGTCGTGCCGCTGTTCCGGCTCGAAAGCCAGTACATGCCGAGCGCGGCGCGCATCGTCAGCGCAGTCAGGAAGACGCTGGAGGCGTCGTAACGACATGAAGATCTTCAAATTGCCCGACCTCGGCGAAGGCTTGCAGGAAGCCGAGATCGTCGAATGGCACGCCAAGGCTGGCGACGCGGTTCAGACCGATCAGCCGCTGTTGTCGGTCGAGACCGCGAAGGCGATCGTCGAGATCCCGTCGCCGCAATCCGGCCGCATCGCGAAGCTGTTCGGGCAGCCGGGCGACATCGTTCATCTCGGCGCGCCGCTCGTCGCATTCGAAGGCGAAGCCGACGAAGCCGATGCGGGGACCGTCGTCGGCCACATGACGGTCGGCGAGCACGTCGTGCAAGAAGCGCCCGCAGCGCTCGGCACGGGCGCGGGCGGCCGCGGCGCCGGCGCGGTCAAGGCGATTCCGGCCGTGCGCGCGCTCGCGCGCAAGCTCGACGTCGATCTGGCGATGGTGACGCCGTCGGGCGCCGACGGCGTGATCACCGCGGCGGACGTGCAGCGCGTCGCGAAGGTGCTCGCCGAGCTCGGGCCGCCCGAAGTGCTGCGCGGCGTGCGGCGCGCGATGGCGCAGAACATGGCGCGCGCGCAGAGCGAAGTCGCGGCGGCGACCGTGATCGACGATGCCGACATCCACGCATGGCCCGCGGGCGCGGACGTGACGATGCGCCTGATTCGCGCGCTCGTCGCCGGCTGCCGCGCGGAGCCGGGGCTCAACGCGTGGTTCGACGGACAGGCGGGGCGTCGGCACGTGGTCGCGAAGATCGATCTCGGCATCGCGGTCGATCTGCCGGACGGTCTCTTCGTGCCGGTGCTGCGCGACGTCGCGCATCGCGACGCCGCCGACTTGCGCAACGGGCTCGACCGGATGCGCGCCGACATCCGTGCGCGCAAGATTCCGCCGGATGAGTTGCGCGGCAACACGATCACGCTGTCGAACTTCGGGATGATCGCCGGCAAGTATGCGGCGCCCGTCGTCGTGCCGCCGACCGTTGCGATCCTCGGCGCGGGGCGCGTGCACGACGCGGTCGTCGCGGCGGGCGGCGCGCCCGCCGTGCATCGCATCCTGCCGCTCAGCCTGACGTTCGATCATCGAGTCGTCACGGGCGGCGAGGCGGCGCGCTTTCTCGCGGCGGTGATTGCGGATCTGCAACGGCCGCAGTAGCCAGAAGCCCGGACGCGCCCGACACGCACGCACAACACGCACAACACGCACGATCGCGACGCGGCACGGAGGCGACATTCCGAAGTCCTGATCGACGCGCCGGGCATGCGGTCCAGGTATCCGATCTGTACGCGATGCAGTGGAAGGCCGCGCTCGACGCCGACGACAACACCGCTCGGCGGCCCGATGCGCGCTTCGATCCGTCGCTCGATGTTTGCGTCGGCGCGGCGTCGTGTCGTCGCGCATCGCGTGAGATCGGCTGTGCGACGCCGTTCGCGGCTCGCGCATCCGCGTAGGCATACGCAGCGGGATTCGCGCGCATCGAACGCAATCAGAATCGCCGTGCGAGAACGTCGGCGTCCACCGACAGAATGTCGGTATAGCCGCACAGCGCCATCGTCGTATCGAGCTCGCGCGCGATGATGTCGAGGCTGCGGAACACGCCTGCTTCGCCCAGCGCGGCGACGCCATAGAGAAACGCACGCCCGATCATCGTGCCGCGCGCGCCGAGCGCGACCGCCTTCAGCACGTCCTGGCCGGTGCGCACGCCGCCGTCGAGCCACACTTCGATGCGCTGGCCGATCGCGTCCACGATGGCAGGCAGCGCGTCGACCGACGACATCGCACCGTCGAGCTGGCGGCCGCCGTGATTCGATACGACGATCGCATCCGCGCCCGCGTCGGCCGCCAGGTGAGCGTCGCGCGGATCGAGAATGCCCTTGACGATCAGCTTGCCGTCCCAGCGTTGCCGAACCCATTCGACGTCGCGCCAGTCGATCGTCGGATCGAACTGCTCGCGCGTCCATGAATCGAGCGACGACATGTCGGTCACGCCCTTCACGTGCCCGACGATGTTGCCGAAATGACGGCGTCGGGTGCGGGCCATGCCGATGCACCAGCGCGGCTTGCTCGCCATGTTCAGCAGATTCGGCAGCGTGATGCGCGGCGGGCTCGACAAGCCGTTCTTCACGTCCTTGTGGCGTTGGCCGCCGATCTGCAGGTCCATCGTCAGCACGAGCGCGGGACAGCCCGCCGCCTTCGCGCGCGCGATCAGCCGCTCGATGAACACGCGATCGCGCATCATGTAGAGCTGGAACCAGAACGGCCCGGGCGCGTGCGTCGCGATGTCCTCGAGCGAGCAGATGCTCATCGTCGACAGCGTGAACGGCACGCCGAACCGCTGCGCGGCGCGCGCCGCGAGAATCTCGCCGTCGGCGCGCATCATGCCGACGAGGCCGGTCGGCGCGAGCGCAACCGGTATCGCGACGTCCTGTCCCGCCATCGTCGTGCGCAGGCTGCGATGCGCGATGTCGACGCCGACCCGCTGACGCAGCTTGATGCGCTGGAAGTCGGCTTCGTTCGCGCGATACGTCGACTCCGTGTAGGAGCCCGTATCGACGTAGTCGTAGAACATTCGCGGAATGCGTTTCCTGGCGAGAACGCGAAGATCTTCGATGCAGGTGATCGGGAGGGTCATGGGCGGCTCCGAAAGGGGAACGATGATGCTACCGCCGCACTCGGCGGCGCGCGCGGAAATATCTTCAGGCGCGATGCGAAAGAAATTCCGACACGTCACGCACAGTTCTTCGGCCGCCCGCTCGAACGTGCCGTGGCGCGCGGCGGCCTCGAAGGCCAGCAGGCCGTCGAGGGACGGGAGGCGAAGATCGCGAGGGTCGGGAGCGTGCATGCGGCGATTCTAATCGACCGGTTTTCCGGCGGCGCTTGCGTGCGTTATGCGAGATCGCGCTGCATATCGCGCCGCGCGTGACGAATCAGCCACGCCTCCATCGTCGCGATGTCGTTCGGACGCCGCGGCTCGTTCGGATGGGCGATGTAGTAGCCGACCGACAGCGGCAGCGCGAAATCGAACAGCCGGCACAGTCGTCCGGCCTCGATGTCGCGCCCGACGAGTTGATCGCTGACGAGCGCGGCGCCGTGTCCCGCGGTCGCGGCGTCGATCGCGAGCGACGATTGATTGAAGCGCGGGCCCCGGTGCGGATCGACCGCGACGCGCTCCGGCATCGTGGCGAGAAACTCGGGCGACAGATCGTGCGCGTCGTGCAGCAGCGCGGAGGCGGCGGGATCGCGAGCGAGCCGGGTGATGTCAGCAGCGATGGGCTGCGTGCCGCATAGATGTCGACCGGAAACAGGAAGCGCGTGACGAGCCCCTTGCCGAACGGCGGCTTGCCGTAGCGGATCGCTAGATCGACGCCGTCGCTTCGGAAGGTCGCGAACTGCGAATCGGCGATCACCCGGATGTCGATGTCCGGATGCTCGCCGGTATCCGAGGGGCGCGATGGCGTCCGGCACGCGCTTGACGCGATCGGCCGCGATGACCCAAACTGGCCGGGCTGAAACCGGGATTCCGCGCGCGTCGAACAAGCGGAGATGGCGCGCGGCGACGCGCGAAGCATCGAACGTATTCGTCGCGCCGGAAGTCGCGCGATGCGCCCCGGCCGATCGGCAAGATCCGTTCACGAACCCGCTACCCGGTTGCGATCCGACCGCGCGTCGCGCCGCAGGTTGATTGCGATGCCCGCTTTCGTCCGACTATTCTGCGCGGCATGCGTCTGCATGGCCGCCCATTGCGCGAACGCGTCGCCGGCAGAATCCGACGCCGATGACGCCGCGCCCGCGACCCTCGTCAGCGACGTTCACGTGTTCGTCGTCCAGCATGACGGCTCCGTCGACGAGCACGACGATTCGACGCTGCGCGCGAACACCGCGAGCGGCATCGACGACGTCGCGCAGCGCTACGTGTGGTTCAACAAGGACATCGAGCGGGTCGAACTGCTGACCGCCGAGACGATCGATCGCGCCGGCGTCGCGCATCCGGTCGGCCCGGAGGCGATTCGCGACGTGCAGGAACCGCGCTCCGCCGGCGCGCCGTTTTTCGAGGATGGCGTGTTGCGCTCGGTGATCTTTCCGGGCGTCGATGCGGGCGCGCGCACGCGCCTCGTGTTTCGCAAGTCGCGTACGAAGCCGCGCGATCCGGGGTTCTTCGGCTATTTCGTCGCGCCGTCGCGGATGCCCGTCGACGCGCAGCGGCTGATCTTCGATTTGCCCGCCGACATGCCGCTCTACGCCGACGCGCGCGGCTACGTCGCGCTCGCGCCGGTGACGGAGAACGGCCGCACGCGCTACGCATTCGACTATCGGCACGGTCCGTATCCGCGCGTCGAGAACGGCTCGGTCGGCTATGCGACGTACGGCGATCGCCTGATGGTGTCGACGCTGCGCGATTTCGCGTCGTTCGCCGAGCGATATCGCGCGGCGGCCGTCGATGCGAGCGCGCGCGATCCCGCCGTCGCGCGGCTCGCGCAGTCGGTCACGGCGAACGCGAACGCGTCCGATCCGCGCGCGAAGGCGCAGGCGATCTACGACTGGGTTCGGATGAACGTCCGCTACGTCGCGCTCTTTCTCGGCGAGACCGCGGCCGCGCCGCACAAGGTGGCGGACATCCTGCGCAACCGCTACGGCGATTGCAAGGATCACGTCGCGCTCTTCGGCGCGCTGCTCGCGGCGGCCGGGATACGCAGCGAGCCCGTGCTGCTCGATCTCGGTCCGGTCTATACGTTGCCCGCCGTGCCCGGCTACGGAGGCAGCGCGATCAATCACGCGATCACATGGCTGCCGGATCTCGGGCTCTTCGCCGATACGACGGTCGGCAGCGTCGCGTTCGGCTATCTGCCGCCCGTCGTGATGGATCGGCCGGCGCTGCTCGTCGACGAAGGCGTGCTGACGCGCACGCCGGCGACGCAGCCGCGCACGCGCGGCGCGCGCCTGCGGATCGACGTCGATGCAAGCGGAGCGGCGCGCTATCAGTATTACGTCGAGGATGCAGGATGGACAGCGGAGCTCGAACGCAGCGTGTTCCGCCAGGCAGCGCGCGAGCGCGTGCAGCAGCTCGCGACCGATCGCCTGCGACAGAGCGGCTTGCGCGGCACGGCCCGGTTGAGCGCGGGCGAGCGCAATGCGACGAGCGGGCCGTTCTCGACGTCGATGACGGGATCGCTCGACCATTTCGTGTGGACCGACGGCACGACCGCGCTGCCGGCGTTGTCGAGCCTGTCGGGCGGCATCGCGACTCAGGTGCAGGACTGGCTTGCGGAGCCGGTGCGCACGCAGCCGTGGCTGTGCATCGGCGGCGATTTCGACGAGACCGCGCAGATCGCGCTGCCCGACGACGTGCGCGTGACCGACGTGCCGAACGATGCGCACGTGCAGGATCGCTTCTTCGATTATGAATCGCACTACGTGCTCGATGCGGCGGCGCGCGTCGTGCAGATCACGCGGCGCTTGCGCGCGCGCTTCGCGCATCAGGTGTGTTCGCCGGAAGATTTCGATGCGGCGCGTGCGTCGCTCGGGCGAATCGAGCGCGACGTGCTCGCGCAGATCGTCGTGCGGGCGAAGGCGCATGATTGACAGCGTTCATGCGCGGCCGCGATCGGCCTCCGCGAATTCGGATCAGTTCCGGCAGCGCCCGCGATAACGCTCGACTTCCGCATCGTACGCGGCGAGAAACGCCTTGCCGAACACGGACGCGAAGTCGTCCTCGATCGCGAACAGCGTGAAATGAACGGAATGTCCTCGGCGGACGAGGGAATCACATCGATGGAATCCGCCGCGACGTGATTGCGCTATGCGTGGCCGTAGCCGTCGCGCCGCAGCGAAATCGTCACTTCCCGCGCGATCGCCCGATCCCAAGCAACAAATCCGCCGCCTTCTCCGCGATCATCATCGCCGGTCCGTTCGTGTTGCCGGACGTCACGGTCGGCATCACCGACGCGTCGATCACGCGCAGTCCCGACACGCCGCGAACCTTCAATTGCGGATCGACGACGGCCATCGCATCGACGCCCATTCGCGCGGTGCCGACCTGGTGATAGCCGGTCGCGGCCGACTGCTTCGCATAGCCGATCATCGCGGCAAGCGTCGAAACCGACGGCCCGGGCGTGACTTCGCGCGCGCCCCATGCGGAGAGCGATGGGCGCGTCGCGACGTCGCGGATGAAGAGCGCCTGCTTCGCGATCACTTCGAGATCGTGCGGATCGGCGAACACGCGCGGGTCCATGCTCGGGTAGACGAGCGGATCAGCGCTCATGAGCCGCACGCGCCCTCGGCTTCGCGGCGCGATCGCCATCGGCACCAGCGTGAAGCCGCGCTTGACGGTCGGCAGGAACGGGTTTGTCGACAGCAGGATCTGCGCGTCGGGCGTCGCGAGCGACGCATTCGTCCTCATGAACACGGTCGCTTCCATGCCGGTCGTGAACGACTTGGCGTTTTCCCGCGTCGTTTCCCACACCATCGAGCACGCCGCATGATCGTGAAGATTCGCGCCGACGCCCGGCAGATCGACGACGGGCCGAATGCCGGCGCGTTCGAGGTCCGCCGCAGGGCCGATGCCCGAGTGCATCAGGATTGCCGGCGACATGATCGAGCCCGCGCACAGCAGCACTTCGCGCTCTGCGCGCACCGCGATCGTTTCGCCGCGCAGCAGGAAGCGCACGCCGAACGCGTGTTGGCGGTGCAAAAGCAGATTCAGCACGCGCGCCTGCGTGACGATCGTCAGGCGCGGATGCGTTTTGATCGGCTCGACGTAGCACGTCCATGCGCTCGCGCGCCGGCCGTCCGGCAGGATCGTGAATTGCGACAGCGCCGCCCCGGTGCTGTCGCGGCCGTCGTTGTAGTCGCCGCGATCGGGCAGGCCGAGTTCGGTCGCGGCCGCGACGAAGTCGTGCGCGAGCGGCGTCATCGTCGGGCGGCCGATGTCGAGCAGGCCGTCGTGGCCGTGCACGCGCAGCGGATCGTCGAGCCGGAAACGTTCGAGCCTGCGGAAATACGGCTCGACGTCGCGCCACGCCCAGCCCGCCGCGCCGCGTTCCGCCCAACTGTCGAAATCCTGCGGCAGCCCGCGCACGTACACCATCCCGTTGATCGCGCTGCTGCCGCCGAGCGTCTTGCCGCGCGGCCAGTCCATGCGTTGATCGGCCGCGTGATGCTGCGGCAGCGTCGTGAACGCCCAATCGACTTCGCTGTGATAGAGCTGCATCACGCTCGGCGGCTCGTGAATCGCGGGCAGGCTGTCGGTCGGCCCGGCTTCGAGCACGAGCACCTTGTGGCCCGCGTCGATCAGGCGTCGGACGAGCACCGAGCCCGACGAGCCCGCGCCGATCACGACGTAGTCGTAGACGCCCGCAGGCGATGCCGCCGCTGCGGCGGATGCCGTGCCGAGCAATGGTGCGGCGGCGATCGTCTTCAGCGTCTTGTCGATGAAATCGCGGCGTTGTTGTCCATCTCGCGTCAGGCCGGCGCGACGGCGGGTCGGTGCGGGCATAGGCTGTCCTCGAAAAAGTCGATCGGTTGTTGTCGGATTGCGAACGGGTCGCGCAGAGAGTGGGCGCGATCGGTTCGTCGCGGTGAAGCTCCGTATCGGCGGAGGGGCGGTGGAGGGCGGCGCGCGGTGGCGGCATGATGGGCGCGCGCTGCTCGAAGCGGCGGCGCGCATTGCGCGCCGATTGCGAAATCGAACGCGCTCGCGAAGCATGGTGCCCAGACGAAGGGCGCGCGCCGATCTTCGGCGTCGCGCCACGCGTTCGGCCGGGCGCACTCAGCTTTCCCGCTTCGCCGTCAGCCAGTCGAGCAAGAGCGCCGCGAACGCATCGCTATCCTCGAGCTCCGGAGAATGCCCCGCCTGCTCGAAGCCCGGATGCAGGACGGCTTGCGGCACGTGCCGCGCGATCGACCACTTGTCGCTATGCCGATGCGTGCGGTCCGCCGCACCCCACGTGAGCAGCGTCGGCTGCTCGACCTGCACGGCGCGCGGCGCTGCGTTATAAAACCGCTGCCACAGCGAGCCGAGGCAGCAGAACGCGCCGTGATCGAACGACGTATCGAGCATCGGTGCGAATTCGCGGTAACGGTCTTTCGCCATTGCTTGCCGGAACCAGCCGGCGCCGATCTTCCGCGCGCCGAACGCGCACGCGCACTGCCCGACGACAGGCGTCGCGAGCAGGTTGCGCGCATCGACGTGCCGCGCCCACGCGACCTGTTCGTCCCACGCGGGGCTTTGCCAGAGCAGCAGCCTGTCGACGAGCGCCGGCTGCGCGGCCGCGATCTGCAACGCGATATGCGCCCAGACGCACGAGAACGCGAGCAGGTAAGGTCCTTCGTTCAGGCTCGCGAGCATTGCTTCGATCGCGGCGCGGTAGTCGTCGAACGAAAACGCGAATTGCCGGTTCGGCACGGAGAAGCCGAAGCCGGGCGGCTCGAAGCAGACGATGCGCGCGTGCGGCGCGACGAGCGAAAACAACCGGTCGAAGTGCTCGATGACGCTCGGCGGATCGCAGACGAGCACGATCGTCGGCTGTCCGCTCTCGCGCGGGCCGGCGGCGCGCACACGGATCGTCGCGGTGGGCACGTCGATGAAGCGCACGTCCGGCCGCGACCGCGCGGCCCAGCCTCCGCTGATCCGCGACGCGCGGAAACGGAGCCGCAGCGGATCGAGCCACGTCATGTCGATGCCGTCACGCCGTTCGCGAGCGGCCGCATGCGGCGTGTCCTTCAGGCGCGGGGTGCTCATCGCGATTTACTTCGTTGGCCAGAGGATCATCTGCGTGCAGCGGAACGTCGCGAGCAGCTTGTCCGTTTCGCGATGCCGGACGGTTGCGTCCCACACCTGCGTCATCCGGCCGCTATGAATCGCGCGCGCTTCGCAGACGATCGCGCCGTCGCGGGCCGAGCCCATGAAGTTGCTCTTCAGCTCGAGCGTGCTGAAGCTGGACGCGCCCTCCGGCAAGCTCGCGAGGCACCCGTAGCCGCACGCGGTATCGGCGATGCTGACGATCGTGCCCGCATGGAGGATGCCGTGCGCGAGCACGGCCTTGCGAATGGTCAGCTCGGCGAGCACGTGGTTTTTCTCGACTTGGTTGACGACGATGCCGAGCAGGCCCGGCAGATAATCGGCGCCGAATCGGTTGAAGTAGTCCGCGTCCAGTTTCTCTTGCATGCTGCGTTCCTCGTCAGTTCTTCCGGGTTTCGTTCGGCGCGCCGAGTTGCGCGCGCCACTGCGTGATCACCGGCAGCGTGTCGTTGAGAAACAGTTCGCGACAAGCGTGCCGCTGGACCTTTCCGCTCGTCGTCTTCGGTATCGCCGACGGCGACGTGAAGACGATGGTGTGCACCGCGATGCCGTGGTGCAGATTGATTGCATGACGCAGCTTGCCGAACAGCGCGTCGGGCGCATGGCCGCTTGCATGATCGCCATCGCTGAACGCCTTCAGATAGCGCGCCCGCAGCTCGCGCACGACGATCACTTGCGGTGACGCATCGGTGTCGAGCGTGAACACCGCGCATCCGCCGGGGCGAAACAGTTCGGCGTCGAGCGCCTCGATCGTTTCCTCGACGTCGTGCGGGTAATGATTGGCGCCGCGAATCAGCATCATGTCCTTCAGGCGGCCCGTGACGAAAACGTCGGACCCCGACCGATATCCATAATCGCCGGTGCGCAGGAATCGCGCATCATGGCCGTGCAGCTCGGCTTCGAAAGTCTGTGCGCTCAGCTCACGATTGTTCCAGTAACCGAGCGCGACGCTCGGCCCTTGCGCCCAGATTTCGCCGACTTGGCCATCATCGCACGGAACGCGGGCATCGGGATCGACGATCAGCACCAGACTGTCGCCGGCCGCGTCGCCGCATCCGATCGCCGTGCTCGTGCGTTGCGTTTCCGGTTCGCGCGCCGGTTCCGCATCGCGCGGCGCGACTGCGACGACGGGCGGCTGCGATTTCAGCCCGCCCGTCATGAACAGCGTGTGCTCGGCGAGCCCGTAGCACGGATAGAACGCACGCGCATCGAAGCCGCAGCGCGCGAAGCGCTGCGAGAACGCTTCCAGCGTGCCGTGCCGGATCGGTTCGGCCCCGACGAACGCGAGGTCCCATGAACTGAGATCGAGCTTGTCGAAATCGGCGTCGGCGATGCGCATCGTCGCGAGCATCTGATACGCGAAGTTCGGCCCGCCGCTCGTCGTCGCGCGACGCTCACCGATCGTGCGCAGCCAGCGCAGCGGATGCTTGAGGAAATCGACGTGCGACATCAGCGTTACCGGAAAGCCGACGTAGAGCGGCTGCAGGATGCCGCCGATCAGGCCCATGTCGTGATACGGCGGCAGCCAGATCACGCCGCGGCTGTTCGCGTCGTGCTCGAAGCGGCTCGCGATCAGCGCGGAGTTGTGCAGCAGGTTCCGGTGGCTGATCATCACGCCCTTCGGCGCGCCGGTCGAGCCGGACGTGTATTGCAGATAGACGGGCGTTCGATGATTGACGGGCGGCGGGACGTAGCGCTCGACGCTGTCGGCGAGCGTATCGACCGTGATCCAGCGCAGGCCGCCGAGCGCATGCGAACCGGCTTCGATGCGAGTCGCGTCGCCGCGCACGGCCGTCGTCGACAGGATCGCGGCCGGCGCACAATTCCCGACGATGCCGATTAGCCGCCGCAACGTGCGTTCCGCCTGCGCGGGCTCGACCGGATACGCGGGCGCCGCGACGACGCCCGCATACATGCAGCCGAACAGCGCGGCGATGTAGTCGATTCCCGGCGGAAACAGCAGCAGCACGCGATCCCCGGGGCGGGCGATCCCTGACAGCGCCGCCGCGACGATGCTTGCGCGCCTGTCCAGTTCCGCGCACGTAAGATGCCGCTCGTCGCGATCGCCGCCCGTGACGAACGTGTAGACCTGAAGATCGGGCTGATGCGCGGCGCGATATCGCGTCAGTTCGACGAAATCGGCGAACGCGTCGGCGGCGGGCGCGCCGGTGCTTGTCGAAGGTTCCGGATGCTTCATCGCGTCGGCTCCACGGTCGGCGCGGCTGCGAGCAGGTTGGCCGGCGCGTTCGCGCGTGCGCTTGCGTCGCCCGCATCGTTCGTACTGCCCGCATTGCCGCCGAACAGCGCGTGGGCGTTGTCCCACAAGATTTTATGCAGCACGTCCGCCGGCAGGTAGCGCTTCAGTTGCTCGATTTCGAAATCCCATTCGTACGGGATCAGCGGGAAGTCGCTGCCGTACAGAAACCGGTCCGGACGATCGCAGATCTGCGGCACGAGCTGTTCGAGCGCGGGCTTCCACTGCGTCGGCAGACGCGGATGCGCGCCGCGCGGATAGCGCGTCGCCCGAAGCGGCCTGACGTCGGCCACGATCTCGCCCGTCGCGACGCGATGGCCGCCGAACGCCATCGCGGTATCGAAGTACAGGTTGGGAAATTCGTCGAGCAGATCGACGTACTCCTGAACTTCGTCATAGCCGATGTGCGGGACGACGACCTTCAGATGCGGTGTGCGCCGCATCGCGCGCCGGAAGCGTTCGACATTGCAGAAGCGGCGGATTTCATCCATTTGCGCGTTGTTTTTTGCGAATGCGCCGGAATGCAGGTTCAGCACCTTGCCGCGTTCGGCGAGCGCTTCGAAAACCGGCGCGAGCGCGTCGTCGTCCGGCGCGATCCTCAACAGATGGCAGTGGATCTTGAGGCCGGCGAAACCGAGTTCGTCGAGCACGCGGACGGTCTCGCGCGCGCAATCGCGGTCGTGCGGATGCACGGTGCCGAACGGCACGACGAACGCCGGATGCCGTGACGCCAGTTGCGCGACGAAGTCGTTGAGGAACGGCGCGATGCCAGGCTGCGCCGCATAGCAAATGCCGGCCGCGCGCGCGACCCCGCGCGCCTTCAGGAAGGCGATCGATTGCTCGGCGAGCAGTTCGTGGCGGATCTTCCATGCGTCGCGCGCGTAGTTCTTCCAGACGAGCTTCGCGACGACGTCGGGCAGCATATGCACGCGCGCATCGAAGATCTTGAGTGTCGTCATCGTGAGGTTCGGTCGATTTCGATGGAAGGAGAATGCGGGTTACGCATCGCTGCGATGCGCGTTCGCGAGCCGTTCGCGGATCGCGTCGCGATCGGGATGCTGCACGTCCCAGACGAGTCCTAGCCGTTCGAGCAGCGCGATCAGCGATCCGGTCAAGTCGATCTGCCAACGATCGAAGCGCGTGCTCGCGTACTGCGGAAATGCATGATGGTTGTTGTGCCAGCCGGCCCCGAGCGTCAGGATCGCGAGCCACCACGCGTTTCGGCTCTGGTCGCGGCCGGGAAACGGCCGGCGGCCGCCGAGCGAATGGCCGACGGAGTTGACCGCCCAGATCGCGTTCGTCGCGAGAAAGATCCGCACGGTGCCGCCCCACAGCAGGCCGAGCAGCGCGCCCTTCCACGACAGATCGAGCAGCCCGCCGATCGCGGCCGGCAGCAGCAGGCCGAGCAGCAGCCAGAAGTCGTATGCGAGATGGATGCGCAACAGCGTCGGATCGCGGTACATGTCGTTCGCGTATTGATTCCAGCCCTTCGGGCGCGCGGACGACGGATCGAACAGCCAGCCAACGTGGCCGTGCAGGATGCCCTTCGCGCGGCCGGCGAAGCCGCGCCCGCCCAACTGCGGCGTATGCGGGTCGCCCGGCCGGTCCGCGTTCGCGTGATGCAGCCGATGAATCGCGACCCACCACATCAGCGGCCCCATGTACGCGAGCGAGCCGAGGATCGCGAGCGCGATCTTCACCGACGGCGCGGCCTTGAACGTGCGATGCGCGAAGTAGCGATGCAGCGCGAGCTCCATGCCGAGGATGTTGAGCACATAGAAGATCGCGAGCATCGCGATGTCCTGCGCGCGCGGCGCCAGGCCGAATCCGGCCCAAAGCGCGATCGCGGCGACGGTGCCGACCGCCGGTATCGACGCGACGCCCAGATGCCGCGCCGACGACGCGCGCGATAGATGTCCGGACGCGCGATCGCCGGGCGTGGACGAGATCGCCGGGCCGGTCGGCGATGCCGCGCCGTCGGGCGTCTGGGCGCAGCCGGCGCTGTCGGCGGGCGTGTCCTTCATGCGACGGCCGCCCGATGTTGCGGTCCGGCGTGAATCCGGTTCGGCTCGATGCGCCGGAACGTGATCCGGTACAGCACGAACGCGCCGAGATCGAACGAATAGCTCATCGTCCGGTACAAGCGCTCGTAGCGCTCGACGACGTCGAGCGGCGCGAGCGCGAGCGCCTCGCGGCGATGCGCGCGCAGGTTCTCGAACCACGCGCGCATCGTCTTCACATAGTCGTGGCGATCGTTGCGGACGAGTTCCACTTCGAACAGCATTTCGGATGCCAGAACGATATCCGCGAGATACGGCAGATCCGATTCCGGAAAGACTTCGCGCGCGATGAAGAGATCCGAGTGCTGCCGGTCGCGCGGCACGTCGCCGTAGCCCATCGTCTGCAGCGACAGCCGTCCGCCGGGCTTCAGGAAATCGTGGCACTTCCTGAAGAAATGCCGATACGCTTCGACCTTGTCTTCGTCGATCTTCGCGAAATGCTCGAATGCGCCGAGCGAGATGATGCCGTCGAACGGCTGATCGGGTTCGTAGTCCTGCCAGTTTCGCAGCATCACGTCGATGCCCGGGTGCCGGTATCGCTCGCCGATATATTTGAGCTGCTCGTTCGACAGCGTGAGCCCCACGACCTCCTTCACGCCGGCGACCGTGACGAGCCTGTCGAGCAGCGCGCCCCAGCCGCAGCCGATGTCGAGCACGCGTTCCGCGCCGCGCGCCCGGATTTGCGCGATGTGGTAATCGAGCTTGCGGATCTGCGCCTGTTCGTGCGTATCGCCTTCCTCGTACATCGCGCACGAGTAATTGCGGCCGCTTTCCTGCGCGAGCGCGAGGAACGCATTGCCGATGTCGTAGTGATACTGGATCGCGTCGGCGGACGCGCCGTACGGCGCGCCGGTTTCCCGGTTGTCGAGCTGGACGGTCATCGTTCGGTCTCCCTATCGCCCGGCCGACAGATTGGCGAGCGCCTGCGCGAGCGCGTCGATCGTCGGATATTGATAGGGCAGGCTCGGGGACAGCTCGAAGCCGAGATAATCCTCGAGATCGCCGACCATCCTCATCGCGTCGGCCGAATCGAGGCCGTATTCGATGAACTGCTTGTTCACGTCGATCGAGCCGCTGTCGGTGCGCAGTCTGGCTGCCAGATAGCCGGTCATCCAGTCGACGATGCCTTCGTGGCTTCTTGCGTCGATTTCCACTGCCTTCAAGGTGGCGCTCTTCATTTTCCTGGCTCCCGTGGAGAGTCGTTCATGGTGCGATGCGCTTCTTTTCGATGAGTGCTGCGTCCGGACGATGCACGTCGTAGAGGAGGTGCAGGCGTTCCAGCACGCAGACGAACAGCCCGCCCGGATCGATCTGCCACCAATGCAGCCCGGTGAAAGCGGATGCGGGAAACGCGTGATGGTTGTTGTGCCAACCCTGGCCGAACGTCGGGATCGCGAGCAGCAGGCTGTTGCGGCTGCGGTCGTGCGCGGTGGTGTGGAAATCGCGCCGGCCGATCACGTGGCACAGCGAGTTCAGCGCCCAGATGCAATGGCTGACCGCGAAGATCCGCACCATGTCGCCCCACAGGAAGCCGAGCAGCACGCCCATCCACGATCTCGACGCGAGCCCGCAAATCAGCGGCGGCAGCGCGAGGCCGATCCAGACCCAGCGGTAATACGCCATGTGCTGCCTGAAGACGAGCGGGTCCTGGTAAAGGTCGGGCACGTATTTCTCCCAACCCGCCGGCCGCGTCGATTCGCCGACGAAGAGCCACCCCATGTGGCTGTGATACAGACCCTTGAGCCGGCCGCCGACGCCTTCGCCCGACAGGTGCGGCGAATGGGGATCGCCGTCGCCGTCGCTCGTCGAATGATGACGCCGGTGCGTCGACGCCCACCAGTTGACGGGGCCGTGCGCGCCCATCGAGCCGAGCGCGATCAGCGCGGTCCGCACCCACGGCTTCGCCTTGAACGCCTTGTGCGTCACGTGGCGATGAAAGCCGACTTCGAGCCCTAATGCGGTCGCGAAATAGAAGACCGCGAACACGATCAGCTCGACGGCGCCCGGCCCATGGCCGCCGAGCCATAAAGCGATCGCCGCGCCCGTGCCCAACGCGGGAAGCAGTGTGACGACGGCGGCGATACGGCGATCGAGACGAACGGCTGAACGGGGCAAGATTCTTGTCGGGCGAGCCACGCCATGCGAAGCGGAAGAAAAAGACGCGGGAATCGCGCTTCCGATCGCACCCTCGGGCTGGCTCGCCTCGCTTGAAGACGGAGGCTGGCCGAGACTCATCGGATATCTCTCAGTAAATTGTTTGGTACATATTTCATTGACGGCATTCGAAACTCAATATGAATTTTCCTATCGTCAACGCTGATGTATTTGGTATACCGAAACAACTTGTCGATGTGGAATTTTGATTTGAATGCGGAACCGGATAAAGATCGCTGGAAACCGTTTCCAGGGCATCTCGCGTTTCCTAGTCGGCGATCTCTCGTTTCGTTCCGGTGAACGATCGGTGCGGATGAGTTTGATGCCGACATCGATCAATCGCGGGCCGGCCCGATTCTGGGCCCGGTTCCGGAAACCGAAGAAACACTCGATAGTCGAATCGACTTGCTGATCGGAATCGGATTCGGCCGGCATGGCGGAACCGGGCGCAACTGAAATAAATAACGATAAGAAAGATCGAATTGGTGCGCGCGCTATTAAGCAAACGCTGTTTCGATTCAATGACGTGCTTAATCTATTCGTGTGACGCGCGATATGGCGGAGCGCAAGCCGCCGGTTGCCGGATCATCGCGCGTGCTATTTTCGATTTGAAGAAATGGCGCGCGGCGGCGACGGATGGCCGTGCGATGCGGTCGAGCCGGGCGCGTCATCTCGCGGCGGCCGAACCTCGCCCGAACTGCTTCCGATACGCCCCCGGCGAAATCGAATACGCGGCAGTGAAGTGCTGCCGCAGCGAAACGGTCGATCCGAAGCCGACGATCTCCGCGATGCGCTCGACCGTCTTGTCGCTGGTTTCGAGCAGACGCTGCGCGGCTGTCAGCCGATGATTCAGCAGCCATTGCGACACCGTCGTCCCGGTCTTCGTCTTGAAGCGCCGCGTGAAATTGCGCCGGCTCATCCCCGCGCGGGCCGCGAGCGCGTCGAGGCACAGTGGCTGTTCGAGATGCTCGATCGCCCAGTCGAGCGCCGTGCTGAGCGGGTCGTCCGCCGCGGCTTTCGGCAGCGGCTGCTCGATGTACTGCGCCTGGCCGCCGTGGCGGTGCGGCGCGACGACCATCCGGCGCGCGACGCGGTTCGCGACGTCCGCGCCGTGATCGCGGCGCAGCAGATGCAGGCAGCAGTCGATTGCCGCCGCCGTGCCCGCCGACGTGAGGATGTTGCCGTCGTCGATGTACAGCACTTTTCGGTCGAGCTTGATCTTCGGGTACTTCTGCGCGAAGTCGTCGCCCCACGCCCAGTGCGTCGCGGCGGTGCGGCCGTCCAGCAGGCCGGCTTCCGCGAGGATGAACGTGCCGAGGCAGAGGCCCGCGATCCGCGCGCCGCGCCGGTGCGCGATGCGCAGCGCGTCCAGCAGCGCTTCGGGCGGTCGTTCGTCGGGATCGCGCCACGCCGGTACGATCACCGTATCGGCTTCGGCGAGCACCGACAGATCGTGCGGCACGTCGATGCTGAAACCCGACATCGTCGGCACGAGCCCCGTCTTCTCGCCGCAGATCAGCAGGCGGTAGCGCGGCACGCCGAGCCGCGCGAGGTCGTCGCCGAACACGATGCACGGCACCGACAAATGGAACGGGCTGATGCCTTCGAAGGCGATGACCGCGACGGTATGCATGGCGGATGAGACGGCAGTCCTAAAAGTGGCCCGATCCTATCACATGCTGTCTTCAAGGCCACTTTCGCGACCAGGCCCGCACTCGGATACTTGCGTCTGTTTCGCCGCCGCGGAGGCGAAACGCACAGCGACGGACGATGGGCGTGCGTCGCGCTTCATTCACCAGGACCTTCACGATGAGCCATCCCACCATTCGCACCCTGGCCGGCGCGAGCGCTCCGCAGGCGATCGAAGCCGCGAGCACCGCGCTGCTGGTGATCGATTTCCAGAACGAGTACTTCAGCGGCAAGATGCCGATCCCCGACGGCGACCGCGCGCTGCGCAACACGCAGCGTCTCGTCGCGCATGCCGATCGCGCGGGCATCCGCGTGTTCCACATCCAGCATGTCATGCCTGCGGGCAGCCCGGTGTTCGCCGAGGACGGCGACGGCGTGCAATTCCACGCGGAGCTGCAACCCGCGACGAATCATCATGTGCTGCGGAAGTCGTCCGTCAGCGCGTTTCCGACGACCGACCTCGACAAGCGTCTGAAGGCGGCCGGCGTCGAGACGCTGATCATCACGGGCCTGATGACGCATGCGTGCGTCGCGGGGGCCGCGCGCGACGCGGTGCCGCTCGGCTACGACGTGATCGTCGCCGACGACGCGTGCGCGACGCGCGATCTCGATCGCGCGGACGGCAGCGTGCTGTCGCATGCCGACCTGCACCGCGCGGCGCTCGCGACCGTCGACGACACGTTCGGCGACGTGATGACGACCGAGCGAGTGCTGCAGTTGCCGCTCGTCTGAACGGGGCGCGGCCGGCGTCGGCCGACGCGAGGAACCATCATCGATAACGACAATCGTCGCCGCACGGCCGGATGCACGTATCCGACGGGCAGGCCGGCGTGACGACGGCGTATACCCGGAATTCGCTGAAAGGAACCGGGGATCTGCTGTCGAATGCGATCGGCAAGCTGATTCGCTGTCCTTATTCGAAGCACTGATGGTCGCGCGACGGCGCGCTGCGTCGATGCGGTTGGCGGCCGATGCGGGGTGACGGAAGCGGAAACGAAGACGATCGCATTGAACGCGGCTGACGCCGCGACGCACGGTCAGATCGGAAAGAAGGCGCGCCGCGCCGCGCGCCTTTTGTCATCGAGCGATGCCGTGACGATGCGGCGTCGATCAGGCCGCTTCGGACTCCCAGACGACCGTCGTCCCTCGCGCGTCCCATGTGTCGAGAAACGGCGCATATCGCTCTTCGACGCGATTCCTGCGCACCTTGAACGTCGGCGTCACGAAGCCGCTCGTCTCGTTCCAGATCGAATCGACGACCACGATGAAGCGCAGCTTCTCGTGATCGTCGAGGCTCGCGTTGACGCGTTCGAGATGCTCGCCGAGCGACGTCACGAGCGCCGCGCGCCGGCCGTTGCCGTCGAGCCGGCGGCCCTCGTCGGACAGCGACACGAGCGCGCACGGCTGCGACAGTCCCGCGCCGACGACACAGCACGCGTCGACGAACGGATGCATCGTCAGCCGGCTCTCGATCGGCGACGGCGCGACATACTTGCCCTTGCTCGTCTTGAAGATATCCTTCACGCGCCCGGTGATCTTGAGGCGGCCCGCGTCGTCGAGCTCGCCCTTGTCGCCGCTGCGCACGAAGCCGTCCGGCGTGAAGAGCGCCGCAGTCAGGTCCGGGCGCTTGTAATAGCCGATCGTGTTGCCCGGCGAGCGGATCTCGATCTCGCCGGTGCCGGCGAGGCGGCTCTCGACGCCGCGCACCGGCGTGCCGACGTAGCCGGGCCGCATGTCGTGCTGCCGGCACGAATGCGACACGCCGCACACTTCGCTCATCCCGTAGCCTTCGAGCAGTTCGAGCCCGAGATCGCGATACCAGGTCAGCAGCGCGGGCTCGATCGCCGCGGCCGCGCTCGCGGCGAGGCGAACCTGATCGAGGCCGAGCTGCTGCAGAATCATCGGCTTCATCGCATCGGGAATCGGGCCGGGCGGCAGGCGGCTCGCGACCGCGTGCTGGAACTTCGCCCAGAGTCGAGGCACCGAGATGAAGAACGTCGGCCGCGCGCGCTGCAGGTCGGCGAGGAACGTGTCGAGCGATTCGCTGAAATGGACGGTGAATCCGGTGCGCACCGACAGCATCTCGACATAGCCGCGCTCGGCGACGTGCGACAGCGGCAGGTACGAGATCATCCGGTCGTCGGGCCCGAGCGCGATCAGATCGAAGACCGGCTCGACGCACCACCCGAGCGCGCCGAACGTCAGCATCACGCCCTTCGGATCGCCCGTCGTGCCCGACGTGTAGACGATCGTCGCGAGCTCGTCGGCGGCGCGCGTCACATGGTCCGCGAGCGGCGCGGTGTCGCGGACGATGTCGTCCCATCTCGCGCCGTCGAACTGCGCATCGGACAGATACGGCAGGCCGATGCATCGCACGTGCGACGGCACGCCCGCGCGCATGTGCTCCCACGCATCGAGCTTGCCGGCGAACAGCACCGCCGCTTCGCTGTGCGTGAGCACTTGCCGGATCGATTCGGCGCCGAGCGTCGGATAGAGCGGCACCGACACGTGGCCGCTCAGCCAGATCGCGAAATCGGCGAGGATCCAATGCGCGCAGTTCTTCGACAGGATCGCGATGTTCGAGCCGCGCGGCAGGTCGAGCGCGCGCAGATACGCGGCGATGCGGCGGGCTTCGTCGACCGCCTCGCGCCACGTGAAGCGGCGGGCTTCGCCGCCGCCCGTCGGCTGGACGAGCCAGATGTCGTCGGCGCGCGCGCGTTCCCAATGCTGAAGGCGTTCGAGCGGCAGGTTGTCCGGGGCGATCGAGGTCAATGTCGTCTCCTGGCGAGCGCCGGGCGCGTGCGGCGGCCGCGGCCTCGGTTCGTTGTGATGTGGCGGCCCGGTGCATTCGAACAGCGCCGACGTGCGCCGGTTTTCGTCGGTTCGGGACGGCGTCGTTGGCCTCCCGAAAATCCTCACCTTTCACGTTCGACGCGCAGTGTGTGATGCACGCACGCGCGTCGCGTTTCCAGGCGCAGACCAAGCGCGAATGCATCGGCTTGCGTTACGGCGGATGCAAGTCTCGCGCTCGCCGGCGCTTCGCTACAACCTCCGCAGTGTCCGCGGTACGCCGACCGCACAAGCGGCCGGCGCGGCCACTGCAATCGAGCATCCATCCGATCGCGCTTTCATCCGATCACGCATGCGATGCCGCCTCGGCGCGCGCGCCGAGCATCCGCCGCGCTTCTTGCGGCGACGCGATCTGCCGCCCGGCTTCGCGCGCGACCGTCGCGATCGCATCGACGAGCTGCGCGTTCGACGTCGCGCGCGCGCCGTCCGGCAGATAGAACGTGTCTTCGAGACCGGTCCGCAATTGCCCGCCGAGCTCGGCCGTGCGCCGATGCAGCGCCCAGATGTTCGCGCGGCCGATCGCGGTGACTTGCCACGTCGAGTCCGGCCGCAGCAGCCGGATCAGGATCGGCAGCAGCTCGGGATCGGCGGGCATTCCCGACTCGACGCCCATCACGAAGTTGTAGTTCGATCGTCCCGCGAACAATCCGGCGCGCGCGTACATGTCGATGCAGCGAACGATGCCGGTGTCGAAGCACTCGAATTCGGGCACCGCGCCCGTCTCGGCCATCGTCTTCAGGAACGACGCGATTTTGTCGACCGGATTGTCGAACAACATCGGCGGCCACGCCCATGCGCCATCGGCCTTCACCTTCAGATAGTTGAGCGAACCCGCGTTGCATGCGGCGATCTCCGGGCGGATCGACCGGATGCACGCGAGCGGGCCGTCGACGTTCGGCCCGACGATGCCCGTCGACTGATTGAAGATCACGCCCGGGCACGCCTCGCGGATCGCCTGCGCGATCTCGGCCGCGAGCTGCGGGTCCCACGACGGCAGGTGCCCCTTGTCCGCCTCCTGCCGACGGAAGTGCACGTGCATGCACGACGCGCCGGCGTCGTATGCGCCTTTCGCTTCGCGCGCCATCTGCTCGGGCGTGACGGGCACGTTGAACTGCTTCGGGTCCGTGAAGATGCCGTTCAGCGCGCACGTGATGACGACCGGATTGCTCATCGAATAATCTCCTTGTTTCGGATGCCGGCCGCGTTCAGCCGGCTTGCGGCTCGAGTTGCGCGAGCACCTGGCCGGGCGCGACCTGCTCGCCCGCGCGCGTGCCGAGCGACGCGACCCGCCCCGCGAACGGCGCGACGATCGCGTGTTCCATCTTCATCGCTTCGAGCACCATGACAGTTTGCCCGGCCGCGACCGTCGCGCCTTCGCCGATGTCGACCGCGATCACGCGGCCGTTCATCGGCGCGCGCAGCACGCCGTCGCTGCCGGCGGCGTCGGCGCCCGCGTCGCCTTCGCGGTTGTGGATCGCGAACGCGTAATCGATGCCGTCGAGTTGCAGCCACAGGCGGCCGTGCGCGATCGCGAAGCAGTAATCGAGCGTGCGGCCGTCGAGCGCGATCGACGACGATGCGCCCGGATGCGCAGGCGGCGCGCCTTCGAGCGCGAGCGGCGAGCGGCCGTGCGCATGCACGACGATGCTTCGCCGATCGATCGTCACGCTGCCGCGCCGCGCATCGGGATGATCGCCGCCCGCGCCCACCCACGACAGCCGGTACGGCACCGGCAGCGGCGCGCCGTTGCGCCAGCCGCGCCACGGGAGCGGCGTCGCGTCGGCGCGGTCGGCGGCGGCGACCGACAGCCATGCGGCGACGGCCCACGCAGTGTCCGGCGGCGCGAAGCGGCGGCTGTCGTTGCTGGGAAAATGCTGTGCGACGAACGCGGTCGACACGGTGCGACCGTCGACGAACGACGGATGCCTGAGCACGCGCGCGAGAAACGCGCGGTTGCTCGGCACGCCGAGCAGCACCGTGTCGTCGAGCGCGTTCGCGAGCCGGTCGATCGCCTCCGCGCGCGTGCCGCCATGCGCGATCAGCTTGCCGAGCATCGAGTCGTAGAACGAACTGATCGCGACGCCGTCGGCGAGCGCGTGGTCGCAGCGCGCATGACGGCCCGGCCGCCACAGCAGCACGTCGCCCGTGCGTGGCAGGAAGTCGTCGGCGGGATCTTCCGCGCAGAGACGCACTTCGATCGCGTGGCCGTCGAACCGAACGTCCTGCTGCGCGAGCGGCAACGCTTCGCCGCGCGCGACGCGCAGCTGCCATTCGACGAGATCCTGTCCGGTGATCAGCTCGGTCACTGGATGCTCGACCTGCAGCCGCGTGTTCATCTCCATGAAGTAGAACTGACCGTCGCGATCGAGCAGAAACTCGACGGTGCCTGCGCCGACGTAGCCGATCTCGCGCGCGACGGCCACGGCCGTCGCGCCGAGCCGCGCGCGCAATGCGGCGCCGACCGCGGGCGACGGCGCTTCCTCGACGATCTTCTGATGACGGCGCTGCACCGAGCAGTCGCGCTCGCCGAGATGAACGACGTGGCCGTGCGCGTCGGCAAACACCTGCACTTCGACGTGACGCGGCTCGATCACCGCGCGCTCGACGATCATCCGGCCGTCGCCGAACGCTTTCTGCGCTTCGGACACCGCGAGCTTCAGCGCGGCGGGCAGCGCGTCGCGCGTATCGACGCGGCGCATGCCGCGTCCGCCGCCGCCCGCCGCCGCCTTCAGCATCACCGGAAAGCCGATTCGTTCGGCCTCCGCAAGAATGCGCGCTTCGCTCGGGTCGTCGCCGTCGTAGCCTTGCACGACGGGGATGCCGGCCGCGGCCATCCGGCGGCGCGCGCGCGCCTTGTCGCCCATCGCGTCGATCGCGTCGGCGCGCGGGCCGACGAACACGAGGCCCGCATCGGCGATGCGCCGCGCGAACGCCGCGTTCTCGGACAGGAAGCCGTAGCCCGGATGGATCGCCTGCGCGCCGCTCTTCAATGCGGCGTCGATCAGCTTGTCGATCGACAGGTACGATTCGGCGGGCGTCGCGCTGCCGATCGACACCGCCGCGTCGCATGCGCCGACGTGCGGGCTGCGCGCGTCCGCGCCGGAGTAGACCGCGACGGTCGCGATGCCGAGCCGCCGCGCGGTGCGCGCGATGCGCACCGCGATCTCGCCGCGATTCGCAATCAGGAGTCGGGTGAAGCGGCGTTCGCTCATGGCATCTCCGGCAGCGCCGGCGCGTCGCTCGCCCAGCCGGGCGCGCGCTTGCCGGTCAACGCGGCGAGCCCTTCGACGACGACGCCCGAGCGCAGCGCGGCGGCGAATTCGTCCGCGGCCGCGTCTAGAACGGCGCCGCGCTCGCGGCGCAGCGCATCGGCGACGATCCGCTTCGTCGCGCGCTGCGCGGCCGGTTCGCATGCGAGCACGCGCGCGAGCTCGCCGCGCAGCAGCAAGTCGATGCCGTCGGCGCTCGCGGTTTCGTCGACGAGGCCCGCATGCAGCGCGTCGGCGGCCGACAGCCTGCGGCCCGTCAGCATCAGCCAGCGGCCGCGCACCGCGCCCGCGCGCGCGACGATGAACGGCGCGATCTGCGCGGGCGGCAGCCCGAGCGACGTCTCCGGCATCGACAGATATGCATCGTTCGCCATCAGCACGCGGTCGCACGCGGCGGCGAGCCCGCAGCCGCCGCCCATCGCCGCGCCTTCGATCACGGCGAGCGTCGGCATCGGCAGTGCCGCGAGCTTGTCGAGCAGCGCGCCGAACCGGCGGTTCGACGCCGCGATCGGATCGATCTCACCGGCGGGCGCCGGCTCGCGCATCATCGTCTTGAAGCCGCCGAAGTCGCCGCCCGCGCAGAACACGCCGCCCGCGCCGCGCAGCACGAACGCGCGCACGCCGTCATCGGCGGCGACGCGTTCGCATTCGGCGTCGAGCGCAGCGACGAGATCGTCGGTCAGCGCGTTGCGCTTGGCCGGCCGATTCAGCGTCGCGAACACGATGCCGTCCGCTCGCGTGACGTGCAGCGGCGCGAGCGTCGGGGAAGTCGTTTCGATCATCGCGCGTCACTCCCGCGGCAGCGTGCCGAGCTTCTTGCAGATGATGCCGAGCATCACTTCGTCCGCGCCGCCGCCGATCGAGAACAACCGCGTGTCGCGATAAGTCCGCGAGATGCTCGATTCCCACGCGAAGCCCATGCCGCCCCAGAACTGCAAACAACTGTCGGTCACTTCGCGCGCGAGGCGTCCCGCCTTCAGCTTCGCCATCGACGCGAGCGTCGTCACGTCGCCGCCTTGCACGTACAGCTCGGTCGCGCGATAGGTGAGCGCGCGCAGCGTCTCGACTTCGGTCTTCAGCTCGGCGAGCCGATAGTGAACGACCTGGTGATCGAGCACCGGCCGCCCGAAGATCTTGCGCTGCCGCGTGTAGTCGATCGTTTCATCGATCGAACGATCGAGCACGACGAGCGCGGCCGCGGCGCCGTAGAGCCGCTCTTCCTGGAATTGCAGCATCTGGTACGTGAAGCCCTGGCCTTCTTCGCCGATCAGATTGCGGCGCGGCACGCGGACGTCGTCGAAGAAGATCTGCGCGGTGTCCGACGAATGCATGCCGATCTTGCGGATCTTCTTCTCGATGTGCACGCCTTTCGATTTCAGCGGCACGACGATCAGCGACTTGTTCCGATGCGGCGGGCCGTCCGACGTGTTCGCGAGGCAGCACATCCAGTCCGCCTGCGTGCCATTCGTGATCCAGAGCTTCGTCCCGCTGATCACGTAGTCGTCGCCGTCCTTGCGTGCGGCCGTGCGGATCGATGCGACGTCGGAGCCCGCGTCCGGCTCGGATACGCCGATGCACGACACCTGCTCGCCCGCGATCGCGGGCGCGAGGAATTCGGCGCGCAATGCGTCGGAGCCGAAGCGCGCGAGCGCGGGCGTCGCCATGTTGGTCTGCACGCCGATCGCGAGCGGCACGCCGCCCGCCGCGCATACGCCGAGCGCCTCGGCCATCACGAGTTCGTAGCTGTAGTCGAGCTCGCCGCCGCCGAACGCGGCGGGCTTGCTCAGGCCGAGCATGCCGAGCGCGCCGAGCTTCCTGAACACGTCGTGCGCGGGAAAGATGCCGGCTTCTTCCCATTCGTCGACGTACGGATTGACCTCCTGCTCGATGAAGCGCTTGACGGTGCGCGCGATGGCGGCGTGTTCTTCGGTGAAGTGCATGATGTCTCCGGATCAGGGGCGGGCGACGCCGAACGTGAGCGGCTGGACGGTCTTGCCGTGGCCGTCGCGGCAGACGGCGAGCGTCATCGCGATCACGCGGCGCGTGTCGCGCGGATCGATGACGCCGTCGTCGAGCATGCGGCCCGACGTATAGAACGCGTGGGTCTGGCGCTCGAAGTTCGCGACGATCTTCTCGCGCAGCGCGTCGATGCGCGCACAGTCCGGCACGACGCCTTTCGCGCGCGCCGCGCCTTCCATCACGATCGCCATCGTGAGCGCGGCCTGCTCCGCGCCCATCACGGCGGTGCGCGCGTTCGGCCACGAGAACACGAACGCCGGATCGAAGCCGCGTCCGCACATCCCGTAATTGCCGGCGCCGAACGATGCGCCGCACAGGATCGTGATCTGCGGGACGGTCGCGTTCGATACCGCCTGGATCATCTTCGCGCCGTGCTTGATCATCCCCGCGCGCTCGGACGCCTTGCCGACGATGAAGCCCGTCGTGTTCTGCAAATAGACGAGCGCCACGTCGCTCTGGCAGCACGCCTGGATGAAGTGCGTCGCCTTCGTCGCGCCGGCCGGATCGAGCGGGCCGTTGTTCGTCACGATGCCGACGGGCATGCCGTGGATGCGCGCGTGCACGCAGACGGTGGCCGGCCCGTACGATGGTTGGAACGCCAGAAAGTCCGATCCGTCGACGAGCCGCGCGATCACCTCGTGCATGTCGACGGGCTTCTTGCCGTCGCGCGGCAGAATGCCGAGCAGTCCTTCCGGATCGAGCGCGGGGTCCGCGCCGACGGGCAGCGCCGTTTCGCGTTCGCGCCAGCCGAGCTTGTCGACGAGCTCGCGCAGGATCCGGATGCCGTCGGCGTCGCCGTCCGCGACGTATTCGGCGAGCCCCGACACGGTCGCGTGCATCGTCGCGCCGCCGAGCTCCTCGTCGGTCGCGATCTCGCCCGTTGCGGCTTTCAGGAGCGGCGGGCCGGCGAGGAACGCCTTCGCGCGGTCGCGAACCATCACGACGTAATCGGACAGCCCCGGCATGTAGGCGCCGCCCGCGGTCGACGAGCCGTGCACGAGCGTGAGCACCGGGATGCCAGCGGCGGACAGCTTCGCGAGCTGGAAGAAATGGCGGCCGCCGTGGATGAATTCCTCGACGCGGTATTGCATCAGGTTCGCGCCCGCCGATTCGACGAGATGCACGAACGGCAGCCGGTTGTCGAGCGCGATCCGTTGCAGCCGCTGGAATTTCTCGAGGCCCATCGGTTGCAGCGCGCCCGCGTCGATGCCCGAATCGGCGACGACGATCATGCAGCGCGTGCCGCTCACGTAGCCGATGCCGCCGATGAGACCCGCGCCCGGCACTGACTTGTCCGGATCGCTTTCGCCGGCGAGGTAGCCGGCGAGCGACGCGAGCTCGAGGAACGGCGCGCCGGCGTCGACGAGCAGCGCGAGCCGCTCGCGCGGCAGCAACTGCCCGCGCTTCTCGAAGCGCGGACCGGCCTTCGCCGATTCGTTCGCGGCGCGCGCGTGCAGCGCCTGCAACTGCGCGATCTGCGCGCGCATGTGGTCGGCGTTGTCGCGGAACGCGGCGCTCGTGGTGTCGAGGCGGGAATCGAAGATCGGCATGTCAGCGCTTGAAGAGTTCGGGCGCGATCGCGCGATGGAAGCCGTCGAACGGCGCGTTCGCATCGACGGGCTGCATCGGGAAATGGCGGCGCGCGTTCGGTGCGCCGCCGTCGACGCGCAGGCACGCGCCGCTGACGAACGACGCGGCGTCGGACAACAGGAACGCGATCGCCGCCGACACTTCGGCTTCGTTGCCGATGCGGCCGAGCGGCACCATCTTCGGCAGCGCGCGCAACATCGGCTTGACTGCGTCCGGGTAGGTGTCCATGCCGCTCGACGCGATCCAGCCGGGCGCGACCGCGTTCACGCGAACGGGCGCCCATTCGGCTGCGGCCGTCTCGGTGAAGTTGAGCATGCCTGCGCGTGCGGCGCCGCTGTGGCCCATGCCGGTCATCCCGTGCCACATGTCGGCGATGATGTTGACGATCGCGCCTGTCTTGCGCGGCTTCATCGATTGCACGTAGCACTCGCGCGCGACGAGAAAGCCGCCGAGCAGGTTCGTGTTGAGCACCGCCTGCCAGCCTTTCGCGCTGATCTGCTCGAGCGGCGCGGGGAACTGGCCGCCCGCGTTGTTGACGAGCAGATCGACGCGGCCGTGCCGCTCGACGATCTGCGCGATTGCTTGCCGCACGCCGTCTTCGTCGCGGATGTCGCATGCGATCTCGTCCGTGCGCCCGCCATCTTCGTGAATTTCGGCCGACACGTTCGCGAGCTTGTTGGCGTTGCGTCCGAGCAGCACGACGTGCGCGCCGAGCGACGCGAGCTCATGCGCGCAGCAGCGGCCGATGCCGCTGCCGCCGCCGGTGACGAGCGCGATCTTGCCGTCGAAGCTGCCCGCGCGAAGTTGTGAGCGATATCCCATCTGGTGTTATCCGTCAGTCGAGAAACAGATCGTTCGGAAACGTCGTGGTGCCCGGCACGACCGCGTAGCGCGACAGGTCGGTGACGCCTGCGTCGGCGAGCACCTGTTCGTCGATGAAGAAGCGCCCGGTATGCGTGCGCGCGTCGAGCGACAGTACCTGCGCGGCCGCATCGGCGACGATCTCGGGCGTGCGGCAGATCGCGGGCGGAATGCCGGGAATCATCCGGAGCGCCGCCGTATGGATTACCGTGCGCGGCCACAGCGCGTTGACCGCGATGCCGTGCGTGCGGAATTCCTCCGCGTGGCCGAGCACGCACAGGCTCATTCCGTATTTCGCGATCGTGTAGGCGACGTGCGGCGCGAACCATTTCGGATCGAGATTCGGCGGCGGCGACAGCGTCAGCACGTGCGGGTTGCCGCCGCGTTGCGCGGACTGCTTCAGATAAGGCAGCGCCGCTTGCGTGCATGCGAACGTGCCGCGGACGTTGACGTCGAACATCAGGTCGAAGCGCTTCATCGGCGTGTTCGGCGTGTCGGTCAGGCTGATCGCGCTCGCGTTGTTGACGAGTGCGTCGATGCCGCCGAAACGCTCGGCCGCGCGCGCGAGCGCGTCGGCGATCTGCGCCTCGTCGCGGATGTCGACCTGAAGCGGCAGGCATGCGCCGCCCGCCGCTTCGATCTCGGCCGCCGCGCTGTAGATCGTGCCGGGCAGCTTCGGATTCGCTTCCACGGTTTTCGCGGCGATGACGACGTTCGCGCCGAGACTCGCCGCTTTCTTGCCGATCGCAAGCCCGATGCCGCGCGAGGCGCCGGTGATGAAAACGGTCTTTCCTTGCAGTGTGTTCATCGGGTGTCTCGAATGTCGTCGTTGCAACGTGCGCACATCGTAGCGCTGCGAATCTAATAAATCAATCGGTTGATTTATTTTTGCCGCATTCCTAGAATCGGCACGAATGCAACCGACCCCGGCATACCGACAGGAGACCTCGATGCAACGTGCCATCCCGAATCCGGCGTACTACCGGCCGGAACATATCGAATTGCAGGATACGCTGCGCCGGTTCGTCGCGAAAGAGATCGCGCCGTATGTGAACGAATGGGACGAGGCGGGCGAGTTTCCGCGCGAACTGTACGAGAAGGCGGCGCGCATCGGCCTCATCGGCATCGGCTTTCCGGATGCTTACGGCGGCGTCGAGGACGTCGACATGTTTCATCGGCTGATCTGCTCGATCGAGCTTGCGCACTGCGGCGCGGGCGGCGTCGTCAGCTCGCTGATGTCGCACACGATCGGCGCGCCGCCGATCGTGCACGCGGGCAGCGACGAACTGAAGGCGCGCGTGCTGCCGGGCATTCTCGCGGGCCGCAAGATTTCGGCGCTCGCGATCACCGAGCCGGGCGGCGGCTCGGACGTCGCCGCGCTGCGCACGAGCGCGGTGCGCGACGGCGGCCATTACGTCGTGAACGGCGAGAAGGTGTTCATCACGTCGGGCATCCGCGCCGACTATTACACGGTCGCGGTGCGCACCGATCCGGACGCGCAGGGCGCGAAGGGTCTGTCGCTGCTGCTCGTCGAAGGCGATGTGCCGGGCTTGTCGAAGACGCCGCTCGACAAGATGGGCTGGTGGGCGTCCGATACCGCGCATCTGCGTTTCGACGATTGCCGCGTGCCGGCCGCGAACCTGATCGGCCCGGAAGGCGGCGGCTTTCCGCTCGTCATGCAGAACTTCAATCTGGAGCGCTTCAGCCTTGCCGCGTCGGCGCTCGGCTTCGCGGAAGTCTGCTACGAAGACGCGCTCGACTGGGCGCGGCAGCGCCGGACCTTCGGGCAGCGCATCGTCGACCATCAGGTGATCCGGCACAAGCTCGTCGACATGGCGATGCACATCGACGCGACGCGCGCGTGGCTCGAACAATGCGCGTGGCAGATCGATCATCTCGACAGGCGCGCGCCGACGCTCGTCGCGACGATCTGCATGCTGAAGAACTTCGCGACGCAGACGATGCAGTTCTGCGCGGACGCCGCCGTGCAGATCCTGGGCGGCATGGGCTACATGCGCGGCACGCGGCCCGAGCGAATCTATCGCGAAGTGAAGGTCAACATGATCGGCGGCGGCGCGGAGGAAATCATGAAGGATCTCGCGGCGCGGCAGCTCGAATATTAGGGCGGGGCGCTCGGCGAACGGGCGGCGCATGCGGGCGGATCGGCTTTCCAAGCGTTTGAAACTCGCCGATAATCGTCCGAATTTCCGGCTTCGTCGCGGCTTCGCGGCGGCAAATGCCGGTTCGAAACATCGCATTGTGATTCTATGAGCGCCATACCTCAGGCCACGCGCAAACGCGGGCGTCCCGTGAAGGGCGAGAGCGCGACGCTGCGCGACGAATTGATCCTCAAGTCCGCGAAGCTGTTCCGCACACAGGGATACGAACGAACGACGGTCCGCGACATCGCCGCGGCGGCGGGCGTGCAGGCGGGAAGCTGGTTCTACTATTTCAAGACGAAGCAGGACATTCTCGTCGCGGTGATGGAGCAGGGGATGTCGAACGCGCTTGCACGGATCGAGGCGCTCGACGTCGAGAACCAACCCGCGCGCGAGGCGTTCCGCGCGCTCGTGCACACGCACCTGAAGACGCTGGTGTCGCCGGATCACGATTTCATTCCGGTGCTGCTGTACGAGTGGAAGTCGCTCGACGAATCGATGCAGGCGAAGGTGCTGAAGCTGAAGGACCGCTACGAGGCGGTGTGGGATGGCGTGATCGAGCGCTTGCAGGCCGCCGGCGAGTGGCCCGCGCCGACGCCGATCGATCGGTTGCTGATGTTCGGCGCGCTGAACTGGGTCGCGCAATGGTACAAGCCTGACGGGCCGCTCGGCTTCGACGCGCTCGCCGATCATGCGGTGCAGTTCCTGTTGCGGACAGGAGGGATGCCGGCGCCCGCGCCAGCGGCCGCGAGTGCGGCGAAGAGAAAGCGCGCCGCGAAAGCGCGCTGACGCGGACGAACCGCTTTTCGTTCGATGTCCGGAACTTTGCGGCGCTGGCCGTGAAAACGCGTTTGGCAAGCCACCGGCAGCTGGCGGGCGCGCATATCGCGCTAGATCGGAGGCGAGCGACACCGGCGGATGAACGGAATGCCGACGAAATGAACGATGCCGCGCATCATGACAAGAATCGCAGTTTGTGCAGAGTGAACGGATTGGCCTGCAACAACGGTGGCAAGTCTCGGCATCCACGTTACGGACGGCGTCGGGAAATCCCGGCCAAACCCCTGTCAACGATCACCAGCCACCCACCAGGCCCGGCGACAACACCCCCCGGATCATCGGCGACTGGGGGCGGGAATCATACCGGGCCTGGCTGGCCAAAGCCCCCGATTATCGGGGCTGGAAGATGGTAACGGGGGTGAGGTGAGCCGCCTGCGCCCGGGCGACCATTTGGGCGGCGGGCAATAGGCGGCCGCGCTCGATTATCGCGAGCGCCAATGCGTGGGACAGCGCTGGCCGATGATTGGGCGAGGCCCGTGACGCCATATCGAGGTCGGAATGACAGGCATGGAAGGCGTTCGGACGATTGGGGCAGGAAAAAGCGATGCGCGGCGGCGTCGGATGCGTGTTATTCATTTCGCCCGAACGCCGCATGCAATGCGCACGCATGATGCGATCACGTCGCGGTCGATCGCTTCAGCAGCGCATGACAACGCTCACGCGGCTACCCTCGGCCCTATTCAGGTTCATTCGCCCGAATCGAGGCGGCGTCCGTCTGTTTCGCCGACACCAGCGTTGCGGATCGATCGCGAGCGACTGCGGTGCGATACGGCGAGTTCGCCTTCTCAGGAAGCTCCAGTGGGAAAGTGGCGCCGCTCGTTGAAATCGAGCAGCATGTCGTGTTGCGTTGCCTTGTCGTTGTCCGAGCGTAGCTCGACCGCGGTATTCCGCCTGATCTCCGACGGCGCGCAGCCGAACTGACGTTTGAACAGTTTCGCGAACGAGGAGTTGTAGCAAAACCCATAGCGGTCGGCGAGTTCGGAAATCCGGATGCGGGATTCGGTCGAGTGTCTCAGGATGTAATAAATCTTTCTCAGTCGAAGAAGTTTGATGTATTCGGCGACGCCCAGATTTTCCCTCGAAAATAATCGATATAGCGCGGCGCGCGAGAGGCCGATGTCATGACAAATGGAATCGACGCACAATTTCGGTGATTCCAGGTGGTTGTTGATATAGGTTTTGACTTTCCTGGTCAATTCTATTTCCAGGTTCGATCGAACAGGCCCGATAGGGTCGTGGGCCACAGACGTCGCGGCCAGCAGCATATGCAGCGTGACGTCGCCGATGGCTTTCGATTCGGAATGGGAGATGGCGCCGACGTGCTCCGCGAGACCGACGATGTACTGAGAGGCGAGCGACGCCATCAGCCCGGAAAATACGGTGCTATGCCGCGAGGAGAGATCGATGGGGATGAAGTTGCGCGGAACGATCAGGATGACGACGTCGCCGGACTGAACGTCGATGCACAGCGGCCGAGCCAGATCGGCGAAGAAGAGCTGCCGCGCGCCAATGCGAACGATGCCGGTTTCGGATGTCGACTGCCACGCATGCTCGCGGGAGGCACAGAAGAAGTAGTGATCGAAATCGTCGCAATGGGTGCGCTGAATGGTCCGGATGGCTTCATATGTGACGAGGCCGTTCGAGATCGTCGTGGGGTAGCGAAGCGTGCCGAGCATCAGGTCGCCGACGTGCGCGCCGCTGAAAAAACTGTCCGGCCCCTCAGGCGCGGCGGCGTCTGTCTGACCCCGCCGGAGATGGGCCATCGCGTCCTGATTTTGCGAGGGTTCGAATTCCTTGCTCGCATCGAATTTTATGTTTGGAAATCGATATATTTCGACATTCTCCATGTCCCTCTCCAAGACTGAATGATCTGATTGAATTAATAGTTCTATTGGATTTCTATATTTATATGCGAAATCGATATTCGAGGGCGCATTTGTCGACTGTCGTATGGAACCGATACGGTTCGCCGGTCTGTGCGCAAGATCGCACTTCCACCGCTTGAGCGCGGCTCTTATGGGACGCACCACTGATGATGAGGCGGCGGACGACGCGCGCAAAAGCCCGGCGCGCGGATGCGCAATGCGGGACGCATCGGCGCAGCCGGCCGCCGATGGCCGTCGCCGTCGCGCCGATTTCCGCGTCGATCGTCGAAAGGGCCGTCGCGTGCGAAACGGAAAAGGCGTTGTGGCCGAGCGTGCTCAATCATGTGCGGGCACTTCCTGGGCGTCGGGCGGCGCGTCGTCCCGATCCACGAGCGGAAGCTCGGGCAGCCGTAACAGCACGACAAGGGCGAGCGCGACGATCGCCGAGCCGACCGCGAACGTTTCGGCGATCGAACTGCGGTAGATGTCCGCCAGGCCGCCGGCCGCCTGGTGGATCGGGCCGCTTAGATGATGCCCGGCGAGCGCCGTGCGCGCCGCGGCTTCCGTGGCTGGCAACTGACTCGCGATGATCGCGCTCGATCCGGCAATCCCGACCAGCCCGCCCAGCGAGCGAAAGAATGTCAGCATCGCGGTGCCGACGCCGCGTTGCGCGACCGGCAGCGCGTTCTGGACCGCGACCGTCATGTTCGGCATGACGAGACCCAGTCCGATTCCGAGCATGAAGACGCAGGGCTCGATGAACCAGTAGCTGAGGCGGGTCGAGATGGACCAGGCGAGCAGCGCGAACGCCACGATGGCGGTCGACAGTCCCGCCATTTGCGTGGGCTTGTAGCGGCCTATGCGCGCCAGGATGCGGCCGCCCATCACCGACGAGATGACCGCGCCCAGCATCAGCGGCACCATCAGCAGGCCCGACTCGGTCGCTCCCGTCCCGCTGACAAGCTGTGAAAACAGCGGCAGGAACAGTGTCGCTCCGAACAAGCCCATGAATGTCAGCGACATCACGATGCACGCGATGTTGAATACCGTGTTGTCGAACAGGTTCGGGGGCAGGATTGGCGCCGCCGCGCGCCGCAGGTGGATAAGCAGTGCCGCAGTCAAGACTAGGCCGGCCCCCGCGCTGCCATAGACCTGCGGCGAGTGCCACGGCCATGCGGAGCCGCCCAGCGAGAGCACCAGCAGAAACGCCGTGACGGCCGCCGTCATCAGCAGTGATCCCAGGTAATCGATTCGCTGCGCGCCGCCGGGCTGCCCGGGGCGCAGCTTGCGGACGATGTTGTACAGCGCCGCGCCGCCTACCGGGAGATTGATCAGAAAAATCCAGTGCCACGACAATGCATCGGTGATTACGCCGCCCAGCAGCGGGCCCATCACGCTCGTCGCGGCGAAAACTGCAGCGATGCCGCCTTGCTTGTGTCCGCGCTGCGCGGGCGGAATCAGATCGGCGATGATCGTCTGGCTCAATGGCAGGAATGCCCCCGCGCCTAGGCCCTGCACCACGCGCGCCGCGATCAACTCCGTCAGGCTTTGCGATAGGCCGCACAGCAGGGAGCCGACGAGGAACACCGCCACCGCGATGAAGATCATCCGCTTGCGGCCGAACTGGTCGCTGAGCTTCCCGTAAAGCGGCATCGACGTGGTGGAGGACAACACGTAGGCGGTCACGATCCACGAGCTCTTGGCAATGTCGCCGAGATCGGACATGATGCGCGGCAGCGCGGTTGCCACGATGCTCTGATCGAGCGTGCCGAGGCCGATGACCACCATCAGGGCCCAATAGATCGTGCGGATTTCGCGCGCGCTCGGCGGCGCGTGAGCCGGTTGCCGATCGCCGGTGGCCGGTTTCGACGCGCAAGCGGATGCCGGATCGGCCGGAGCATCAGATATCCGGCGTAACGCATGCCGTGCCGGCGGACGAGCGGATTCTCTCGAAAGCGGGACGTCGTCGATGTGGGCGGCGGGGACGTTGGCGAGCGTGCCGGATCGTGCCGACTTCCTGGATTGCTTTTCCATTTGCTCTCCCATGGTTCATCGAAACGGCACGTTAGAGCGCCGCGATCAATAAATCGGCATCGCGGGATCGACGGAAGCCGCCCAGGCGCGGATGCCGCCTGACAGGCTTCGCACGTTCCCGAAGCCGGCCTGGCGCAGGAGCGCGACGGCCGTGCCGCTGCGCTTGCCCGCGAGGCAATAGACGATGATGTCCGCGGCGGGATCGACCTCGTGCAGGCGCTCGCTCAGAACACTCATTGGGATGTGCTTTGCGCCTTCGATCCGGCAGATTTCCCACTCGTTCGGATCGCGCACGTCGAGCAGTGTCAATTTGATCGATGGATCGCTCAGCATCGATTGCAATTCCGCCACCCCGATTTCCGCGGTCTCGGGAGGCGGCGTTCCGCAAGCGGGCTGAGCGGCCTGCTCGCGCACCAGGTCGCGAATGATGGGGCGGGCGCCGCAGATCGGGCAATCCGGATCCTTGTCTAGCCGCAGTTCGTGCGTGCGCATGCTCAGCGCGTCGAACGTCAGCAGTCTTCCGATGAGCGGCGTTCCGATGCCCAGGATCAATTTGATGACCTCCGTTGCCTGAACGACGCCGAGCAGGCCGGGCAGTACGCCGAGCACCCCGCCCTCGGCGCAGTTGGGGACTTCGCCGGGGAGGGGCGCCTCGGCGAACAGGCATCGATAGCAAGGGCCGTGCTTCGCGTGGAATACCGTCGCCTGCCCGTCGAACCGGAAGATGCTCGCATGGACGTTCGGCTTGTCGAGCAGTACGCAGGCGTCGTTGATCAGGTAGCGCGTGGGGAAGTTGTCGCTACCGTCGGCGATGATGTCGTAGTCCGTGCAGATGTCCAGCGCGTTGTCTGGAGTCAGCATTGCGTCGTGAACGACGATCTCGATTTCAGGGTTCTGCGCGTTCAGCTTTTCCTTCGCCGATATCACTTTTCTGCGGCCGACGTCGCACGTGTGATGGAGGATCTGTCGCTGCAGATTGCTGACGTCCACGACGTCGCTGTCGACAAGGCCGAGACGTCCGACGCCCGCCGCCGCCAGATAAGTGGCGAGCGGCGATCCCAGACCGCCCGTGCCGACGCAGAGTACGCTGGCCGCCTTCAAGCGGCGCTGCCCATCCATTCCTATCTCGGGCATGATGAGGTGCCTGCTGTAGCGCTTGATCTCATTATTGGACAGCATAAGATACTCCGTCTCGTCAGCAATGTTTAGCGTTGAGCCAGCTCCACGCACCGGGACGTTCGATGCAACGGCCGGCACCGGTTCGCTGCCCCCGCGAGGCCGCGGCGACGGAATCGCGCGGGTCAGCCGGACTGCATCGACCTTTGCTTCGGCGCGGCCGCGCGCGCGCGGTTCGCTGCGATCATGCGGAAGAAGTGCCAGATTTCAAGCGGCGTGTCGACCGCAGTGCTGGTTCTGCCGAACAGGCGCGGGAACACATAGCGCGGCTGGGGAATCGTGTGTCCGCCGCCGTGAATCGTGATCAGTACGTTCTCGTCGCCCCACGCATCTCGCACCGCGCGGGTCTTGCGATCCCGGGGAAATAGGCCGTCCGCTTCGTCGCGATGGTGCGCGGCGTCCGGGCGGGCGAATGAGCGCGCGGTTTCCTCGGCGGACAGTACAGGACCGAGCGCACGCAGGCCGTACGGTGAGAGTTCTCCGCCTTGGTACGGATTGATTGGATCCGCCGTGCCGCTGATCGTCATCATCGGCACCGCCACGCGCCTGCCCGCGTGTCTGCAATCGGCCGGCGCGGGCCGATTGGCCGCAATCGCGGCAAAGCCTGCGAGGTCGTCCGTCATTTCGAGTGCGAGGCGGAAGCACATGTGCCCGCCGTTCGAAAATCCGACAACGAAGACGCTAGATCGATCGATCCCGCAAACAGATTCAAACCACGCGATTATTTCTCGCGTGAAGCTGACGTCGTCGACGTTGCGTCGCGTCGCCGCGTTCTTGCGCCCTTTCTGGCAGGTATTCCAGTTGCCGCCGACGCCGCGCGGATAGGCGAGCGCAAAGCCGTTTGCGTCGGCTAGCGCATCGAATTCGAACGCCGTGTATTTCCGGATCTGTTCCGGCGTACCGGAGCCGCCATGGAAGACGATGACGAGCGGCGCATTCGGAGGCAGGGACGGCGGCGTGACACGCAGGAATGTGCGGACGGTGTCGCCGACGCACAGCGATTCGAGGCGCGCCGGCAGTGCCGGCTGTCGGTCCGGCGAACGCATCCGGCTTCTGCGGAGGGCGAATGCGCAGAAGCCTGCGAGCAAGCTCGCAAGCGTACCCAAGACGACGGCGGTCGGATGCATTTCGATGGACGATCGTGGTCGGTTCAGAAGTTGTGCCGCGCAATCCGCTCCGCGTCGGCGAGCTCGTGCGCGAGTGCGAGCCATCGTGTCGCCGAGAGGAACGTCTGCTTGGTTTTCGTCGGATTGAGTCGCCGCACGTCCGCGGCCACGAGATTCCCGTGCCGGTCGAACAGGAAGCCGCTCTCGTGCGGCAGCAGCATGCCCCACACGCGATGCGACAGCGGCGGGGCGATGCGAACGCCCATCGCGTGAAACAAGTCGCCGTCCGGATCCGCGGCGAATGCGAGCGAGATGCCCTTTGCGCGCCACCAGTCGTCGTGACGGCGGGCGCTGACGGCCAGAACGGCAACGCCGAGGGTTTCCAGGCGATGGGCCACCGTTGAAAGATCGGCGAGATGAAGCCTGGAGTAGGGGCACCAATTGCCTCGATACAGAATGAGCAGCAGCGGCCGGCCGTTCGCGAATCGCGCGAGATCGATCGGATGATGGCCGAGGCTCGCCCATCCGTTTTCGGAGCGCGGAGGAGGCGCCGCATCGGTTTCGCCGTCGGCCGGGTCGGCGATGTCGTACCGGCTTTGGACTGACGCGGGAAGTTCCAGGTCGCGCTTCAGCGCATCGTCCGGTGTCTCGGTGAGCGGATACAGCGATCGCTTCATGAAGGCGTCCACCGAGAACGCCCAATCCATCCGGCTGCCCGTGCGGTAGCGCAGCCAGAGCAACGGAATGAGCAGAAAACGGATGCCGACCCACACGCCGGCAAGTGGAGTCCGCAGCGCGGCGACGAACGGGGAGTGACGGCGAATGCGCGGTTCGTTGGATGTTGTCACGATCATGGGCACGGAATGTCGGCGCTGAGTCCGATCGTCAGGCGGCGTTTCCCGACCGCGCGGCCGCGTTACGCGCGAATCGGCTGGGCGGCCGATGCGACTCGCTCGCGATCGGCCGTCCGGCCGGACGGATTACCGGCGTGCGGAGGTCGGCGTTCAGGCCACCTTGTTGCAGACCGCCGTGGTGAATGAACCGATGCGCTCGTGCAGGTAGACCGAGATGATTTCCTCGTGCAGTGCTTCTCCGTTCAATGTGGGCAGGAATGCATTGCCGTTGTCGGTCGACCGGATCAGTCCCTTGGACAGGAGTTCCGAAAAGACGGTCTTGAAAGGCTCGTCCTCGACGAGATCCACGCCATACTCGCGCTTGAAGCGGTCGATCTCGATCGGCTGACGGGATTTGTACGCGAAACCGAGCGCGGTGCCGACGGCCTGATTGCCGGTAAGCAGACGCCCGAAGGCGAGCGGCGGCGTGTCGCTCGATTCCATGTGATGGAGATAGCCGCTGATGTCGGAGCTGTTATGCGTCTGGATCACGCTCCGGTCGGCGCCCGCGAGCCAGCCGTATGCGCCGGGGCCGAACGCCAGCATGGTATCGAAGCGCTGCCACTTGTTGCGGGACACGCGAGGGATGTTGCCTTCGCGATACGTGCCGGGCAGGCTCCACCATCCGCATGGGCTCGGTTGATAGCCGTTTCGCACGAGATGCTCGACCGCCCGCTCGCGCATCTCGTAAGTCGCCCCCAGCGTCGGAAACAGGCCTTGCTCGACGAGCCTGTTGCGAACCTTCGGCACGTTCCACACTGCCCGGTTGCCGATCCCCATTGACTGGCGATCCGCGTTGCGCAGCCGATAGATCGTGATGGTCGGGACCCTGAGTTCGACGAGCGTGCGCAGGTCCTCCGAGACCGTCTCAGGCGTCTGATGCGGAAGGCCAAACATCATGTCGACGTTGAATGGGAATCCGGTACTGCGCAGGTTGAGGATCGCCTGGCGCGACATGTCCGGCGTATGGCCGCGATTGGTGAACTGGTTCACCTCCGGCGTGAAGGATTGCACGCCGACGCTGAAGCGATTGAACCCGATGTCGCCGAGCGCTCGGACCTTGTCGATGTCGCAGAAATTATCCGGATTGCCTTCGATGTTCAGCTCGCATTCCGGCGTCACGTGGAACGTCGACCGGACGTGATCGAGAATGCGTTTCAGATGCGCCGGAGTGAGGACAGCGGCTGTGCCGCCACCGATATAGAAGGATTCGATCAGCGCGCCGGTGACCCACGGAACCTGCTGGGCGTACAGCGTGGACTCCTTAATCAACGCATCCGTCCAACGATCGAGCTGGGCGCCGCGCGATGTCGGCGAGGCAAGCTGCTTGACGTAGTTGCAGAAGTGACAGATGTATTCGCACAGCGGAAAGTGATAGTACAGATGTGCGGGTCTGCCCTGCCCGGGATGTTGCTTGTAGCGCTCGAACAGCGCATCGGGCTCGAGGCGCTCGCCGTAGTTCGCGGTGACGTTGATGTTGTAGTCGTCCCGTTCGATCTGCAGTTCCGGGTGACGGTCGAGAAGCGCGCCCAGATTGGGTTCGTATTCGATCGTCTCCGGAAAGTCACACGCTCTGACGTTCATTGAGGCCTCTCAGTTGATTGTTGTCGCACGACGACTGTGTGATGGAACGGGGCCGTCGCCCCGCACTGTCCGGATCGACGGCGGGGAGCGTCGCCCGGCGGCTTCTTCAGCGCGCATTCGTGTTGTCCGCCGACAAGCGTCGAACCCACGCGAGCGCCTGTTCCACATGCTCGACCGCGCTTGCGCCCGCGATCGTGGCGGCCACCTTGCCGTGCGGGGCGATGACGAAAGTCGTGCGCGGCACGCGGTCATGGTCGTTGGGCTCGCCGCGCGTGTCGGTTTTGCCGGGTGGGGCGGGTTCGACGGCCAGGCCGAAAGCGCGGGCCACCCGGCCTTGTGCATCTGAGGCGACAGGAAACCTGCCTCCGCAGTACCGGGGATCGGCCGAGAACGCATGCAGTCGTTCGATGCTGTCTAGGGACACACCGACGATTGAGGCGCCCGCGCAGGCGAACTGGTCGACGTCGCGGGCGAACGCGTGCGCCTGAGCGTTACATCCGCTCGTGAAGGCGGACGGGTAGAAATAGACCACCACGGCGCCTTTGCGCAGCGCGTCCTTCAGAGCGTAGTGCAGAGGGCGGCCCGCCCGGGAGGCAGGCAGGGAGAAGTCGGGAGCGGCGTCTCCCGCTTGCAGGACGGCCTGCGCCTGCGGGAGATCCGGTGCATGAGGGGCGATATCGCGAGATCTCACCAAAGCGGATTGATGGCTCTGCATATTTAATAATCCGAAATATTTGATTTCGTCGAACTTGGTCCGCCGAGTGCCGAGCGGGAGCATGTATTCCCCGTGCGGTACGCGAGTCGCGGCGCGAGCATTTTTTGAATCACCTAATATATTTTACGAGTTGAGTCAACCCTATTTATTGGGGGTTTCGTTAATCGATTTATTCCTGATGGATAGACTAAGTAAAGTCGTCGTTACGTGTTAGCTCGTTTTGTCTCAGAAAGATGTGGATTTGTCTCACTCGGCAATCCGTCGATCGTCAGCGAAATCGGAGCGAAATCATATTGATTGAATTCGAGGCGCGGCGCGTACGACGGCGCCGGCGCATCGCAGCGATGCCGCATTTCCGATTACGGGTGGCTCGACATGATCCGGCCCCGCCGCGCCTGCATGCGCGGCTTGACGAGATGTCGGCTGTCGGCGGGGGGCGTGCGCCGCTCGGGCGAGAAAAATAATATGGCGAACCTCTTATGACGGTGCGGTATTGGGATCGGGCGCATTGGATGAAGCGAGGTCGAAAGTCAAATGGAAAAATTGATCGTGCGTAAATGATCAAAGGCATTGATCGCGGATGCTATCTTTTCGAGCGGATTGCTGCGACCGGTTTTGTACGAGATTCACGCAATGCATGCGTGAGACAAATTGGCATCTTTCTGAGACAAAACGAACTGTCTGCGCGGCGGCGATTTAATTTAGTCTGTGTGCGAAGTGATACGCCGGATTTGCAATGCCGGGCAGCGTTTCCGCCGGAGCGAAACATCATCGGTCGGCGGCGCGCGACGAAGGCCTTGTCAAGTTGTCTTGATCGGATAAACGGGAGCCACACCCATGTCGTCTACGCACGCGAGCGCAAGATTCGATGCGATTGCTGACAACTACGCAAGCAGCGAGGTTCACGAGACCAGTCCTTCTCTCACGATGCTGCGTTCGCTCAGCAACGGGCGGACGGACCTGGACGTCTGTGACGTCGCGTGCGCCGCCGGCCATTCGGCGTTCGCGTTTCTGGGGCGCGCGAAATTGATGTGCGGCGTCGATCCGTCGCCCAACATGCTGCGCAACTTCGTCGCGCTGGGTCAGGCCAGAGGGGCGCCAGTCCGCGCGGTCGAGGCGTACGCCGAATCGATGCCGCTGCCCGATCGTGGCTTCGACTTTGTGGTTTGCCGGTTGGCCGCGCATCACTTCCACGACATTGCTCGGGCCCTCGCCGAATTCCGGCGCATTCTCCGGCCCAACGGCAGCGTCGTCATCATCGATCTGCAAGGCGACGACGATCCCGAATGCGACGGCGTGAACCATCAGTTGGAGGTGCTCCACGATCCGACCCACATCCGCAGCTATACCATTGCGCGCTGGCGCGAACTGCTCGAGAACGCGGGGCTGCGCATCGAGACGCTGGAGCGCGACCTCACCGAACGCCCGGGCGGGGTCGGTCTCGCGCGCTGGTGCGACATCGCCAACTCCGGCGACGCCGCGCACGCGGCGATGGTCGCGCTGCTCGACGGGACGCCTCAGGCGACGCTCGATGCGATCGGCGTGCGCCGTGACGACCGGGGCTACACGGTGCCCGTCCGGACCTGCTTCATCGAAGCACACGCTCGATAAGACGATTTCCGAGCCGACCATGCCTGTCATTCACATCCTGCATCGACACACTGGAGACGGCGTGTCATCGCTTCTGCAGCAGGTCTGCGAAGCTGTGTGCGCCGTATCCGACATCCCGCGCGACAAAGTCTGGGCGTTCTGGCATCCCATCGATCCCGCACTGGCCTGGCGTGCGGACTGGAACCGAGAGCCGGGGGGGGGGCCGATTGTCAGGATCTTCTGCCGCCGCAGTCATTCCGCCGCGCGAGTGCAGGGCATCGCGGCCGCGGTGCGGTCGACCTTGGCCGCCGCGCTCGGGTGCGGTTTCTCCACCGTGTTTGTTCAAGTCATCCGCGTTGAAGACGAGGAGGTATTCAGTGTCGGCTAGTCAAATCACCATGGTTCCGATCGGCAGGGTGGCGTCGCCGCGTGTCGAGTTGATCGACGATCACTGGGGGGCGATCGAGTCAACGATCACGATCGGTTCGCCGGCGCTGTCGGACGATGCGCTGATGGGGCTCGATACGTTTAGTCACATCGAGGTGGTCTATCACTTGAATAAGGTGCCTTCGCAGGAGATCGAGCGGGGCGCGCGGCATCCGCGCGGGCGCGCCGATTGGCCGAAGATCGGGATTCTCGCGCAACGCGCGAAAGGGCGTCCGAACCTGATCGGCGTATCCCGCTGCCAGTTGCTGTCGGTCGAAGGCCGAACCTTACGCGTGAGGGGCCTCGATGCCGTCGACGGCACGCCCGTGCTGGACATCAAGCCGTACCTGGAGGAGTTCGGACCGATCGGAAGGGTCAGCCAGCCAGCCTGGAGCCACGAGGTCATGAAGGACTACTACATCCTGTAACCAACCTTCCGAGTGAGGGAGCCGGTCGCCGCAGCGGCCGCCCGATAATCGCCATGTGCCCACAACCTGACAGAGTCATTCCGGTTCGCCGGGTTCGACCGCGTTTCGATGTCGTCGAAGGCCGCCTGTGGTTCGGCGGCGATCGATTCCGCACGGCGCTGTTCAACGCGTACACGATGCTGCTGTGCGACGAATTCGAGTTCGTCGCCATTGCGCGCGATTATCTGCCCGTGATACGCGACGAGCATCTGCTGCGCCAACTCAAATCATGGCTGGGGCAGGAAGCCTCGCACGGAGTCCAGCACCGGAAGGCCTGCGATTATCTGGATCGTGTCGGCCTCCGGTACCGCGGCTTTCACAAGGTCGAGAGCTTTCTCGTGTTTCGGTTCCTGTTTCCGCTTCTCGGCCGGAAACTGCGCATCGCGTTGATCGCGGCGCTCGAGCATCTCAATACGCTGATGGGCGAGATGTGCCTGCGTCGGCCGGATTACTTCGCGCGGGCGAACCGCGAACTTGGCCTGCTGCTGAGCTGGCATTTCGCCGAGGAAATCGAACATCGCGCCGTGATCCACGACGTCGCGGACGCGGCCGGCGTGGGCTACGTCACCCGGATCGCCGTCGGCGTTCTCGCGTTCGCGCTCTATACCGGGGTGCTGTTCGCGACCACTTTCTGGTTCGCCGCACAGTCTTCGGATCTGTTGCGGCCATCCACGTATGCCCAGTGGTTTCGCTTCATGTTTGTCGACGAGCGTTTCGCACAGTTCATGCTTACGTACGCTCGTGCATACCTGTCGCCGCATTTCCACCCGCTGAAGCGCGATTCCGACCATTTCGCCGAGGCGGTGTTCCGGCGCCTGACCCCGGCAAGAACGGTCGCAGGCGGATGAGCAAGCACATCGGCGCCGTTTCGCATCGCTTTGTCATAGTTCGAGCATGACCCCATCCGGAGGACTCGCCATGAATATCGTACTGTCAGGTGTGCTGCAGAAATACGCGCAATATCAGCGTGAGCACTCGCTGGCCGCGGAAACGGTTCAGGAGGCCATCCAACTGCTGGTGGGACGCTTCCCCGCGATGGGCAACGTGCTGCTGGATTCGGCCGGTCATCCTCGCAAGGTGCACCGCATGTTTCTGAACGGCCATCAGATTTCGCCTGAACAAGTCGGCCAATGCCTGAAGCAGGAGGACAGGCTGGAGATCCTGACCGCGATCGCGGGAGGTTGACGCGCATGCTCGCCCCTCAATTGGACGTGATCGCTCCGGGCAGGCCTTTGTTGCGGCACGCGGACGGGCTCTTCGAACTGCCGCCGCCCGAGGACGCGACGCGCGATGCGGCGAGCCGCTGGGTCGACCGGTTCTCCGGCGATCTGCTCGACAAGGTGTCGAACGAGGCCGGACAACTGGACAGGGACGGCGCGACGCTCCGGCGCGAGGTGATGACCGAGGCGGCCCGCCGCGGATTGCTCGGAGCGTCGTTGCCGCGTCACGTCGGCGGCCTCGGCATGTCGCTGCTGGGTTGGGGGCACGCACTCGAACGTGTGGGCTATCTGTGCGACGACGCGTCGTTCGCGTTGAACATCAGCCTGTTTCAGTCCGTGGCCAACATGCTCGTTACGAGCGGCAATGCCGGGCTGATCGAGCGCTATGTCGCGCCTGTCTGCACCGGAGAGCGGCTCGCCGCGTTCGCCTATACGGAAGAGGCGGACGCGTTCAGCATGAAGAGCACGCTGCGCGCACATCACGGCGACTACCTGGTGAACGGCGCCAAGGTCATGGTGACAGCCGGTGCGATGGCCGACAGCTACATGACGTATGTGATGAACGAAGCCACCGACGACATGGCGGTCGTCATGATCGACCGGGATGCGCCGGGCGTTCACGTGCAGCCGATCGAGACGATGGGCCTGCGCGCGAGCGGCCTTGCCGCGGTTCGCTTCGATTCCGTGCGCGTGCCCAAGGAACAGTTGCTGCTCGCTGAGAACGGCCTGGATCACGTGCAGAATTTTCTGAATCCGCGCCGCGGCATTCTGTGTTGCGCGCCAATCGGGCGCATGCAGCGTATCGTGGACGAGTGCGTAAAGATGTTGTCGGAGACTGTCCGGCACGGCGCGCCGCTGACGAGCATGCAACTGATTCAGGCCCGGCTCGGCCGGATGCAGATGAAGGTTCACATTTCGAAAGCGCTCGTCGATCCCGCGCTGGACTGGCTGGATCAGAACGCGGCGAACAATCATCTCGAGGAGATCGTGTCGGCGGCCAAGCACGAGATCACCGAGCATGCGATTGCCGTCGCGCTCGACTCTATTCGGCTCACCGGCGCGCGCGGCTATGCGCATGCGAATCAGTTCGAGCGGTATCTTCGCGATTTCTGCGGATTGATCTCCGGCGCCGGTTCGCAGGACGTGCTGGAGGTCAATATGGGCTTGCTTGCGGTTGCCCGCGCGGCGGGCCGGACGACGGGATGAAAAATGGCGCGCTATTCCACCCTGCAGGTTCTCAACGATACGAGTCTCTTCGATTCTCGCCAGTTGCTGCCGCGAAGCGTGCTGGCGTGCACGATGAGAGTTTGGGCGCAATGGCTGAAGGATCACCTGCGCCCCTTTCCGCAACTCATTCGGGAATTCGGATTCGGCGTCGTCGTCGTGCGGCAGAGCATCCGTTATGAACGGCCCTTCGGTTTCTTCTCGGCCGACGAGTTCCTGGTGCATTGCACGATATCGGTACGCCAGAAGCGTCATTTGTTGCTCGGCGACGTCCAGTTCATGAACGGCGACGAGCGCTTCGCGCATCTGCAGTGCGCGATGCGGCCGCTCGCGATCGAGCACGGCAGCGACTTGGGCGCGATGCCGGTTCGCGTCGAGGGGGCGGTGCTGGACATGTTCCTCCCCGACGAGATCTCGAATGACGCAGTGGAGCGGCCGCTGCGCAAGACGCTGGGTGCATTGTCGGCGGCATCGGCGATCGCCACGGCGACGCGTGCCATCCGGATCTGCCGGCACGATTCCGAAGCGGCGGACCAGTGGTCATACATAGAAGTCGTCGCGAATGCCGCGAGCGCCCGCGAGGCGATGATCCTCGAGGCAAAGCCGGCGGAGCGCCGTGAGTTGCAGGCCGGGCTGGCCGCTCCCCTCGGCGGCATCGAGATCGAGATCGACCGGCCGCTGTTTCTGTTTGATTCCGCCGAAATCCATTCGACTGCCTATCGAATCGGAGATTGCCTCACGTTCGTGCATATCTATCGATCGAGCGTAGGGGGCAGTCACGAACACGCGACGGTCGTCGAGCGATTTGCGATCTGATCGCCGGGCCGCCGGTGTGGAGATGGCGAACGCGGCAAAGGAAAATTCCCGGCAAAAGGCGTTTCGAGGTATAAAGAAAATCCAGATGCGCAACGATCGCGAACGGGACATTCGTCTCCGTTGAGTCATCGTCCGCGTACCGCCCAATGCCGCTGTTGCCCGGTACTTGCCAATGTCCTGCTGACCGGTCCACACCGTTGCCTCGTTTTCGGGCGCGCGTCCATCCCATCGCGAGCATCCCAAGCGCCGCCGCCAAACCCTTTCGCGGCGCTCCATCGACTATGCTTCAAACATGTACCCCAACGTCCCGGCGAAAGGAGACGCGATGGCGGAACCCTGCGTGCTGGCGATCGATCTTGGCACGAGCGGCCCGAAGGCCGCAGTTGTTTCGCTCGCCGGGCGCGTCGTCGCGGCGGCGCACGATTCGGTCGCGACGCTGCGCATGCCGGGCGGCGGAGCCGAGCAAGACCCGCTCGAAGTCTGGCGCGCGGTCAAGCATGCGTGCAGCCTCGCGTTGCATGCGTCGGGCGTGGCGCCGCGCGACGTGCTCGCGATCGCATGCAGCAGCCAGTATTCGTCGATCGTGCCGATCGGCGCCGACGGCGCGCCCGTCGCGAACATGATGCTCTGGCTCGACCGGCGCGGCGCGCCGCGCGCGATGCGCGACCTGGCGAATTATCCGAAGCGGGCCGATTCGCTGCTTCGGCAGTGGCGCTGGCTGCGCGTGCATGGGCTGCCGCCCGTCGAAGGCGGGATTTCGCTCACGCACATGCGTTATCTGAAGTACGCGAAGCCCGACGTCTATGCGCACACCGCGACGTTTCTCGAGCCGATGGACTATCTGAATCTGCGCTTCACGGGACGCGCGTGCGCGAACCAGTGCACGGCGTTCATGTCGCTCGCGATCGACAACCGCAGCCTGAACGCGACGCGCTACGATCCGCGGCTCGTCCATTACTCGCGCATCGACGCCGGCAAGCTCCCCGAACTGCTGCCGGTCGACGCGATCGTCGGCCGCGTGCTGCCCGACGTCGCGAACGAACTCGGCTTGTCGCGCGATACGCTGGTGGTCGCGGGCCTGAACGACACGCAAGCGGGCGGGATGGGCACGCGCGCGTTCGCGGGCGAGCACGCGGCGCTGTCGATCGGCAGTTCGAGCGTGATGATCGCGCACGTACGCTTCAAGCGAACCGATATCCGTCACGCGATTCTCAGCATGCCGAGCCCGGTGCCGGACACGTATTTCGTGATGGCGGAAAACGGCATCGGCGGCGCGGCGTTGAAGCACTTCATCGAGCAGCAGGTCTATGCGGACGATCCGTTCGGCGCGCTGCCGCGCGACGATTGCTTCGCACGCCTGCAAATGGCGATCGACGCGACGCCGCCCGGCAGCGGCGGCGTGATGTTCATGCCGTGGCTCGCGGGATCGCTCGCGCCGTGCGCGGATGCGTCGATGCGAGGCGGCTTCGTCAACCTCGGGCTTGATGCGACACGCAGTCATCTCGCGCGCGCGGTGCTCGAAGGCGTCGCGATGAATCTGCGCTGGCTGCGCAGCCCCGTCGAAGCGTTCGCGAAACGGCGCTTCTCGCACTTCGTGTTCTACGGCGGCGGCGCGGAATCGGACGCGTGGTCGCAGATCGTCGCGGACGTGTTGAACGCGCCGGTTCATCGGGTCGAGCAGCCGCAATACACGACATGCGTCGGAACCGCGCTGCTCGCGTTCCAGCGGCTCGGCTTGCTCGATTTCGACGCGTTCGGCGCACGCGTGCGGATTCGCAGCATCCATGAGCCGAATCGCGCGAACGCGGCGATCTACGCGGAGATGTCGGCGCAATTCGTCGAGGCGTTCAAGCGCAATCGGCCGATTTTCCGCGCCTTGCAGCGCGCTTAGGCGAGCGAACGGATCGGCCGTCGGCGTCGCCCGTCGCTTGCGGCGCGCGTGGCCGCTTCGCCGGCGGCGCGCAGCCGCCGATGCGCAATCGGACGTTCTTCAGCCGGGTGCGTAGCACACGAGCCAGTCCTTGACGTAATAGCACTTCCAGCTCGCGTTGATCGGCAGATTGAGCGACGGAGGCGGCGGCGTGCCCGGCTTCGGCTTCGGATCGTTCGGGCCGCTGGCGCGGCTCGATTGATCGACGGACACCGGATACGGCACGTTCGCGAGAATGCCGCTGTATTGCTTGCCGAGCACGAATCCGACCGGCGTCAACAGCATGTAGGCGCCCGGATTGCCCGACGTTCCCGTCGACCAGACGGCCTGCCCCTTGTCGTAGACGACGAGATTGCCGTCGGGCTGCATCGCGACGCTGTCCGACGTGAAGCTCTTGTTCCACAGGTAATAGGTGACGTTGTTGAAGATCTGCAGCGACTGACGCCCGTTGAGCACCGGGAAATTCATCCCGAACGGATAGCCGACGACCATGTTGACCGCGCCGTCGTTCGGCGTGATGTGTGCGAACGGCCAGACGAACGACGGGTAGCCGCCTTGCGGCGGATAGATCGCGACGACGCCGAAATCCTCGACGACCGCATAGGAGCCCGGGGTCGGCGCGGGTCCGAAATACCAGTTGCTCCAGACGACGTCGTTCCCGGAATAGAACACGAGCCTGCCGTCGGTCTGCATGACGAGCCGATCGCCTTTGCCCACGTAGAGCGCGCCTTCCGGTTGCGTGCCGAAGAGTTGCGACGCCGAGCTCGCGCCCCACGCCCGCGTCGGGAACTTGTAATGGAAATAGAGTTTGCCGGTGACCGCGTCGATGCCGAATGCGAAATTGCCGTTGTTCGACATCACGTATTGTCCGGCGACCAATGTGCCGCCCGACGGAATGATTGCCCCCGCCATTGCCGATATCGATGAAAACAGCATCAACAAGAAAGCCAATGCGTATTTTTTCATGACATTTTCCGATTGTTATTAGGATGTAAATCGAAGCATAGCGTGATTGAATGGCGCGTCCAGAAAATTTTGAAGCGGCTAATTAGGCAGCCTTAATTCGAACGGCAATGCGCGAGTATGGAAATTGCACTCGACGTCGGCGAGTCTTCGCGCGTCGATGCCGGCCTCGCACAGGAGAACGTCATGGATCTCGAAGAAGGCATCAAGCAGCTTTACCCGTACGCCGCCGAATTCGGCGCGATGCATGGCTTTCCGGAACACGGGATGCCGCGTGAGCGGCTGCTCGAGCAACTGGAATCGATGGCCGCGCGCGAAGACCGCAAATGGGAGCACGGCCGCTGCTCGGGCACGATGTATTGCGGCGATCACGAGCATTATGCGTTCCTGAACGAAGCGTATGGACTATTCAGTCACGTCAACGCGCTGCAGCGCGACCTGTGTCCGAGCATGAACCGGATGGAAAGCGAGATCGTTGCGATGACGGTCGCATTGTTGCACGGCGAGGCGGTGACCGCGCACGACGGCGCGCATCGCGCATGCGGCGCGCTGAGCCTCGGCGGCACGGAGAGCATTTTGAATGCGACGCTCGCTTATCGCGAGAAAGCGCGCGCCGAGCGCGGAATCGTGCGGCCGCGGATGATCTGGCCGGCGTCCGCGCATCCGGCGTTTCGCAAGGCCGCGCATCTGTTCGGCTTCGACGTGGTCGTTGCGCCGATCGATCCGGAGACGATGCGGGTCGACGTCGATTTCGTACGCGATGCGATCGACGCCGACACCGTGATGATCATCGGCTCGGCGTGCAATTACCCGTACGGGACGATCGATCCGATTGCCGCGCTATCGGACATCGCGATCGACAAGCGCGTGTGGTTGCACGTCGACGGCTGCCTCGGCGGCTGGATCCTGCCTTGGGGCGAGGCGCTTGGTTATCCTGACATTCCGGCTTTCGATTTCCGCTTGCCGGGCGTCACGTCGATATCGGCCGATACGCACAAATACGGCTATGGACCGAAGGGCGGCTCGGTGCTTGCGTGGCGCGACGCGAGCTTTCGCCGCTACCAGTACTACCTGATGACCGACTGGGCGGGCGGCGTGTACGGCTCGCCCGGTTTGGCCGGCAGCCGCTCGGGCGGCCTGATCGCCGCGACGTGGGCGGCGTTGCGCAGCCTCGGGCGCGAAGGGTATCTGGCCCGCGCGCTGCCGATTTTCGACACGGCATTCGACATGCAGGCCGCCGTTCATGCGATCCCGGAGTTGCGCGTGCTCGGCAGGCCGACGTTCTGCTTCGCATTCGTGTCGGATGCGTTCGATATCTATCACGTGAACGACTGCATGCGGCAGCACGGCTGGCGCTTCAACGGACTCCAGCATCCGGACGCGCTGCATATGTGCGTGACCGGGCCGCAGACGCAGCCGGGCGTCGTCGAGCGGTTTCGGGCAGATCTCGGCGAAGCGGTCGAATACGCGAGACGCCACGCAAATGCGCGTCCGAAGTCGAGCGGCGTGTACGGCGGCGATTCGGCCGGACTCGATTTACGTGACGACGCTCAGGCAAGGGCGTTCTTCACGCAGGTGCTCAATCTGTTTACCGATTGCCCGTTCTAGATCAGGTCGCGCCGCGCGCCGCATCGCGCCGACGCTCGAGCGCATCGTCGTCGGACCGGACGATCAGCTTGTCGAGTTCGCCTCGATCGAGCCATACGCCGCGGCACGTCGGGCAGTAGTCGATTTCGATCGATTGCCGTTCGGTCACCGACAGATCGAGCGTCACGCAAACAGGGCATTGCATCGTCCCACACCTTTCGAGGGCGCGCGGACGAGCCGCGCTTCGATTCCCGCCGCGCGGTCCGGCCGAACCGGACCGCGCAACGTTTCGCATCGCGCGGCGCGAACGAGCCGAACCGCGCAACGGTTCACAACCCGCCGCGGCGCGTCACTCCGCGGCGATTCGTTTCGCATGCTTCGCCTTCGCGCGCCGCGCCAGCATGTTCATCCCTTCGACGAACGCGGAGAGTGCCATCGCCGCGTAGATGTAGCCCTTCGGCACGTGCGCGCCGAAGCCTTCCGCGATCAGCGTCGTGCCGATCATCATCAGGAAGCTCAGCGCGAGCACCACGATCGCCGGATTGCGGTCGATGAAGCGCGACAGCGGGCCGGCCGCGAACAGCATCGCCGTGACGGCCGCGATCACCGCGACGAACATGATCGGGATGTGCGTCGTCATGCCGACCGCGGTGACGATGCTGTCGATCGAGAACACGATGTCGAGCACGAGGATCTGACTGACGGCGGCCCACATCGTCAGGCCGACGGCGTTCGTCGAGCAGGCTTCGTCCGAGCCGTCATTCGACACGTGGTGGTGCATCTCCTTCGTCGCCTTCCACACGAGGAACAGGCCGCCCGAAATCAGGATCAGATCGCGCCACGAGAACGCATGGTCGAACAGCGTGAACACCGGTTCGGTGAGCCGCGCGATCCACGCGACCGTGCCGAGCAGTGCGAGACGGAGAATCAGCGCGAGGCCGATGCCGAGACGCTGCGTGCGCGCGCGCAGCGCTTCCGGCAGCTTGTTGCTCAGGATCGAGATGAAGATCAGGTTGTCGATGCCGAGCACGATTTCCATCGCGACGAGCGTCACGAGCGCGGCCCAGACAGCGGGATCGGCGGCGAGGGTCAGCAGGTAGTCCATGAGGGTTGTCGAATCGGGTCGTCAATCGAATGTCGAAGCCGTGATGATCGGCGCTTTCTCGCTTCGTAAAAACCAGTAGAAAACTGATTTATAGTTCGGTTTTTACGAAGCTTCGATGACAACGCAAGAGGGCGCGATGCTGAACTTTCGCCATCTGTATTACTTCTGGGTCGTCGTGAAGGAAGGCGGCTTCGCCCGCGCGGCCGCTCGGCTCGACATGGCGGTGCAGACGATCAGCGCGCAGGTGCGCGAGCTGGAAAAATCGATCGGGCACCCGTTGCTGAAGCCGGCGGGGCGCGGCGTGACGATGACGGACGCGGGGCAGGCCGCGTTCGCGCGCGCCGAGGAGATCTTCCGGATCGGACAGCGCATTGAGGACGAGGTGCGCGAAGCGGCGCGCGGCGAGGGCGCGCGGCTCGCGGTCGGGCTCACCGACGGCATCTCGAAGCTCACCGCGCACGCCGTGCTCGAGCCCGCGCTTACGGCGCCGTCGCTGCGGCTGCTGTGTCACGACGGCGAATACGAGGAACTGCTCGCCGAGCTCGCGCTGCATCGCCTCGATCTGGTGCTCGCGGGCGAGCCGGCGCCGCGCCGCGCGAACCTGCGGCTGACGAGCGAGCAGATCGTTGCGTCGCCCGTCGACTGGTACGGGCCGGCGGCGATCGTGTCGTCGGCGGCGCGCGGTCGCTTTCCGCAGTGCCTGGCCGACTTGCCGGTGCTGCTGCCGACCGCGCACGCGGCGCTGCGCTCGCGGCTCGACCGCTGGTTCGACGCGCACGGCATTCGGCCGCGGATCATCGGCGAGTTCGAGGACAGCGCGCTGATGGCCGTGTTCGCCGCGCGCGGCCTCGGCGTGTTTCCGCTGAGCGAGCCGGGCGCGGGCGACGTCGCGCTGCTGCGCGGGTTGCGGCGGCTCGGGCGCGCGCAAGGCGTGACCGAGGAGATCCATGCGATCCGGTCGCATCGCGGGCAGCATCATCCGCTGGTCGCGCAGATACTGGCCGCGGCGGAGCGGCGCTGAGCCGCACGCCCTCGCCGGCGGCGCGGCGTCAGCCCGCCGGCCGCGCGACGCCCTGACGGAACTGCCGGCGCGCGCTGTCGGCGCCGATGGCGGCACTTGTTGCCGATGCGTTCGAAAGGCCTGACATGATGTCTCCTGCGATGGATGGGCGAAGCGGAAAACGTCGAAGCGCGGATATCGTTGCGATCGTTCGCCGGCCGGATGAACGAAGCGTAGGCACGCGGCATCGGAAGAAAATTCGCGCGATTGACACGTGCGCTGGCGTTGCCGCCACGTGCGCTAGAGATTTCACCTAGTCGCGCGGGCATTGTCGGCAAGCACGTTCGTATCGGTGGAATTTTTCACAAAAGGGCTGTCGCGGACAAATAGAAATGTCCGGTTTTGTAGCAAATGAAATGTCCGCATGTTGGCGGGGGCGGCAAGCCGGCG